>NZ_BAABLG010000002.1:0-397338 GCF_039544225.1 Microbacterium jejuense
CGAGTTTGAGATGATCTACACGACCGCAATCGCGGCCTGACTACCCCAACCCCCGATCGTCAACCAAACTCGGGGCAGTCCCGTCGGTACGGATCCGCTGTTCCCGGTTGTCTCGACGGCGCTCGTATTCGCGTCGCGCGGACGCCCCAGCCTCGCCTGGGTCCACACCCGTGACCTCGACCGCGCAGTCGACACAGCGAACGGTCTTCGAGCGGCGCTCGTAGACCGCTTCCTCGCCTGCGGAAATCTGCCGAGTGCAGAGCCGGCACGTCCCGGCGTACCGCAGCCGCATGGTTTTGTCGTCCGGCCCCAGTTCCAGCGTCACGACGCCGAACGTACCAGTCCGGTTGGCAGGGTTGCGTTTCACCCGTCGCGGCCGCGCGCGTCATAAGCAGCTACGTGACGTCGATGCGGCTAGTGCCCCGTTTCCGCCAGGGGCGTCTCTCCGAAATGCTGTCGGGCAAGCTCGCATGTCCAGCGAAGGTCGCGGTTCTCGCGAAGCGCCCGACGCATTCGCTCCTGAGAGATCCCGAGCTCGCCAAGGAGGTTCATGGTCACAACCGCCGCGGTAATCATGACGATCGCGTGAAGCTCGTCATAGCGGGAATGACCAGCCGCGCCAAAATGCGCCACGCCATCGCGCGATTGTGCGGCCGCCTTGGCCCAAGCGTCGGGATTCGGGACGAGATCGTTCATGAACGGACCAGGTCGGCGAGCGAGGTCAACCAGGCGCTCTCTCAGGGTGGGTTGGTTGTATCGCGTCCGATCGTGCAACCACTGCCTATGGTCGTCAGGCACCGCGGCGAACAGTGCGGCTCGCAGGCTGGAGTGCTCTGCGTCGGATAGCGGCGGCGGCACCTTGAGAGCTCGATGGAAGGCTTCAGCCGCCGAGACCGCGCTCACCACTCGGGTCTGTAGATACCCGCCCGTTAGGTATGTGAGTCCAAGCACCATGTCGAGGGCGGCCTTGAATGTGTCACGGAGTTCGAACCACCGTGGGATCAGGTCGTCGAACGGCTGATCCTCGCGACTCAGGATGAAGTCGATCCAGACGGTGGCACCAGCTTCTGGCTCGGGCGTTCGGGTTCGGTACTGATAGACGTCTACCTTGTGCAGAGCGGTCGCGAAGACATGGCCCTCGGCATATCGGTCAGGGACAGGAGGAGTGTACAGACGCACAGTGATGTCGGCGCAGGGCTCGAGTGTTGACAGAGTCATCAGGTCGCTCACACTTCGCATCGGCTCGAAGAAGTCGTCCATCGGACGAGGCGTGTCCGATCGGAACTCCATCGCCGCCTGCTCCCAATGCTCAATATGGAAGCCATCCCTCTTACGAGTCCATGACTGGTTCGACGAAAGCGTGTGAAGGCGAACCCTTAGTTCGCCCGTCACCGCCTCCAGAGGTTCGAGCGTTTCAGCTTCAAGCCCTCTTCCTCGCTCCTCGCGGAAGCCGCTGCGTCGGGTCCATTCATTGAGATTCTCGGTTGTAACCCATCCAGATACGAATACCGGTTCGTCCTCCGCATGGAGGTGGAGATCCACGAGAAGCGTCATCGCCCCGATGCTGAGTGCATCCGGCCGGTCGTCGTTGCCACCCCGCGCTTCACTCACCCAGGCGTCTATGAGGGTCAGAGGCGTTTCGCCCGTTCGGCCGTGAATGATCGGCCAGCGGAGCAAATCGCCTCGGCCGACGCGCACGCCTGGCAACGGTTCGGCCGGTTCGGCATACCTCCACCCGCCGATCAGACCGAGACTCAGTTCCTTTCCGGGCTCGTACGTGAGGACGCCACCGAAAGTTTGCTCGGGTGCATCCGGGAGCCACCACTCGCCGCTCCATTCGCGGCGTTGGTCGAGGCGAGGATCATCCATAGAGACATCTTCTCGGAGCGGGCGGGATGGGGGAGGACGGCGTGCCGCGGCCTCGGTCACGCCCTTAAAACCCTCGCGGGTTCGAGTAGGCATCCGTCGCGCACATCAACGGTGTGAAGATCGCTCTCGAAATTGTTGGAGCACTTGCGGACGCTGGCCTCCGCATCATGACATGAGCGCTGAGCGCGGGGTCGTGCTCCCAGGCGGTACACCGGCTTTGACGGTGCCCCGCAGCCAGCCGGGTGCCGACGGCGCATAACCCTCCGGGGCGGGGGCATTCTCTTCTATGGCACTCACGTCACGTTGCTCTGAGCGAGAGGGTCCGCTGTCAACTACATCGTTGTACGCACTTCGTTGAGGTGCGTCGTGTCCGTCAGCTTCTAATCAGGTGCGGGTGCGTCCGGAACGCCTGCCCATCAATGTGCGGCCCAGCCGAGACTCTGCGTGGCGAATCCACCGCCGCACAGTCCCAGTCGCGCCAACACTGACCAACTCCGAGCCATCGACCGCGCCGCCTATGGCGGAGGCTGACCAGCCCGTAGCATGGGCACGTCAGCGCCCGCCAACGACTGGAGTGCAAGCGAGTGATCAAGCGCCTTCGACTGCGGAACTTCAAGAGCTTCGCGGACGCTGAGATCGAGTTCGGCCCGTTCACGCTATTGATCGGTTCTAACGGAGCAGGCAAGAGCAATCTGTTCGACGCCCTTCGCTTTCTGCGAGCTATCGGTGAGGGTCGTTCCGTCCGTGATGCAATCGAGGGGCACGCGCCTCCGGGTCTGATCAACCCGCTGGTATCCGGAATACGCGGAGGGGGCGCCGCCGCTACGCACTTCTCCTCCGAGTCGACGACGTTCTCACTTGAAGTCACGGTGCACGTAGACGCCAGCGAAATCGTCTACTTGGTCGAGGTCGATACCGCGCGTCATCGAGTGGTCTCCGAGCAATTGAGCTCAAGCTCTCATCCCGGCTCATACGTGTACTCAACGCGACCCGAGACCGGCCCTTTGGAGCAATCCGACGATGGTCCGGCGATCGCCGCGAGGTTCCACAAGAACGCGAGAGGGCTGAACCCGAAAAGGGAGTTCTCTCCGTTTGAGTTTGTGCTCTCGCAGTTTACGAGCCGTAGGGCAGAGTCCCGAGTGAACGAAGAAGTAGCCGACATCGTCCGTGAGGAGCTTTCGTCCATCGCTCCGCTAGAACTTCAACCCGAGGTGCTGCGGAAGTACTCGCCGATCGGTCGTTTCGAGATGGGTGAACACGGCGAATACTTCGCAGCCGCGGTATGGAAGCTCAATAGCGACGCAGAGAATCCAGTCGATTACGAAGTCGAGAAGGATGAGATTTACCCGGTCTATGACGAGGGCGCCATCGCTCGCCGTGACGCAGTTCTGGCCTGGCTGAGTCAGGTGACGCCGCGAGAGATAACAAGTCTCTCCACCGCGACGTCGCCGACCAACGAAGTCATTGTTTGCGTCACGGAGGCGCCATACGAACAAGAGATCACGGCTCCCTCATTGTCTGATGGAACATTGAGGTTCGCTGCGCTCGCGCTATCGACGGTGGGCGCGGTCGGCCGAAGGACACTGCTAATCGAGGAGATCGAGAACGGCATTAACCCTGCCCGAATCTCGTTACTTATTCGCATGCTTGAGCAGACGGTGGCGCTCGATGATGGAGTTCAGGTCATTGCGTCTACCCACAGCCCGGCGGTGCTTGACTTCGCGGAGAACGACACCGTTAGTCGCGCAATCGTAATTGGCTGGGACGACGAGGCGGTCTCCTCTCGAACCGTTGCAATCAACGAGCTGCCCGGTCTTAGCGACGCACTCAGATCTCAATCGCTCGGGGACCTGCAAGAAGAGGGTTGGCTCCAACTCGCGGCGGAGATCTGACGACGTTGAGTTACCGTGCCTTCGTGGTTTGTGAAGACCACACCCTAGATCAATTCGTCGCGGTACCCCTCGTCTCGGCGATGCTCAAACACGTGGGTCGACCCCACGCACGAGTGAGACCCGTGTCAAATCCGCGACTTCAAGGCATCTCGCAGGTCGAGAGCAAATTCGCGGAAATCGCCGAACGCTACGCAAAGATCGCGGACCTGGTTGTGTTTGCGCTCGACCGTGACAAACAGGACGGCACTGGCGGACGAGGTGACCGTCTGGCCAAGTTCACGGAACTTCATTCCAGGCTTGCGCCCGACGTCTCGGCGAAGGTTGACATTGTCCTGGCAGTTGAGGAGACGGAAGTCTGGGCGCTATGGGGTTCGCGGGGTCAGCTGGGCGAAGGCTGGTCCACCGTTCGCGCCGAGCAACACCCAAAGGAACGCTTCTTCGAGCCACTCGTCACCAAGTCAGATGCCCTTCAGCCTGGGGGCGGTCGTGCCAGGCTCATCGCACTTTCGTTGGCAAGCGGATGGGACTCTCTAGCTGGCGGCTGCGATGAACTCAGGGAGTTGGAAATGAGGACTCGCGCCCGCGTTTAACGGGATTCTGGGTTGATCAGCTGTGTAATGGCCGCATTCCCGAATCGGGCCAGTCGCCCGTTGACGCTCCGTCAAAGCGCCGGGTTAGGAGACTCCGCGAGCCAAACTGTGGCCACCTAGGGCAACCAAAAACCTCCGGCGGGACGCCGGCTCGCTGGACGCCCGCGAGGCTAGTAAGGGCGGCATCGGCTGACATGAAGGTGACGCAGGACGCGTGGGCAGAGGAGCGGGATGCCAACACTTCGATCGATCAACGATGAAGCCTGGGGCAGTAGACACATAAGCCGCGTGCGCCCTAACGACTGAGAGCCCTCTGCCCGGCAAGTGGGCTATATCCCGATCCCGCGGCCGGAACTCGCAACCTCGACCGATGGCCGCGTCACTACGGCCGCCTCCCGGTTCCGCGCCGCACGCCGCATCTCCGCCTGGGCCGCGCGCAAAGCATCCTGCATCGTCAACTCCGGAGTCCCGCGCTGCATCGAGTCGGCGAGGCACTCGCGGGCTGAGGCATCCGTCCGCGCCACGACGATCGCGACGTTGCTCAGCCGCCCGCGCGTGAGGCCTACGTAGAGTCCCGCGGCATCCACATCCGGCCCGACCACGGACGCATCGGCGGTGTCGCCCTGCACGCCATGCACCGTCGATGCGTAGGCGAGCTGCAGGTGCTCCCGCGCGTACTCAGCGGACACACGCGCCACCTCGCCGCTGTCACCCACGGAGACGAGATAGACGACCGATTCGTGGATGCCGCGCACGATCCACTGCGCGCGATTCTCGACCCCCGTGAACCGGTCGTTGCGACGAGTCTGGACGGTGTCGCCGACAAGGATCCGCTGCTCGCCCATTCCCCACGTCGCGACGCGGACGTCGAGCTCGCCCTGATCGACTCGCCGCTGCTGGATGGCGTCGTTGATCGCATCCGCCTCAGCATTCGTGCCGGAAACCAGCGTCACCCGCTTGCCGCGAGCGTGCCAGTCGAAGTACGCGTCGATCATCCGCTCACGCGCCGCGTCGTGGTGTTCCACCCGATCAACATGACCGCGTTCGGCAAGCTCGCCCGCAGCCACCAGCGCGCGCTCGCGATCACCCGCATCCCGCAGCCGCAGCGTGAGCGCCGCGTAGTCGGGATCGCGGAACCGGTGCACCGTGTCGAGCTCGACCGCAGCGTTCGCGTGCCGGATCGCAGAACCCATTGCACCCGCATGTCCGACCGGCAACGCCTGATGCGTGTCACCAACGAACGCCAGCCCGACACCCTGCTCGATCGCGAGCTCGACGAGGACGTTCGCCGTCTGCAGGTCGACCATCCCGGCTTCGTCGACCACGATCCGATCGCGAGAACGCAACACGTACTGGGTTGGTCCGCCAAATACGGCGCCCGTGCGGGGATCGACTTCTCCCACTCGAAGCCTGGTCCACACCTTCGCGCCGGCCTCGTTGGTGCCCCATCGGTAGCCGTGGTCCATAAGCAGGGCATGAATGCTGGATGCCGCGGCCCCGACCTCGCGAGACGCCACCGATGCCGCCTTCCGGGTCGGGGCGACGACGAGCATCCGCCGCCGTTGCGACGTGAGCGCCGCGAACGCAGCGCGCAGCATCGTCGTCTTGCCCGTGCCGGCGGGGCCGGCAACCGTCACGAGCCCGTCCGTGCCGGCGATGGCGCACGCGGCGACGCCTTGCGAGGCATCCAGCGCCGACAAGTCCGCGTTCGGTGCGAGCCGGTGCAGCTCGCCCGGCAGCAGGGATCGCCCGGGCCGGGCGAGCACCTCCAAGCGGCCGGCGAGACGCACCTTGGCGCGTACGGTCTCGGTCGCCATGAACGCCTTGACGTGCGCCGGCGGATCATCCGCAACGAGGCGGCAGACGGAGCGCATGGCGCGCTCCGTGATGTCGGCGATCACGCCGTCGAGCTGGTCGCGCTCGGCAACGACGCCCGTGCGCGAGAGCGCGCGTGTTGCTCCCGCGCAGACGTCGAAGATGCTGAACCTCCCGCCGCATGGGGTGGACCGTTCGTCCGCGTCGACGACCGCCTGTGCAGCGAGCAGATCCAAGTCGATGGCATGCCGGTCTGTCGCATGGACGGGAACGGGTGTGCGAGGGGTGGTCAGACTCGGATCGATTGCTGTGATCTCGTCGCGGACGCGCGCCTCCCACGACGCCTCGTCGAGATCGGCCGGCTTGTTCGGACGCGCCACCGCCCACGCGCGGCGATCGATCTGCTGCAGCACCTCCACGCTCGGCGCAGATCCTCCGTGCGCCGCCGACCACTCCGCGATCAGGCGCGCGCGGTTGGCCTCGATCTGCGCCGACCGACGCGAGATGGGCCGGACGGCGCCGGCGAGTTCGGCGATCTCGCCAGTTTCGTCGAGCGTGTACCCGTGCCGGGCGAGCGCGGCGATCCAGGCGGGATCGGTGCGGGCGGCGAGCTCGCCCTCGGCGTTGACGACGGTGTGCAGTTTCATCGCAACGCGCGAGTCGAGGTTCGACCACTTGCCGTCCGCACCGAGCACCTTGATGTTCAGCCAGAGGTGACGGTGGATGTGCGGGTCGAGCGCGCGCGAGCGCCGATGCTGCAGCTCGATGACCTCGATGCGGGTGAGCTCCTCGCGGACGAGCCCGCCGTGCCCGCGCCGCGCGTTGAGTTCCGTCTGCCACGTGAGCAGGATGCGGTCACGCAGCCGATCCTGGAGCGCTTCGAACTCGGTCGCGAGTTCGGGATGCAGCAGTGCGGCGATGCTGTACGACTTCGGGTGGTTGATCGTTCCGTCGAGCAGCAGGTCGGCGTCAGGGCTCAGCCGCTGATGGCCACGCTCTTCCCCAGTGACCGGGTCGTGGCCGGTGAGCCAGACACGAAGGCCGCCGGCGGTGAGTTCGTCGGAAGTGATGATGCCGTTCTCGACAATGAACCGCGAGACGGTCGAATCTGGTGCGGCACCGTACGCTTCGAGCGCGTCAACACCGGGGGAATGTTGCAGGTGAGCGTCGCACGTGCCCTCAAGTGCGTAGCCGATCGCCTGTCGAACCCCTCGGGATTCGGCACCTCGCTTCCATCGCTCGAGGCCGCCGCGCATGCCGCCAGGTTAGATCCCGTTTTGCCAGTTATCCAGGGATTTTTGTGGCGTGCAGGTAAGTGTAGGGGAGTGCTTCCAAAGGGTGTCGCTCACCGACGGTGCCTGCGTGCATTGCTCAATCTGTTGGCTGGCAGTGAGAGTCGTCGGGCGCCTGATCCGTCCACTTCGGTCAGATCGTCCTGCGTGTCGGTTGCCGCTCGAGCGACGACTCGCGGGAATGCTCCTAAGAATGGAGACATGGGGAGACTGCTACGCCACCGCAAGCTGAAGCCACGACATCAGCTATACAGGGGTCGCGCCTGGGAACCGCGTGACTTGGAGGCACTTGCGCGGGCGATCGCCGATCTTGCGCTCGGGCAGTGGCGCCACGTCGAGGCGTTGCTTCACTCGACCGAGGGATGGGATGCGACTGGGGCCAACTACGCCGTAGACGGCGCAATCCAACTGCTTACAGTCCCGCCTGGCAAGGATCCGTGGCATCGCGACGGTTGGGTATTTCAATTGATCTCGTGGATCGCTGCTGTCGAGGAAAACCAAGGCCCAGCACGGATGCCCCAGATGGAGCAAGCCTCCAAAGGCTTCGATGGACTCCAGCTGGTGGTGGACCGGAAGTCTGGATATCCGAGCCGGTTGATCATTTTTGAGGACAAAGCAACGAGTGCGCCTCGCGACATGGTGCGTGACGACGTTTGGCCGTCATTCGAGGCGGTGGAAGCAGGCGAACGGAATCCTGCATTGGCGGCTGAGGTCGGGTACCTCCTCGAGCGTGTGTCCGGCGCCGACGTTCCCGCCGCCGTCGATCGACTCATGAGAGATGCGTCCCGACGGGCCTACCGAGTATCGGTAACCGTTGGGAGCCACCACGCACGTGCAGAGGCATTCAACGGCCTCTTCGACGGGTTTGAAGAGGTCGTCCCAGGTGCCCGCTCGCGACGCCATGGGAACGTATTGGAAGTTACTGACCTGCGAGAGTGGATGAATTTGCTCTGTACCCGCGCCATCGAACTTCTTGAGGAACAGCGTGTTTGATCCAGTGACCGCTCTGATCATCGCCTCGGCGCCAAAGCTAAGCGGAGTCGACAGCGAACGATTGCCCTCGCTCATTACCGACGCCTACGTCAAAGTCGCAGTCGCCAAGTCGCTGCTCGGAGACGATCTCGTGGCGAGGGACGATGTCTTCGGCGAACTCCGTTCTATCGGTGCGTCACAGGAAGCGATCGCCCTCAATCTCGAACCGGGCGAACTTCGATCCTCCGCCGCATACGTCGCCGCGAGTGCATATCGAGCGCTGGCTGAGGCATTCCCCGACGCCGATTCCGATAGCCCACGGCTTGAGCCGGGCTCGATCGCTCCACGAATAGCCTCGGTGCTGCTCTTTCTCGTTGCCGATGCATCGGCAGACGCCGCCGAGGTCGCCAATGATCTCCAGCCGACAGACGGCGAAACCTTCGCACCACTCATTCAACGTCTGCGGCAGCTCGGACGTGGTGAAGTCCGCGTTACGTCGAAAGCGCCCGAGGTTGCCCTTGACAATGCGGCGGGGCCGACGGGGGTTGGCGCTGCCGTCGGGTATTGGCGCTGTGAACGTGTGCTCACAGATCTCTTGGCATACCTCGCCAACCCGCGCGAGGGTTCAGGCTGGGAGGCCGGCCGATTCGCACAGATCGCGTCGGCGATGGGTTCGGAGTTCACATTCAGATCACCCGAGGGCTTGCGAACCTCGATTAACCTGATCGCTGGCCCGTGGCATCTCGCGAAGCTCCTTGATATGGCCGAGTCGGTCCTCATCGAATCCTCTACGGCCTCAATCCCTACACCGACAGGCATCGACGAGTCTCGGTGGTGGAGAACCCTCTCCGGGACGATCAGGCAGAGACCGCTGCTCTGGCGAAACCATCGCGCCGCACTCGACTCTGGACTTCTCGACCCCGGCGTTTCCGCCGTGCTGTCCTTCCCGACCGGCGCCGGGAAGTCCACCGTGTCTGAGCTGAAAGTCGCTGCTACCGTCCTCCGAAACAAGAACGTTGTCTGTCTCGCACCCACACTGTCATTGATCGATCAACTTGCAAGATCATTCAGACTGGCTGCGCCCGATGCGCGGGTAACCGCGCAACGAGACGCAGACGAGGAACTCGTACCGACTGAAGATGACGTCTCCGAGATCTTCATAATGACGCCGGAAAGTTGCCTGTCCGCCCTTGGCCTAGATCCGGCTCGATTCGGAGACGTCGGACTCATACTTTTCGATGAAGCGCACCTCATGCATAGCGAAGGCGAAACGCCTACGCGTCGCGCCCTAGATGCCTCGCTGTGCTTTCTGACGCTCGCATCGCGTTTTCCCGCCTCGGACCTAATGCTGGTATCGGCCATGTTCGCGAATACCTCTGAACTCGCTGGGTGGCTGAGCGACATCACCGGGCGCAGGGCGCTTGCGTTGGACAATCCGTGGAAGCCCACCAGGCAGGCGCGCGGGGCCCTGGTCTATCGGCTTGACGAAATCGAACGACTACGTGAATCACTTGATGTCGCCTATCGCACTACCACCACCCAGGGTGCGCCTGCCACGGTCAGGAAGGCAATGGTCGCGGTGCCTCACGGATTCTTCAGCCTCCAGTCCACCTGGGAGTCCACGAACACGCGCGACTACCGCTTGACGCCGCTTCTGGAGACACCAGTTCAACTGGGAGTAGGGGGTCACCGCGATCGGCAAGGCGCATGGTGGCTTACGCCGAACGCCAATCAAGTCGCCGCACGGCTCGCACACGCTGCCGCTGAGTCTGGTCTCAAGACTCTGGTCTTTACGCAGCAGATTGGTTGGACGTCGTCCATAGCTCGCGACGTGTCGTCGTCGTCCGAGCACAAGACTCCACTTGTTGAGGCCGAGTTGCGGCTTGTCGACCGTAGCGCGGAGCTTCTCGGTGACCGATCCGCCTTGTACCTCGACTTCGACGGCAATGCAGTGGTCGGTGCGGCGATTCCGCACCATGGTCTACTCCTTCCCGACGAACGCCGTTTGCACGAGCTTCTGTACCGACGTCCCGACGGCGTACCGGTGCTTGTCGCTACCTCGACAGTCAGTCAGGGAATGAATTTTCCGAGTGAGTTCGTAATCATCGCTGGAGACCGGCGATTTGACTCGAGCTCTAATGAGAGAATCCGACTTGAGGCGCATGAGTTGCTCAACGCCGCCGGTCGCGCCGGGCGAGCTGGCTCCCATGCAAATGCTCTCGTCCTAGCCATCCCGGGCGAGGTCGTGGAGTATGACGGAGCCGCTCAGATGGGTTCCGGATGGTCGCCCCTGCAGGCCGCCTTCTCCAAGAGCGACCAATGCGTCACAGTAGATGATCCCATTCGCGTGCTCCTCGATGGACTCGATTCGGAGACGGAGGCGCCCCTGCTTGAATATCTCTCCCGCCGCGTGGGAAGTGTTGCAGACGCGGTGGTTGGCCCAGAGATGCTCCGTCGAAGCTTCGCCGCATACTCAGCACGTGAGCGAGGATCCGATGAGTGGATTGGGACGCGAGTCGCACAACTAACCGCAACGATTGCAGGCGAGTCCATCGCTCCCTGGGCACGGCGATGTTCGCTGATCTCAGGTCTACCTGTTGCCGACGTTATGTACGTGGCTGAGAGGCTTGATCCGGCACTCGAGCAGTCCCGCGTGATCAAAGAGTGGGTTGAGTGGGTGCTTGACGTCCTCCACGATCGACCCGCCATGGTCGAGGAGGTTCTACGTGTCGGTAGCAGGGCGGCACTTACTGGCGCTCCTGAGGAGCTCGGAGAATGGTCGGCAGCGAGTACAACGCTCATCGATCATATCCGGGCGATCCTCCCGCTCTGGATGGAAGGCGCGGCACTCTTGGAGATCCAAGACATTGGTATCGCGCGCGGCCTCGCGAGCGTGGATCGACGACTCGAGTTTGCACGCAAATTCGTACTTCGCGTTGTGCCCGATCTCGCATACCTCTTCGGGCTTCCGGTCCTCATCCAAGGTCAGCGCGCAATGCTCGGCGAACGCAACCCGTTGCCCGATGATCACCCTCTCTTCGATATCTCACGATGCGTCGAATTGGGGGTTGATAGCGCCGAGAAGGTTCGAATGCTCGAATCCAGCAGCCGGATCACCCGGAAGCAGGCGCACATCAGCTAAGAACTGCCGAGGACATGTCACTTCGACGGCAAAGAGGGAGCTAACACCATCTGGCCTCGAATCTTCGTCGCACCTGGTCCGTCAACGAGCTGTCTGAATCGGCGTGGTCGGCGGATTCATCGACTCAAGCCACTTCTCCTCAATGACTTTGGCAACCTCCTCTGGCGGCTCGTGTTCCCAGAAGCGGAGGACCTCCCAGCCACTCTCCACCAGCCTCCTCGATACCTCCGTGTCTCGCGCCCGATTTCGCGCGAGCTTCGGCCCCCAGTAGTCGGCGTTCGCCTTGGGAGCGGTTGCATGGGTCGGGCAACCGTGCCAAAAGCAGCCGTCGATGAAGACGGCAATGCGCTGCTTCGTGAAGACGATGTCCGCACGAGACCGCAGCCCATGCAAGGGCGCAAAATCCACGCGATACCGAAGGCCGGCCGCATGGAGGAGCCGACGGATTCGCAACTCAGGTTGCGTATCGCGTCTACGGTTGGCGACCATCGTGCGTCGCGCACCCTCGCTGGACGCCCAGGATCCGGTCATTGCGTCGACATCTGGGTGCACCGACCAAGACGTGGGTCAGGTCGAAGGTTGAAACATGCCGCTGAGGAGCGATCGAAGGGCGTCATCGTTCAAGGATGATACGTCGGTGACACGCAACTCGAACTGCAATGTCTTGAACGCGTTGCGGACCGGCTCCCTCCGATTCTCGGTTCGATCAAGGTTCCTGATCTGCTCACTGACCATTCGCGCCAATCGGTGATCGGATGAGAGGTTTCGGTCGACGAGGCCAACGAGCTCGTCCTCGAACAGCGGCAACTCGGGATCGCTCAGCAGATCACCCAAGATCCACGATCGGAGGTAGAGCCTTTGAAAGACATTGCGACGCCCAGCGGCGAACCGATCGTGAGGGAGCTTACCCACCGCATCGGGTCCGAATCGCTGAACAGCGAGGTCGGGAAGGACGACAAGGGTGATGTACGGCCAGATGTCGGGATGCGCTGCTTGACTTCGTCCATCCTCCTCGAACCATGAAGCGAGCACATTTCCGACGGTGACGTCGAAGAGCCTGTCACGATCTGCGCGGCGGCGCACATCGAGCGCATGCACAGCGTCAAAGGTCATTGCATGCAGTTCACGAAGACGCGCGACCGGTACAGGCACACCTACGGATGGGAATATCGCGCCAGGATGGTGTCCGCCATCAGGGAAGGCCTGTGCGACGCCGCCGGAGCCCAGAGTGCGCTCGAGTCGACTAATCTCGCTCGCGATATCGGAGCGGCTGAGTCGCGGATAAACGACGCTCATGCAGCTCCAGCCTTTCCGTAGTATTCGACTGACTCGCGTGATCGCACTGCGAGGCCAAGAGGGTCTTCGACTGCCAGACGACACGCCTCGTCCAGCGAGAGACCGAGGGTGAGTGCAATGTGTGCGCCCATCGCGGCGAGAGATCCGTGATCGTCATCAGCGGTGGCCTGGAGGGCCGCGCCATTGACCGAGTCACGCCATGAGCCGATCTGATGCAGGACCGCGAGGTGGATGTCGCACGTGATCGCCGAGTAGACATCCTCACTCGCGGTGCCCTCGACAATGGAGTGGCAGACCGCGAGATCAGTATTCACGTACAGGCGCACCGACCCGCTGATGCTCCAATGCGGCTCCGCATCAGTTGCAGTCTCCACCGACCATGGGACCGCGCGGCGCCCGGTCCCAGAGAAGGACAAGGCGGATGTGGGGAAGTCCGTGCTCGCTCGCTCGAGCGGGATCCACATCGGCGAACCAAGCTGCCAGAGCTTCGCCCCCTGGTGGATTGCGTGAGCGGCGTTGGAGCTGCCAGTTCGCCCCGGGCCGACTACCCACACGTCCGCCGTGAGATCGACTGCAATCTCGCCCCCGTCAACGACGAGGTCCAGGTCCGCACACCAGGTGCCGCCCACCAGCTTGAAGGGGGATTCCGCCCGCCACCGCGCGCGGGCGGAAGCGCATGCCACAACTACGACCAGTGAGATCTCTTCGCCCTGGTCAATCGAGGTCTCCGTCCAGAACAAGTCGTCAAGGGAAGCGACGCACCGGAAAGTGAGGTCATCGCCCGGCGCCCAATCTTCGCCGATTCGATCGAGGTCCAGGTCGTCCGGAACAAGCGAGATCGTCGCCTCGACCGCGCTTGCTGCGGGTGTGAGATAGGGCCGGGACTCAATTATCGCCACGGTGTTCCTCCGCACTCATCTCAATGCGGAGTGCTCGACGAGCTGCCCCAGTGAATTCCACTGATGCAGACTGGCTGCCCTGTACTAGGGCTTTCCCTGCACCGACTGCAACTGCGTCGCGCCACTCGAGGTTGAGCTCGTCCGCGTCGAGGGTCTCGTGGGCGCCTTCGTCCCCGATCAGACTCACGCTCAGCGTCACGATGGATGCCGACCCGCCCGCGACGCTGAAGCTGACACTTTGACGCTGGCGACCATCCTCGTAGGTTCGGACGAGTCGCGGAGCTGAAATCTGAAGGCGACTTCGGCTCGTCGGCTTGCCACGGCGCCTGCCCGAGGCGCCCTCAGAAGTTGCTGGCGTTGATGGCGCTGAGACAGCGGGCGATGGTACGAGGTAGCCAAAACGACGAGACAACGCCCCGGTACGAACCGGACGATGTTCGGCTTCAACGACGACCGGCTCGGGATACATTTCGTCTCGAATCGCTTTGGTGACGCGCTGCTTGGTCGCTTTCACCACGAGTCCGGGCTCTCCCCCCGAGCTGCTGACCCATGCGTCGTGCGCCGGCGGTTCCGTGCGTGCGTAGATGGCGTCCCAATCGTCGCTCGACTTGTAAACGGCCAGCCAGTCCATGCCTTCGAGCGGCGACTGGGCAACCCAGTCGACGGTGGCGACGACCAGCTCGGGCTGGCCCCGCATAAGCGAAATTCGCATGACTGCGGGATTCTCAAGAGGATCCAAGTCGTCATGATTCGGTGGATTCTCCAAAGCGAGAATCCGCCGCACTATAGCGACGTGGCCGATTGTCTGCTGGAGCCGCGTCACCGCCAATACATTGATAGGCAACCCTTGCGGGGTCGCAATTGATGTTGTGCCTCGCTGTCGCACCGATCTGATCGCGTTGAGTCCGGCACCCCAGAGTTCGATCGCGCCTGGCTTCTCGTCCACAAGTGGCACCGTGGTGTCGCCAGCTTCGAGTGAGATGTCCATGGGCGATTCGACCGCACCCGGCGTGGGGATGAGTTTGGGCCAGAGATGTCGGCGTATCGCGCTCCGCGCACGGGCAGCGAACTCACCTAGGATGTCTTCGCCGTCGTCAGTCAGCGGCAGTTCATCCGCGGGCGTGGAACCGAGGCTCTCGGGCGTGAGGGTCGGCTCGATGATCAACATCGATGTGCCAGTCTCCCCTGCTCCAAAGCCCCGCTTGAACAGTCGACCGCCGAGCGCCTCCGCTTCTGGGCCGATAAGCGGGTAAATGTTCTCACCGTCGCGACGCCCCCACCAATGACGACCGGTGTACTGAACCCCGGACTCCTGATAAGACCCGCGAAATGCGGAAGCGATGAGGCGGTGTTCGAGCCGCCCCTCTTCATTCCTGCATCGTGTCCAGTAGACAACGGTTCCGCGGCTACTGAACGCGTACGAGGCAGTCTTGCCGAAACCATATGTGCCCCCACCTTTGCCGTCGTCTCGAGGTACCCCCACCTTGAGAATCAGATCTTGAAAGTTGCGGGGCAGATCGCCCTGGACTGGCATCAACGTGACAGGTCCGTCCAGTCCACATGTCCCGCGGTCGAAGACCTCGAGCACGTAGGGACAGTCATAAGCGAGCTGCCCAACTGGTGTCGCTCGACGCTTCTCAGGAAGCAGACGGGCGAGATCCCCCCGAAAACGGAAGTCCGCCCGCCGAAGGCTGACCCCGTAGACGGGGCGCATGTCGTCGAGCCTCGCATCCCAGCTATTCTGGGCGGTCTCGCGAATCAGCACCTCGAGGGGTGACAACTCCGTGCGGCCGAGCAGACGTTCACCGCCGGTCGCATCCATGTCTCCCGGCGTGAACTTCTTCGGATACCAATCGAGCGGCTCGATCGGCGTTAGAGCAGAAGGAATCAAAGTCTTTCCAAGACGGATGGAAGCAGGTCAGAGTCGATGCTGTCAGGGCAGGCATCGAGCAACAGTGAGTAACGAAGCCTGGAAACTGCGGTCAACGCTTCCGCGCCGACGACGGATGCGCGCACCCCCGGGAAGTCGGGGCTGACGAGAAACAGTCGTTCTTCGGCGACCACGAAGGCGACGGTGTCGTCAGCCGCGACGGGCGATTCATCAGTGGAACGTTCGAATAGCAGGCCTTTCGGCAGGCCAAGAGCGTCGACGCGGTTGATCAGCTCAGCGATGGTCTCCCCTTCAGGGCTCTCTTCGAGCCGTAGCGTTAGGAGGTGGAGAGATCCGCCGATTGGCGGATCCAGTTGATGCGCACCGTGAATCTCAACAGACGGCGAATCAGTACCGGTGTACGCCTTCACCTCGAGAGCGTTGCTCAGGAAGAAGTCGTGCCGGTAGCCCGCTTGTCCCCGCCATGCAGATTTCGCGCGGGAAGGGTCCTTCTCGGCGAGCCGTGCCAGTACTGTCAGCTCGCCGAAGAGCCCGATCAACCGCTGGCGAGAGAGCGTACGCTTCTCCCGCGAGAGCGCCTCCCGCCAGGAACTGAGAACACTCATGAGCTCGTCAATGCAGGGAGCGTCAGTCTCGTCCACACGCGAGAGCATCTCGCCCACCAGGGAGAGGAAAGTCGGCGTGAGACTGGGATCGGTGCTCGCCACGTCCAAGGAGGTCTTGACGCCGTCATCAAGGTCCTCGTCAAGCCAGGTCGCGGGGAGAACGTCGCCGAGAGGAGGCGCGAATCGACTGCGACCGGAAGGGAGAGTGACGATCAAGTGCACGATGCCGAGATGGTCCTTCGCCAGCCGTGCTTCGTGCATGTCTCGGTCAGGACCGATCGATGCAGCGATCGCTTCGCCGACCCGCGGACTACGGGTCCCGAGAATCTTCAGCGCGTGTTCGACGCGGGCATACCCGGTGCTCATCGTTCCTCCGGGTGGGAGTAGTCACCTTCGGTGTCCTGCCAGCTTGAGCTCTCTGACGGCTCATCCTCGACGACGGGAGGCTGAACATCCGCGGCGACGAACTCACCTTGCTCCTCGGTCTCCGCATGCGGGAAGATCACGCCAAGGCCAATCAGGTGCGCCGGCGCCCCCATCTCTCGGCGGGTCTTCGACTTCGCCAGAGGCTGAGAATCCTTATCGACGGCATAGAGTAGTAGCGTCCCGACGTCAGGGGCGATCGCCTTTCTCGTCGCGCGGACGCTTTCGATGCGACTGGTATCGGTGGATTGAAGCAACCCGTTCGGATCGACGAGCGCACCGTTGGCCGCGAGGATCTCGAGGTCAAGGATCGAGTCTGTGCCCGACATCAGCGCGCGGATATTGATGACGTCGGAACCTTCTGGCAGCTCCCCGTCCAGGCGCTCTGGCGTCCAGTACTCCTCCTGGAGAGGAGCACGACTGACCAGCCCAACTTCAACACCTGGAGCGTAGGCGAAGGATCCTCTCTTTCGGGGTCCAGACACCAGCACCACGTTCCACGTGACCTTCGAGCCGTGATTCGCGAGCCAGGTTGCCATCTTGTCTGCCTGCAGCCACGGGTCGGAAGCGACCCAGTACTTGCGGAGGAAATCGACCACGTCATCGTTGCTCAGCCCCGCGAATATCTGCGAGTCGCGGGAGCTCTTCCCAGACGGGTCGTGCAGTAGTTGAGTCGCGCCTCGCGACCGCGCCGCCTCGATGAGGCCACGAGCAGCCGTCTGCGATTTAATCGCGCCTTCGGCCGATCGGTCGAGGTAGATTGTCTGCCGCCGACTCCCGCCAAGCCCAGCGTGGACGATCATTGCATTCGTCATCTTCCCGGGCGATGTGATCTGCAGGCGGCCGGGGTGAGTTCGAACTCGGATAGCAAGTTCCCGAGGCGTCTTTCCCTCGGCTTCGAGTACCGCTACCTCCGCGCGGATCTCCCGCTCGACTCGAGCGAGATGTCCATAGTCCTCGAGGAGCCCAGGCCCGACCCACACGCGGGCGAGATCCTGGTAGTGCGGTCGGAATCCGAACCAACGGCCCATTTGGAGAAGGGTGTCGTAGGTATTAGAGGTTCGCAGGAAATACGAGACGACCAAACCTTCTAGGGTCAAACCCCTTGAGAGGGTGCCGCCACCGATCGCAATGACGAACTGGGGAGAATCGTCGGGGTAGACGAGGCGATCGTCCGATTGACCGTTGTCGATCTTCACGGTCAGTCGACCAATGATCTCACGCACCTGATTCCAGACTGCGGGCCACTCCGGAATGAGCTCCTCACCCCGCAGGTGTGTCGTCCGCTCGGTCTCGCGCACAAAGACCGATCTGAACGACTCCTCCTCCGCATCACGACGCAGCGCGAGATCCTCGGTGAAGGACGCCACAGCGTCCTTGAGTCGCTGGTGTGCCGCCACTCGGTGCGACGTGTGGAGAAGCATCGACGAGTGGTTGGTCGTGCCTGTCCGAATCTGGCGGATGGCGGTCGCAATTATGAACCAGCGGATGGCGTCGTCCAGCGACGGAGTGACTTCCGGCTCGAAGTCGTCGATTTCCCTCCCCGGCACCAAGGACTGAGCTTCAGCGAGATCGATCACGTGCGACAGCGCATAGATGGGTTCGTCTTCATCACGGTCAGCGTCCTGATCGACGTCGAAGAAGCTGTCGGCACCCATGTAACCCTCGGGTCGCGGCAGTACCATCGCAAAGTCCTCGGGGTAGAGGTCTTCCGGATCGTTCGGGTCGATGAACATGTTTGCGAATGGAGTCGCGGTGTACGCGACGTATGTTCCAGTGGGCACTTCGTTCCAGATACCGCGAATGCGCTTGTTGATCGTGGAGACCAGCTCCCGGTCGCTCAGCGTATTGGGCGTCGCCTGATCCGACTCGTCGTCGATGATCAGGACAGCGCGGTTGCGCAACGTGTCGTCGTTAATGTCTCGAAGGAACCGTGCGACGTTTGCGAGACGCTTCTCGTGTTTCTTCACGATCATGATCGCGACATTGGTTGAACTGGACATGAAGCCGACGTTGTTGCTGGGGGCGATATCGGTGTCTCGGCCTGTCAGCAACGACCATGCGACTCCGTTCTTGTCCTTGGCGTCATTGACGTTAAGGTCGGTCTCGAGTCGAAGCTGCGTCTGCGCCCGGAGATTCGTGTACATGCCCGCGAGGATGATGATGATGCGATAGCCGGCATCCACCGCCTTAGCGACCAGACCCGCATAGTTGGCGGTCTTACCCGACTGTACGTATCCGATCACCAGGCCTTTGCGACGATCACCTGGTTCCTTAGGATTCGCGCATCGCGAAAGAATTCGCGTAGTCGACTCGTCGATTCCCTGCACGGCCGGCTCCGGCAACTTTGTGCTCAAGATCTTCTTGTATTCGGGCCATTCGCCTGTAGCGATCCGAGGCCCGCTGTACCACGACGTGTAACCGCCATCGTTCTTGACGAGATTTCCGAGCTTAATCGTCTCGATGATGTCTCGTTGATCCGCGAGGTACAGATCGAGCGCGAGCCCGAACCCGGGCATCAAGCCTTCCATGACCTGGCGGGCTTCGGCTTCTGCGGCTGATGCAGAACGGCCTAACTGGCCCGCGAGGATTCCCTCAAACGCGAGCAGTCCGTTGCGGAACAATTCGGCGGGGAGCGGCGTCTGCGACATCGGAGATCCTGTCAACAAGAGTCAATTGGTGAGCATAGGGGACGTGTGACAATACGCGATTCGCCTGGCGGCTACGCGTCGAGGAGAAGTTCGTGATCTACGGGCGATCCATCGTCGTTGAGATTCGCCTGGACAAATTCGTAGGGCTCGCCTTGGAAGGAACGGAACAGAGCTTGGAAGATATGGAATGCACCGCGCGGCGGCACAGCCATCCCTACCTGCTTTCGAACACTTTCCTTCGGCCCCATGAACTTGAAGTTGTCGGGAAACGTCTGTATGCGCGCGCGTTCGCGATTGGTGAGTGCACGCGGTTCGGACCAGTGGTAGCCGTGGGTGCCGCCTCCACCGGAGCCCGTGATCGTGTAAGACGGTCTTTGGGGGTGAAGACGCTTGTAGATCTGACTGAGCGTCGCCCCCTTGACGTTTAGCCGCAGATCGTCCGTCATCCTACGTGCGTTGAACGCATTCTCGCCGGGATCAATCAATTCGAGACGCCGGACGACGGTCGGCGACTGGCGCGTGAGCTCCTGATTCGGCGCGTCGGCCGGAATGTTCTCCAGCGCGGATGAGGCGGATTTCCACTTCCCGCTGCCCAGATGTGTCGGAGTCGGCACGCGGAACGTGATCGGCAAGTCCTTTCGAACTCCGACGACGATGATGCGATGGCGGCGTTGAGGGACGCCGTAGTCCTCGAATCGATACAGGTGAGGTGTAAGCCGGTAACCGGGTCCGGCTTCCCCCAATGACTTGAGAATATACGCGAAGTCGGCGCCGCCATTCGAGCTGCGAAGACCGCTGACATTCTCGGCGACGAACCACTGCGGCTGATGATGTTCAAGCACTTTCACGCCGTACGCGAAAAGCGGACCGAATTCCCCTTTCAGTCCGCGATTCTCTCCCACCAGGCTGTAGTCATTGCATGGAAACCCGAACGCGAACCCATCGATGTGCGGCAGAGATTCGATGTCGAGTGAGCGCACGTCGCCGCAGATCACGGACTCTTCGGACGCGCCTTTGATGTTCTCGATATATGTCTTCACCGTGTTTGCGTCATAGTCATTCGCCCACCCGTGCCGAAGACCGACGCCCGCTGCTCGCGCAGCCTTGTGCGCGCCCAAGGCCATGCCGCCAGGTCCTGAGAAGAGTTCTCCAAGTGTGTATTCCGGCACCACTCGTCTGTCTCCTCCATCGCAACTCCCTCAGCCCCAAGCTCTGAGTTCGGAGCAAGCTTACTTAGCGCCTACGACACTGAGCCGGCAGCGCGCCGCGCCTGCCGTGGACCACTCCGAAAATCGCTGCCCGACCGACGAGGACAGGGCACAGTACCCCAGCGATCGGTTGCGGAGAGGTCGTTGGAGGGGGACATCGATTGGCGGCCTGCCCAATCACGCCGATGGCCGATACCTGCTCAGCGATCTGGGAGGACAGCGGGACCGAAGGCCGTCACGAACCGGTCAACGAGTGCCGCCGCAGCGGCGAGGTCAAACTGCATGGACTGGCTGCTCTTTGGCGCAGATTGCCTCTGGACAGAACCGAAGGTGCTGATGTGGACGAGCAACTCGCCATCCGCCGTCGTCACCTGCTGCACGTAGCATTCGACCTCGGACACGTGACCACGGACATCCTGATGTCCGTCCTCGACAGAGATGATTCGTGCCACCGCTGGCCTCCCGATGTGGTCGTCCGTCGACCATATCCGTTCCAGGTTTCTCTAGTGCCCCGCGCCCAGCTAACTCGTCCGCAAGCCGCATTTGCCGAGCCCGCTCCCGTAGTCGTGCGTCGCGACCATAGCCGCCTACACATCCCGCCGTCGCTCCGACAACAGCCACCCCAGCGATCGGGCGCGGCGCAGTGCTCGCCGTCGAACGGCTGCTAAGCGACGCGCCAGCGCGGAGTCTGCAAGGAGTGAGCGGCGAGGACGGAGACGCGACTGATCGCTACACTCTCGGCGTCGGAGGGAGGCGCCCCCTCCACCTCAACGCCAGTAGACGACGTCTTCCGACATCTGTCCACATCCGTCATCGACCGCGTTGACGACTCCCGTCCTGTGTCCGACACTGGCCCGATACTGACCATCATCCTGGCGAAGATCGGAGGTCGAGATGGGCAGCATCACGCCGTACGAATCGGCGAAGGGTCGGCGCTACCGCGTGCGCTATCGCAAGCCTGATCGCACCGAGGCGGAGAAGCGCGGCTTCACGACCATGCGCGAGGCGAAGCTGTACCTCTCCATGGTCACGGTGTCGAAGTCGAAGGGCGAGTACATCGACCCGTCAATGTCACGCGTTCCGGTTCGGATGTTCGCCGACAGCTGGCTGCGATCCAAGCAACCTCCGATGTCGAAGCCCTCGTACTATATGACGCTCGAGCGCGCGTGGAAGAACCACGTCGCGCCGGTCTGGGCCGACAGAGAGATCTCGTCGATCCGTCGCTCTGAAGTCCAGGACTGGGTCGCCGACCTCGCGACGCAGAAGTCACGGACCGTCGTGATTCGCGCCCTGGGAGTCCTCGCCGGCATCCTCGACGTCGCGATCGACGATCGGCGCCTCGCGAGCAACCCGGCCCGCCACGTGCGCAGTCTTCCTCGACGCGGGCCCGGCAAGCGGCGCGTCTACCTCACGCACGACCAGGTCGCGACACTGGCGGCTTGCTCCGCGTATCCGACGCTCGTCCTGACGCTGGCGTACACGGGCCTGCGTTGGGGCGAGGCGACGGGACTGCGGGTGCGCAGCGTAAATCGCCTCCGACGGCGCTTCGTCATCGAAGAGAACGCGGTGATGATCGCGTACGAGATCCACGTCGGCACGCCGAAGACGCACGAGAAGCGCTCGGTCCCGTACCCGGAGCGCCTCGTGCCGATGATCGAGCAGGCGTGCGCCGGCAAGGGACCCGAGGGACTGCTGTTCGGCGACGGCGTCAACCACATGCGCAACTCGGGCAGCAAGGGATGGTTCGCGAACGCGGTCCGCCGCGCGCAAGAGTTCGATCCATCGATCCCGCGCCTCACCCCTCACGACCTTCGGCACACCGCCGCGTCACTCGCGATCAGCTCGGGCGCGAACGTGAAGGCGGTGCAGCGGATGCTCGGCCACGCGTCGGCGGCGATGACGCTGGACACGTACGCCGACCTCTTCGACGACGATCTGGATGCCGTCGCGACGCGACTGAACGACCAGATGCCGCTCGTGGCGCTGCCTTCGGGTCCGCAGACCCGCTACGCCCGACCGCAGTAGCCGCAGAGAGCAGATTGCTCAGTTTTTCGACGAGGCAGATTTCGCCCGAAACGCTGGATTTCGGCGCTCTCAGACGTCGCGCGCAGGCCGTTGCACACATCGATTTCGGCGTGCCGAATTTTTCAGAATGCGGGCAAAAAGCGGGCAAAAACGCATTCTGAGTGGTCTGACCACAGAAGAAATACCTGGTCAGAGGCAAAAAGAGACTGTGCCCCTGGAGGGACTCGAACCCCCAACCGTTTCCTTAGGACGGAACTGCTCTTCCATTGAGCTACAGAGGCTGGCCGGATGAGTCTACCCGGGCTGGGCACCGGCGCCGTGTACCCTCGCCTCGTGATCCGGAGCCGCCAGACGCACTTCGCCGGTGCGGCGTTCGCGCTGGCGGCGCTCGCCGTGGGGCTTGCCGCCTGCTCCGTGGAGCCTGCACCAGCCGTCACCCTCCCGCCGGCCGGCGCGGCACCGGATTATCAGCTCGGGGCCTCGTACGACCCGCCCGTCGGAGTGGAGATCGTTGCGCGGGACCGCACCGCTGACCCCGCACCGGGCGCCTACTCGATCTGCTACGTCAACGGCTTTCAGACCCAGCCGGGCGAGCTGGAGGACTGGCCGACCGGCGCTCTGCTGACGGATGCCGACGGCGACCCGGTGTTCGATCCGGACTGGCCCGACGAGGCGCTGCTCGACACCTCGTCCGAGGCGGGGCGCGCACAGATCGCGCAGATCGCCGCCCCGTGGATCCAGGGCTGCGCCGAGTCCGGCTTCGACGCCGTCGAATTCGACAACCTCGACACGTACGAGCGCAGCGACGGGGCGCTGACGCTCGACGACAACCTCGCGCTCGCGACGATGCTCGTCGATGCCGCTCATGGCGCCGGGCTGGCCGCAGCGCAGAAGAACGCCGCCGAGGACGCCGACCTGCTTCACGAGATCGCCGGATTCGACTTCGCGGTGGCCGAGGAGTGCACCGTGTACGACGAGTGCGGCCTGTACGCGGACGCCTACGGCGCGCACGTGATCGCCGTCGAGTACACCGACACCGACGTGGACTTCGCCGCCGCCTGCGCCGATCCGTCGGCGCCCGCGTCGCTGGTGCTGCGCGACCGCGATCTCGTCGGTCCCGACGACGAGGCCTACGTCTTCGCGCTGTGCGACGGCGCCGCCGCAAGCGAATAGCGAAGGCCCCGGCATCCCTCCCGGATCACCGGGAGTGGATGCCGGGGCCACGGGTGCGGGGTCAGCCCTGGGCTGCGAGGGCGAAGCGCACGGCGCCGTCCTCGGAGAGCTCCGCGTCGAGCACACGATCCTCGAGTGCGATCGCGGCGGTCTCGTCGAGGAACACGCGGGCGCCGTCGGTGACGACGACCGTGTCGGCGGGCTGGGGGTCGGGGGCGACGCTCAGTTCGAATCCACCGGTGCCTCCCGTGTCGCGGATGCGGACTCCTCCGTCCTGGACGGCGGGCACCCGCGAGACGATCTCCTTGACGGCCTCGGCGGCGGTCTGGGTCAGCGTGAGCATGCTTTTCCTTTCCGTTGGGGCTGTGGACCGGCCACGATGCCGAGAACCGTGCCCGTCTGCAACCCGTACGCGCCGACGTGTGCCGATTCGGAGGAAGCTCCCACGTTTTCGGTGGCGTCCGGCCCCGCGTCCGTCAGGGGCGCGGGCCGCCGCCGCCACCGGGGCCGCCGCCCATTCCGCCGCCCAACCCGCCGTCGGCGACGTTCGAGCCCTCGGTGACGGTTGCGGCCGTGGTGCCGTTGACGGCCACCGTGTACGAGCCGCCGTCGGTGACCGCCGGGCCGCTGTAGAACACCGCGCCGAAGTCTCGGCCGGCCTCGAATGTGGCGATCACGGTGCCTGCGGCATCCGTCATCGTCACGGTGTCGCCCGCCGAACCCGAGGCCGTCGCCGCGAGCCACTGCTGCGACCCGGTCGGGTCGACCAGCGCGGTGCCGGCCACGAGCACCTCACCGCCGTCGATCGTGATGGTGCCGTTGGAATCGAGGGCGCCCTGACCGCCCGAGTCGCTCGGGCCGCTCACGACGGTCGTGCCGCCAGAGATGGTGATCGTGCCGTTGGAGTCGAGGCTGTCGCCGCCCGAGACGACGGTGACCGTGCCACCCGAGATCGAGATGGTCTCGCCGGTGTCCTGCTCGCCGCCCGAACTCGCGCCGGCGCCGTTGACGCCGTCGTCGCTCGCGGTGACGTCGACGGTGCCACCCGAGATGGCGATGTCGGTGCCTTCGAGGCCTTCGTACGACTCGGAGACGGAGACCTCTCCGTCGCGGATCTCGAGGCGCTGGTCCGCGTGGATGCCGTCGTCGCCCGTCGAGACGGTCACTGTGCCGCCGCCGATGCCGACGGATCCGTTCGAATGGATCGCGTCATCGGTCGCGTCGATCGCGACCTCGCCGCCGTCGATCGCGACGACCACGCCCGCAGTGACGCCCTTGGCGCTGTCCGAAGCGCTGGCGGCATCCTTTCCTGACCTGATGTCGACGGTGCCGCCGGTGATCACCGCGTCGGTCGCGGCGGCGATGCCGTCGTCGCCGCTGGTGAGATCGACGGTGCCGCCGGTGATCGCCACGAAGCCCTGGGTGGTGTCGGAGTCCTGGTCGCTCTTGAGCGCGTCGCCGCCCGCGGTCACCGCGACGGTGCCGCCCTCGACGGTGAGCGAGTCCTTGCCGCGCAGGCCGTCGTCCACGGCGTCGACGGTGATCTCGCCCGACAGGACGACCAGGTCGTCGGTCGACGTGATGCCGTCGTTGCCGTTGGCCGAGACCTCCAGCGCTCCCGTGCCCGAGATCGTCAGGTCGGCCTTGGAGTAGATCGCGGCGTTCGCGTCGGCGTCGTCGGCGTACGACGAGGCGTCCGACACCGCGTTGGCGCTGCCGTCGGCGAGGTACAGGGCCACATCGTCGGCACCGCTCACCGTGATGGCGGGGGAGTCGGATGCCGTGATGTCGGCGTCGTCCAGGATGAGCACGACCTGCGCGTCGTCCGGGGCGGCCACGACGACCTGTCCATCGAGCGAGCCCGACAGACGGAAGACGCCCGCCTCGGTGATCGTGACCGTCGAGCCGTCGACGGTCACCGCGTCGGAGTCGGACGACGCGGAGGAGCCGCTCAGGGTGATGTCGGCGGCATCCGATTCGCTCCACTCGTCGTCGTTCACCGTCGTGACGTCGTGGTTGGCCGCGAGCACGGCGGCCGCACTGAGGTCGGAGTCGACGACTGCGGCGGTCTCGGTGTTCGAGCTGTCGGTGGACGGGGAGCTCGAACCGGAGGCGGCAGCCTGCGTCGCCGCGCAGCCGGCGAGCACGACGCCGGCGAGGGTCAGGGGTGCGGCGGCCAGGATCAGGCGGCGGCGAAGGTGGGGGCGGGGCATGACGAGTCCTCCTCGTTCGTGGGGGCGTTTCGGGTCTGGGGTGCGGCGCGGTGCGCGTCGTCGAACGGGCCGCGCAGCAGGCGCGACCAGCGGTTGCGGGGCAGGTCGGGATGCAGGGCCGCGAGGCCGGTGGCGTACTTGCTGACGGTCGCCGGGCGATGCCCGGCACGCCACAGCGCGCGGTCGACACCCGACGGGCGGGCGCCCGACTTGGTCTCGACGATCGCCACCTCGGGCAGCGCGAAGCCGCGGCCGTCGGGCTCGATCCACTCCAGCACCGTGTCGACGGTGGCGCGGGCCGAGCCGTCCGGGGCGAGCAGCGTCGCCCGGCGGTAGCGCGTCACCAGGGTGGCGTCGAGCTCTTCCGCCCTTTCGGCCGCGACGCCGATGGTGGTGAACGCGTCGGCGACGTCGTCGCGCGCGTCGTCGGTCAGCCGGTCGCGGTGCTGCGGGTCGTACTCGCCGCGGTCCTTCACGGTGGTGCCGCGCGCGCCGCGCGTCTTGATCTCGAGGTACGAAGTGCCGGTGTCGAGGTAGCTGCGGGTGCGCAGCTTGAACCGGCGCCGGCGCGGCTGCGCCGCCATGCGGAAGCTCAGCAGGTCGGGGGTGTCGAAGTACACCGACTCGTAGGCGAACTCGCGTGCGCCGTCGATCTCGAGCACGCGCGTCTGCGGGTCGAGAGCGGCGATGACGGCGTCGAGGCCGTCGCGCGGCACGACGTACTTGCGGTCGACGCGGGTGAGCAGGGATGCCTCGGCCACGAGCCCGTCGAGGGTCACGGGGTCGAATCGCGCCACGGCCGTCATCGGTCCGCTCCGGCCGTCGCCGTCGCCGGGGCCGTCGCCGGGGCAGGTGTCGCCGGGCGGGCGCCGGGGCGCGGCATCCGATACCGCACATCGACCAGGGTCGTGTCGTTCACGAGGTCGAGCTCTTGGATCGTGGTGGAGCTGACGGTGCCTCCCAGCCGGGCCTCGAGCTCGGCGCGCAGTTCGCCGTCGTCCGACACCGCGCGGTCCAGGCGCACCACCTGGTGGCGGGTGCGGGCGAGGAACGCCGGGTGATCTGCGGCCCAGAGCACCACGAGGATGAGCGCCACGAGAGCGGCGACCGGCCACGGGTCGGGCTGCGGCAGGCCCGTGACGAGCCCGATCGCGAGGGCGGCGAAGTAGTAGGCGACTTCGCGCTGCGTGATCTCGGACGAGCGCAGCCGGATGATGGACAGCACGCCGAACAGGCCGAGTCCCAGGCCCATGGCGACCTCGGCGGTGCCGAGCACCGCAGCGACGGCCGTGACCCCGACATTGACCCCCAGGAACGCGACGACGAGGTCGCGGCGGTGGTGCCGGCGGTAGTAGAGCCCGAGGCTCAGCACGAGGGCGGCGGCCAGATCGATGCCGATCAGGATGAGCGCGCTGGTGGTCATGGGTTCCTCCCGATGGGGTGTTCGTTGACTTCCATTCGAGTCGCGGCCGCTATGCGGTTGCTATGACGGGCCGAAGGCCGGGGTCCGAGTTGGTTACGACCCTCCTGTGCGCCCGGTGCCCTGCCGAACACGAAGCTGCGCTGCACGCCGTAGCTGGTGACGAACAGCACGGCCTCGGTAACGACCTTGGCCGGCACGAGGGGAACGCCGTATCGCGTGAGGGCGTCGAGCCACACGATGTTCGAGGCCAGGAGCGCGACCGCCAGGACGGCGTAGCGGGCGAGCTGGCGCGGCATCCCGCTGCCTCTCGCACGGAAGACCACGCGGCGGTTCATCGCGAAGTTGACCGAGGCGCTGACGACGCGGGCGCCGACGATCGACGGCACGAGGACGCCGGTGAGCGCGGTCAGCACGAGCAGCATCACGGTGTCGACCGCGAACGCGACCAGCGACGACCCTGCGAACAGCAGCAGCGGCAGCATGATGCGCACCGAGTCCACGATCGGACGGAAGTGACTCGACGCATTCCCGTCGAGGTATACGGTCTCGATCGGCACCTCGCGGGTCGCCACGCCCGCGCGCCGGCACCGCAGCAGCACGTTCTGCTCGTAGGCGAAGCGCTCGCCCGGCTGCTCCCTCACCCACTCGAGGAGCTCCGAGGGGATGCCGCGCAGCCCGGTCTGCGTGTCGCTCAGGCTCCACCCCGCGGCGAGCCGGAAGACACCGCGCGCGACCGCATTGCCCGCCCGCGACCGCAGCGGCACGCGACCGGAGAAGGCCCGGCATCCCAGCACCAGCGTCGGAGCGCCGGCCGCCGCATCGGCACGCAGCTCGTCGGCCACCCGCAGGATGTCGGTCACGGTGTGCTGGCCGTCGGCATCGGCGGTGACGACGTCTTCGCCGGCATGGACGGCGAGCGCGTGGTCGAACCCGGTTCGCAGCGCGGCGACCTTGCCCCCGTTGACGTCATGGCGCAGCACCGTCGCGCCGAGTCCCTCGACCATCGCGAACACCGTCGCGAAGTCGGCACCGCTGCCGTCGTCGACGACGACGATCTCGATGTCGGGGTCGGCGCCGAAGAGCCGGGCGACCACGCCGGCCAGGCGGGGTCCGGGCTCGTAGGCCGGGATCAGGACGATCACGGGGTCACTCCGAGCCGGACGCGTCGGCGATGTAGAGGATGTCGCTGGTGCCGCGCTCGCCGCCGTTGGACGGCTGGTTGATGACCTGGCCGTTGAAATACATGGTCGATGAGCCGCCCCCGTCGAGGTTGTACGCGGTGGTGGCGCCCAGGTCGATCATGATGTCGGCGAGCTCGGTCAGTGTGACGCCGGCGCTGTAGCCGGACTGCCGGCCGTCGACGACGACGAACACCAGGTGGTTCTCGTCGATGACGCCGACGGCGGTGCGCGGCTGGTCGCCCTGGATCGAGTGGTTGCCGAAGTTCGTGTCGACCTCGACGTCCTCGATGCCGTCCACCGCCGCGCCGCCCTCGACGATCGCCGGACCGAAGCTCAGCGTGTTCCAGGCGCCGTCCGCGAGGAGCTCGGCGGCACTGGTCGTCGTCTCGTCGTACACCTCGACGCGGCCGTCGGTGTAGAAGACGAGCCCCTGCCGCGCCGGCTCGTCGCGGAACACCACACCGTTGCGGATCTCGATGCCGGTGTCGCGGAAGCCGTAGTAGTCGCCGTTGATCGCGAAGATCGCGTCGTTGTCGGCGGCGATCGCGCTGGTCAGCTCGGTGATGTTCTCGCCGAACTGGTCCTTCGCGAAGGCGCTGCGCACGGCAGTGGCATCCGACAGCGTGACGTCGGCGACGTAGTACGTGACGGTGTCGGACCCCGTCCCCTCCGTCACAGTCGAGACGGTGATCGAGGTCGAGCCGTCGGAGTAGGTCGTGTCGGTCACTGTGGCATCACTCGCGGACTCCGTGCCTGTCGCGTCGCCGGCATCCGCCGAGCCGGAGGTCGTGGAGTCCGAGCTCGCGGGGGAGTTCTGCGCCTCGTACTCCGACACATCGGCGATCTCGACGTGCTCGACGAGGAACCGGTCGGCCGCCCAGACGGCACCCCCGCCGGCGCTCAGCGCGACCACCAGCCCGGAGGCGATGAGGATGTTGCGGGTGCGGCGGCGTCTGCCCGGCGTCGTCGCGGGTGTGTCGCCGGCACTCTCCGGTCGGGTCTGGGGCGGGGGCGTCGTGTCCATGCTTCATGGGTACGGGGCCGGCTTACGGCGACCCTTGCCGCCGCCTATGAACCGGCTCGGCGATGAATCCCTGTGCCATATGAAACTTCGGTGGTTCTTATCGCCGTGTCGGGGGTCATCCGTGGCGTTCGGGTGCGGCGGTCTGACATCGTGGCACGCATGACCCGCATAGGCATCGTCGCCGAAGCGCCCGGAGAGAACCGGGTGGCCGCGACCCCGACCACCGTCCCCAGACTCCTCGCCCTCGGTTACGAGGTCGTCGTCGAGGCGGGTGCGGGGGCGGCATCGTCCTTCCCGGATGCCGCGTACGCGGCATCCGGAGCCGCCGTGGCTGACGCCGACACCGCGTGGACGTCGCCGATCGTGCTGAAGGTGAACGCGCCGACGCCGGCGGAGATCGACCGGCTGGCTGACGGCGCGATCCTGGTGGCCACGCTGAGCCCGTCGCTGCGGCCCGACCTCGTCGCCGCGCTCGCGACCCGCGGGATCACGGCGCTGGCCCTGGACGCGGTGCCCCGCATCTCGCGGGCGCAGTCGATGGACGTGCTGAGCTCGATGGCGAACATCGCCGGCTACCGGGCCGTCGTCGAGGCGGCGCACGAGTTCGGGCGGTTCTTCACCGGCCAGGTGACCGCGGCCGGAAAGGTGCCGCCCGCCAAGGTGCTCGTCGCGGGCGCCGGCGTCGCAGGGCTCGCCGCGATCGGCGCGGCTTCGAGCCTCGGCGCGATCGTGCGCGCGACGGACCCGCGCCCCGAGGTCGCCGATCAGGTGGCCTCCATCGGCGGGCACTACCTCGAGGTGGTGGTGCCCGACGAGGCGAAGCAGGTCTCTGCGGACGGCTACGCGAGAGCGACCAGCGAGGCGTACGACACTCGTGCGGCCGAGATCTACTCCGAGCAGGCCGCCGACGTCGACATCATCATCACGACCGCGCTCATCCCGGGGCGCCCCGCGCCGCGGCTCATCACTGCCGCCGACGTGGCGAGTATGAAGCCGGGAAGCGTCATCGTCGACATGGCGGCCGGGCAGGGCGGCAACGTCGAGGGCTCGGTCGCGGGGGAGCGGACCGTCACGGCGAACGGCGTCGTGATCCTCGGCTACACCGACCTCGCCGGGCGGCTGCCGCAACAGGCGTCGCAGCTGTTCTCGACCAACCTCGTCAACCTCGTGAAGCTGCTGACCCCGGGCAAGGACGGCGTGCTGTCGCTCGACTTCGACGACGTCGTGCAGCGCACGGTCACCGTCGTGCGCGACGGCGAGGTCACGTGGCCGCCGCCGCCCGTCCAGGTGTCGGCGGCGCCCGCTCCGGCGGCCGCACCCGCACCCGCGGCGGCCGCGCCCCCCGCCCGGCAGCCGATGTCGACGGGCGCGCGCACGGCGCTCGTCTTCGTCGGGATCGCGGCGCTGTTCGCGGTGTGCGCGTTCGCGCCGCCGCCCCTGCCGCAGCACTTCCTGGTGCTCACCCTGGCGATCGTCGTCGGTTTCTACGTCATCGGCCACGTCGCGCACGCGCTGCACACGCCGCTCATGAGCGTCACCAACGCGATCTCGGGCATCATCGTCGTCGGCGCCATGGTGCAGATCACCGTCCCCGACCTCACCGTGCAGATCCTCGCCGCGATCGCGGTGCTGCTGGCGAGCATCAACATCTTCGGCGGTTTCGCCGTGACGCGGCGCATGCTCGCGATGTTCCAGAAGGGTGAGGCGCGATGACCGCCGTCGCCGGAGCCGTCGCCGGGGCGGCCTACGTCGTCGCCGCGCTGCTGTTCGTCCTGAGCCTCGCGGGGCTCAGCAAGCACGAGACGAGCCGTCGCGGTGTCACCTACGGCATCGTGGGCATGGTCGTCGCGCTCGTCGCGACGGTGTGGCTGACCGCCGCGGGCGCGTGGGGCACCCCGTCGGGCACCACCGGGCTCGTGCTGCTCGTGATCGCGGTGGTCGTCGGCGGCTCGATCGGGCTGTGGCGGGCGCGCATCGTGGAGATGACCGGGATGCCGGAGCTCATCGCGCTGCTGCACTCGTTCGTGGGGCTCGCCGCGGTGCTCGTCGGGTGGAACGGCGCCCTGTACGACGCCGGCCTCGAGGGCGCGCTGGCCGACATCCACCACGCCGAGGTGTTCATCGGCGTCTTCATCGGCGGCGTGACCTTCACCGGCTCGATCGTGGCGTTCCTGAAGCTGTCGGCGCGGATCTCGTCGCGCCCCCTCATGCTGCCGGGCAAGAACGTGCTCAACGTGGGCGCGCTCGTCGTGTTCGTGGCCCTCACGGTCTGGTACGTGATCACGCCGGTGCTGTGGCTGCTCGTCGTCGTCACCGCGCTCGCCCTCGCTCTCGGCTGGCATCTGGTCGCCTCGATCGGCGGCGGCGACATGCCCGTCGTGGTCTCGATGCTCAACAGCTACTCGGGCTGGGCGGCGGCGGCCGCCGGCTTCCTGCTCAACAACGACCTGCTGATCGTCACCGGTGCGCTCGTCGGGTCCTCGGGTGCGTACCTCAGCTACATCATGTGCAAGGCGATGAACCGGTCGTTCCTGTCGGTCATCGCGGGTGGCTTCGGCATCGAGGCGCCCAAGGGGTCCGACGAGGAGCAGGGCGAGCACCGCGAGATCGACGCGGCGGGGGCCGCCGAGATGCTCGCCGGCGCCGGAACCGTGGTCATCACACCGGGCTACGGCATGGCGGTGGCGCAGGCGCAGCACGGGGTCGCCGACCTCGTGCAGAAGCTGCGGGAGCGCGGCGTCGACGTGCGGTTCGGCATCCACCCGGTCGCCGGGCGCCTGCCCGGGCACATGAACGTGCTGCTGGCAGAGGCCAAGGTGCCGTACGACATCGTGCTGGAGATGGACGAGATCAATGACGACTTCTCGCGCACCGACGTCGTGCTCGTGATCGGCGCCAACGACACCGTCAACCCGGCGGCCGCCGAGGACCCGTCGAGCCCGATCGCCGGAATGCCCGTGCTGCGCGTGTGGGAGGCGTCGAATGTGATCGTCTTCAAACGGTCGATGGCGTCGGGATATGCCGGAGTCGCAAATCCGCTGTTCTCTCGCGAGAACACGCAGATGCTGTTCGGCGATGCGAAAGAGAAAGTCGATGAGATTCTCATCGAGCTCTCACGAATTCCCGTCGCCTGACGTGCAATGACAAAGGCCCTCGCGGCGATCCATGATCGCCGCGAGGGCCCGGTGCGTGACGGGGCTCAGTGCGCCGCGTCGTACGCCTCGAGAATGGATGCCGGAACCCGGCCCCGCTCCGACACCTTGAAGCCGTTCGCCTTGGCCCATTCGCGCACGACGCCGAGGTCGCGCTGGCCGGCCCGGCGACGGCCCCCGGCCGCGGGAGCAGGCGCGGCGGAACGGCCGGACGACACGCGGCGCCCCGCCTCGGTGTACGGCGCGAGGGCGACGCGCAGCGCCGTCGCATTCTCTGCCGAGAGGTCGATCTCATAAGCGGTGCCGTCGAGCGAGAAAAGGATGGTCTCGCCGTCGCCGACTTCCAGAACGGTCCCGTCGATGTCGTCGACGAGCTGGTGGATGATCTTACGGGCCATGGCAAAGAGATTAGCGACGAGAATTCGCCGCGATCAAGGAATGGCCTGCGCCACGCCGGGAATGGTGTCGGAATTGCTCAGGGAAGAATTCCGGCGCGGCGCGCCATGACGACCGCGGCGTGGCGGGTCGAGGCATCCAATTTCGCCATCGCCGACTGCAGATACGACTTGACCGTTCCCTCTTTGAGATCGAGGGTCGCGGCGATCTCGGCATTCGTCGAGCCGAGCGCCGCGCACGCGAGCACATCGACTTCGCGCGGCGACAGGCGCACGTCGAGTTCGGCGAGCGGCTCCACCGCATCGGACGAAAGCGCGGCGACGCGCTGCTCCAGACGGTCCAGGCGTGCGCGGATGGCCGGGTCCGACACCAGCGCCGAGATGCTGCGCAGTTCGGCGTACGTCTCGCGCAGCCCCTCCTGGGCCGCGGCGGGCAGGAGCGCGGGCGCCCCCTGCGCGGTGCGGGCGAGCGCCAGGCGTCGCTGCACCTCGTCCCGGATCCGCAGCTCGCTGGACAGCTCGTCGGCGACTGCGAAGGCGGGACGGGCGACGACATCGCCCACGGGGGCCTCGGCCCACGACCCGCAGTAGATGACGCCGCGGGCGCGACCCGACACGAGGATCGGCACCGCGAACAGCGTCGCGATGCCCTCGCCCAGCACGGCCCGGTCGTAGTCGTGCGTGATGCTGCGAGCCGAGCGATAGTCGATCGCGAGGCGCGGCCGCTTCTCGATGAGCGCGCGGCCGCCGAGGCCGCGTGCCTGCTCGACGACGAGGCCGTCGAGGCTGTGGGTGCGTGCCCCATGGACCGACGTGACATGGATCGCGCCGTCGAGCACGAGCCCGCCGAACGCGACCGGGAAGCGGGTGCGTCGCACCAGTTCGGCGACGGCGTGGTCGAGGGCCTGTGCGTCGCTCAGGTCGTCGGGTGCGCCGACGGCAGCACGGACCCCGGACCGTGAACGCTCGGGGACCGGTGCGTGGTGGGGAAGGGACGCGCCCACGTCTACCTGCTTCCGGCGGTGACGGCGTCCTCGCCGCCTTTGTAGCGTCGACCCTACCACCGGGCCATGGCGGTCCGGCGGTAGGGGACGCCTGCGGGCGGCCTACACGCCCGCGGCCTGCGCCTCGCGCGCCCCCGCGGGCGGGACGACCGGTCCCTGCTCCAGATCGATGAGGTAGCGCTTGACGTCCGGACGGCCGCCGTATTCGCCGAGCGAGCCGTCCGCGCGGACCACCCGGTGCACCGGCACGACGATCGAGAACGGGGTGGTCGCGCATGCGGTCCCGACGGCGCGCGCGGCGCGGGGAACACCCGCCGCGATGGCCACCTCGCCGTAGCCGGCGGTCTCGCCGTAGGGGATGTCGCACACCGCCTCGAGCGCGGCGCGGGTGAAGCCGCCGTGCACGAGTCGCCAGTCCAGCGGCAGATCGAAGGCGAGGCGATCGCCGGCGAAGTACTCGTCGAGCTGCGACTGCGCGGCCTCGAACGGATCGGGGTCGGCGTCGCGGGCGGCCGGGGCCGCAGCATCCCCTTCGTCGTCGGGGACCGGGACCGCCCGCAATCGGAGGGCCAGGCGCCCGAGCTCGTCGTGCAGCGGGCCGTCGATGGGGTGGAGCGTCACGATGCCGACGTCGCAGGCGACGATCAGGATGTCGCCGATGGGCGACGGGTGGACGCGGTAGCGAGGCGGTTCCGTCGGGGTCATGCGACCATCCTGGCGCGGGCCGGCGACGCTGCGGCCGCGAGATCCGGCGTCTGTGGGCAACGTGGGCTCGGCTGCCTCCCTGGCGCGATGGGGAGGAGGGGGTGCCCCGGCCACCCGTCCAATACCGCGAAACTCAGGTCCATTGCAAGTACCCCGCGCACGCGGCACTTAGGGTTGCTCGTGTGTGGCGAGCAGAGCGGAGCGCCGTGTTGGGCGCAGAGGACGCCGAACGCGGGTCGATCGTGACCCCCGGTGACCTCGGCCTCGCCGAACCCGACGTCACCGTCATGCACGTCGCCGAGCCGGAGCGCGAACGGCTGCGCCTGCAGTCCGCGGCGCTGGGCGGACGCTCGACGCTGCAGCACTTCGTCGACGGCCAGGACGCCGCGATCGAGATCACCAAGGCGCACCCGGGCAGCCTGCCGCAGTTCATCACCGGGCGCTCGACGCTGCTGTCGAATCTGTTCCGCGACGAGGTCGCCCTGCGCGGCGCCCGGCTCGCGGCCGAGCGCATCACCTCGAAGGATCTCGAGCTGCGCACCACCCGCGGCCTCGACACCGTGCGGCTGGCCGTGGGCCTGGCCAACTGGCGCATCGGCGGGCTCGTGTGCAGCGCCCCGGTGCTGCTGCGCCCGCTCGCGATCCGCCGGCACCACGGCGACTTCGAGCTCAAGCTGCACGGTCTGTTCTCGGTCAACCCCGAACTGGTGCGCGCGATGCGCCGCCACTACGGGATCGCGATCGACGCCGGCGGCCTCGCCGCTCTCGCGTACGAGGGCGGCGTGTTCAAGCCTCAGCCGGTCATCGATCACCTGCGTGCCCTGACCGCGTCGATCGACGACTACGCCGTCAAGCCGCGCCTGCTCGTGTCGAGCTTCGCCGATGTGGGCGGACGCGTGGCGGCGGATGCCTCGAACCTCGACCACCCGGTGCTCAACGCGCTCGCCGGCCACGTGTCGGACCGCGAGGCGCTCACGATCCACCGCGACGGGCCGGTGCCGACGAGCCCCGACCACCGCCCGCCGGCCTCGGACACGCTGCTGCTGGACGCGGACTCCGAGCAGGAGCGCGTGCTCGCGCGCATCGCGGACGGGCAGTCGATCGTCGTGCACACCCTGCCCGGCACCGGTGGCACGCAGACGGTGATCAACACCGTGGGCCAGCTCGTCCGCGCCGGCAAGAGGGTGCTCGTCGTGAGCGCGCGACGCTCGACCCTGGACGGCGTGCGCCACCGCCTCGCGGGCATCGGCCTGCCTGGACTCGCGGTGTCGCCCGATCGGCTGCAGCGCGATCTCATCAGAGCGATCGGCCGCAACGAGAAGGCCGAGACGCCGAAGGTGTCCGACATCGACGACGCGCTGGTGCGCCTGCGGGGCGTGCTCGGCGACTATCGCGCGGCCGTGACGGACCGGCATCCCTCGCTCGGCGTCTCGGTGCTGGACATCCTGCGCGCACTCGCGACCCTCGCCGACTCGGGAGCTGCGCCGGCGACCGAGGCCCGCTTCGACGAGGACGCGCTCGAGAGCCTCGCGACGACGCGCCCCGAGGCCGCGGCCAAGCTCGCGGCGGCCGCACGACTGGGCGAGTTCCGCTTCGGGCCCGATGACTCGCCCTGGTACGGCGTCACGTTCGCGACGATCGAGCAGGCGCGCGCCGCGCACGCCCTCGCCGGCAAGCTGCAGCGCAGTGACCTGCCGACGCTGCTGGAGCGCGGGTACGAGCTGGTGGGGCAGACGCGCATGCGCCCGTTCCAGACCGTCGACGAGCTCGGGGTGTACCTGCGCCTGATGCAGGGGATCCGCGACTCGCTCGACAAGTTCAGCATGACGGTGTTCGAGCGACCGCTGGGCGAGCTGATCCACGCGCACGCTGCCCGTCGCGACGCCCCCGAGATGACCGGCGCCAACCGCCGCCGGCTGCGGCGCCTGTCGCGCGAGTACCTTCGACCCGGCGTGCACGTGCCCGACATGTACGAGGCGCTGGTGCGCATCCAGCACCAGCGCACCGAGTGGCAGCGCTACGTCGAGTCCGGGGTCACGCCCGAGGTGCCGCTCGGCCTCGGCGACGTCCAGGTCGCGTGGCACCGCGTGGAGTCCGAGCTCGGAGAACTCGACGCCGTGCTCGGCCGCAGCGGACCCGACCGTCTCGCGACGCTCCCCGTCAAGCAGCTGGTCCGCACGCTCGCGGGGCTGGCCGCGGACTCCGACGTGTTCGACAACCTCAAGGAGCGGGCGACGCTGCGCTCCGAGCTCGCGGCGCTGGGCCTGGAGCCGCTGCTGCTGGAGCTGTCGGTGCGGCACGTGCCCGAGGAGCAGGTGGCCGACGAGCTCGAGTTCGCGTGGTGGCAGTCCGCGCTGGAGCTGGTGCTGCGCACCGACCGCGCCGTGCTGGGCGCGAACACGGCCGTGGTCGACCGCCTGGAGCGCGACTTCCGCCTCGTCGACGAGGCGCACGCGGCGGCGTCCGGACCCCTGCTCGCGGCGCAGCTCGCGACGCAGTGGCGCATCGGCATCGTCGACCACGCGGACGAGGCGAGCGCCCTCAAGAACGCCCTCAAGCGCGGCGCGGTGACGCCCGCCGAGCTCGCCGCCGTGGCGCCGACCCTGTCGCGCACGCTCGCGCCGGTATGGCTCGCATCGCCCTACGAGGTGCCCCGGATCCCCGAGTCCGCATCCTTCGACGTCGTCGTGCTGGCCGATGCCGCGGCCCTGTGCCTCGCCGAGGCCGCACCGGCGCTCCGCCGGGCCACGCAGATCGTCGCGTTCGGCGACCCGGTGACGCAGAAGCCGACGCCCTTCGTGGTCGCCGCCGGCGTCGCGCCGGTCCCGGCTCCCGCGCCGGCGGGGGAGGACACGGCCGACGAGCCCGCGCCGTTCGATGAGACCAGCGTGTTCGAGCGCCTCGCCGAGCTGTTCCCGGTCGAGACCCTCACGCGCAGCTACCGCGCCGGCGGCGAGGACCTCGCGGCACTCGTCAACGAGGCGTTCTACGGCGGGGAGCTCGTGTCGCTGCCGTGGGCCGGCTCGTACCTCGGCCGCGGCAGCCTCGCGGTGGACTACGTCGAGGGCGGTCATGGCGCTCCCGACCCGGTGACCGGCGCGGTCGAGAGCCCGGACTCCGAAGTGGCGCGCGTGGTCACGCTGGTCGTGGAGCACGCGGTCAACCGCGGTGCCGAGTCCCTCATGGTGGTGACGGCCAGCGCACGGCACGCCGAGCGCATCCGCGGCGCCGTCGAGGCGGCCTTCATCGGCAGGTCCGACGTCGCAGACTTCGTCTCTCGCGACACCGCCGAGCCGTTCGCCGTGCTCACTCTCGAGGAATCGGTTGCCGAGAGCCGCGACCGCGTCATCTTCTCCCTCGGCTTCGGTCTCACCAAGCACGGGCGCGTGCTCAGCGACTTCGGCGACCTGTCGACGCCGGACGGCGAGCGGCTCCTGACCGTCGGCATGACGCGGGCCCGGAGGTCGATGGTCATCGTCTCGTCGATCCGGCCGTCGGCGTTCGACGACGGCCGCCTCGAGTACGGCGCGGCGACGCTCATGTCGATCCTGGGCGGCATCGCGGCGCGCTCGCGCGAGGCGCGGCTCGAAGACCTGGCCGACCCGCTCACGCGCGCGCTCGCCCGCGAGCTGCGCCGGGCGGGGCTGTCGGTCGACGTGCATTACCGCGGGCTGCTCCCACTGGTCGCGCAGTACGACGGCAAGGCCGTCGTCGTCGAGAGCGATCCCGAGACCGTCGGCGAGTCCCTGCGCGAGTCGCTGCGGCTGCGTCCGCAGGTGCTGCGGCGCCTCGGCTGGCACTACGTGCGCGTGCACTCGTTCGACCTGTACCGCGATCCGGCCGACGTCGCCCAGCGCATCGCGGCGATGCTCGGCGTGCCGCCGGATGCGCCGCGCGTCGACAACGAGACGCAGCCCATCGATGTCGTCGAATGACCGTCAGCGCATCGAGCGGGTCGCGGGGTCACGCCGGGCGAAGCTGACGCCCGCTCCCGGCACGACCGCAGAGCCCACGCCGGCAGATGAGACGGCGGATGCCGCGACCGACCGGGCCGCGGCATCCACCGATTCCTCGGGGCCGAACGACGAGCGCATGCGGCGCGACGTGCCCCCGCACTACTAGGACTTCTGCTTCTGCAGCAGGTCGCGGATCTGCACCAGCAGCTCGGCCTCGCTCGGCAGCGCCTCGGGCTCCTCGGTCACGCCCTGCTTGGCGGCGGCGCGCTCCTTGAGCACGTTCATCGGGTGCACGAAGACGAAGTACACCACGACGGCAACGGCCAGGAAGTTGATGACCGCGGCGAGGATGAGACCGATGCCGAAGTCTGTGGTCCCGCCCCGGACGTTGGGGATCGCCACCACGATGTCGGTCAGCGTGTCGGCCTGGAACACCAATGCGATCAGCGGATTGATGAGACCGTTGACGATCGCGGTGACGATCGCCGTGAACGCGGTGCCGATGACGACCGCGACGGCCAGATCGATGACATTGCCGCGGACGATGAATTCCTTGAAGCCCTTGATCACGGGTACCCCCCTGGGTGTCGTCCCGCGCCGGATCGGGCTCCGGATCAGGCTCCGGACGACGCGGGCGAGGTCTTCGCCTCGGACTTCGATGATGTCGAAGTCGACGAGGCGCCGCCACCCGAGGAGTCGGATCCGGTGCTCTTGGCACCGGCGCGCGAGTCGGTGCGGTAGAAGCCCGAGCCGTTGAACGTGACGCCGATCGAGCCGTACTCCTTGCGCAGCGGCCCGCCGCACTCGGGGCACTCCGTGAGCGTGGGGTCGGCGAAGGACTGCACCGCGTCGAAGCGGTGGCCGCACTGCTTGCAGGCGTAGGCGTAGGTGGGCATGGGCTCTCTCGCGGGTTCGGGTTCGGGTTCAGCGCCGCGTGGGCGCGAGGGTGATGGTCTGCGTGGGTGTGACGACACCGGTCACACGCTGGTCGTGGATGTCGCTGGGCACCTCGTCGACGAGCTCGGAGTCGAACACCACGGCGTAGACGGGCGGGCAGCGCTCCATCGATCCGAGGGTCTTGTCGTAGAAGCCGCGGCCCCAGCCCAGCCTCATGCCGGAGCTGTCGACCGCTGCGGCCGGGACGATCAGCAGATCGACGTCGTTGAGCGCGATCGGGCCGAGCAGCTCGCCGACCGGCTCGGGCAGTCCGAACAGGCCCTCGGCGATGTCGCCGTCGGGCGTCGCGACGGCCCAGTCGAGCAGCCCGTCGGTGCGGGTGACGGGGAGGAGGACGCGGATGCCGCGGCCCGCGGCATCCGCGACGAACGAACGGGTGCCGGGCTCGGTCGTCGTCGACAGGAAGCACGAGATCGACCGTGCGTCGTGCTCGGCGACGAGCGCGTCGAGCTGGGCGTGGATGCCGGACTCGGCGGCTTCGCGGGCGGCCGCCGAGAGCAGCTGGCGTCGCTCGCGCAGCTCCGCGCGCAGAGCGCGCTTCGCATCGGCGATCGCGTCGGACATGCCGTCGATTCTACGGGGCGGATCCCACAGGGCGTCCGGAACCGAATCGGGGGAGCGGCCCCGGGCGTCATAGACTCGGACAATGCCACATCCCCCGATCAAGGCCGTGATCCCGGCAGCCGGTCTCGGTACCCGCTTCCTCCCGGCAACGAAGGCGATGCCCAAAGAGATGCTGCCGGTCGTCGACAAGCCGGCGATCCAGTACGTCGTCGAAGAGGCCGCGCAGGCCGGAATCGACGACATCCTCGTGATCATCGGCCGCAACAAGAACGCGATCTCCAATCACTTCGACTCGGTGCCCGAGCTCGAAGAGAAGCTGAAGGACAAGGGCGACATCGACCGCCTGCACCGCGTCCTGGAATCCAGCGACCTCGCCGACATCCACTTCGTCCGGCAGGGCGAGCCGAAGGGCCTCGGTCACGCGGTCCTGCGGGCCAAGGCGCATGTGGGCGACGCGTCCTTCGCGGTCATGCTGGGCGACGACCTCATCGATGAGCGCGACGAGCTGCTGACCACGATGATCGCCGAGCACCAGCGCACCGGCGCCGCGATCATCGCCCTCATGGAGGTGGAGCCTTCGCACATCCACCTCTACGGTGTCGCGTCGGTGGAGTCCGACGGCGGCAACGGCGTGGTCAAGGTCAACGGCCTCGTCGAGAAGCCGGCCGCCGAGGACGCACCGTCGAACCTCGCCGTCATCGGCCGTTATGTGCTGAGCCCGTCGGTGTTCGAGATCCTCGAGCGCACCGAGCCCGGCAAGGGGGGCGAGATCCAGCTCACCGACGCCCTGCAGGAGCTCGCCGCCGATCCCGACGGACCCGGCGTGTACGGCGTCGTCTTCCGTGGCCGTCGCTACGACACCGGCGATAGGGTGGACTACATCAAGGCCATCGTGCAGCTGGCGGTCGATCGTGACGATCTCGGCCCCGACCTGCGTCCCTGGTTCAAGGATTTCGCGGCGACTCTCTGACGCCGCCCGTTCGAGGGGGTCATGTGGATCTGACGGCTCCCCGCAGTCACGGCCCGGTGGCGATCCGGCTGGTGAAGCAGCGCGACGCGCGCGCGCTGCAGAACGAGCTGCTCGCCAACCGGGGCTGGCTGCGTCCGTGGGAGGCGACGAGCCCCGACGGTCCGGTGTCGTTCGACATGCGCGTCGGTGTGCGGCGACTGCTGCAGCAGTATCGCGACGGCGTCGGAGTGCCGTTCGTCATGGAGTCCGACGGTGAGCTCGCCGGCCAGCTGAACGTGTGGGGCATCGCGCGCGGCTCGCTCGCGTCGGCGACGATCGGCTACTGGGTGAGCGAGCGGTTCGCCGGGCGCGGCATCACGCCGACCGCCGTGGCGCTGGCCACCGACATCTGCTTCGGCGAGATGCGGCTGCACCGCATGGAGATCTGCATCCGTCCCGAGAACCGGGCGAGCCTGCGCGTGGTCGAGAAGCTCGGCTTCCGCTACGAGGGGCTGCGGCGCCGGTTCATCCACATCGACGGCGACTGGCGCGATCACTACGCGTTCGCCCTCGTGCGCGAGGACGTTCCCGAGGGTGTGCTGCAGCGATGGGTGTCCGGTAGGGCACCGCAGGATGCCGCGACGGTCCCGCCGGCGGACCGCCTGCACGCGTAGAGACCCAGGTCCCCGCGTCCGCGTATCGCGCGACACGCGACAGGAAGCGTGCGTTGCCGGCGTCCGGTCGCGTTACCGTGGTCTGCATGGGCGGGCAGGTGCTAGGCGGAGGCGTCATCGTCCTCGTCGCCGCGGCGTTGTGGCTGGTGTATCTCCTGCCGACGTGGCACAGCAGGCGCCAGTACGACGCCGCCGAGCGCAATGCGGTCCGCCTCAATCAGGCGCTGCGCGTGCTCGCCGAGACCAGTGAGACTCCCGAAGAGGTGCGGCTCGAGCTCAACGCCCGCACCGCGGCCGCACAGCAGAAGCTCGCGAAGCGCGCTCTCGCCGAGCGCGAGCAGGCGGCGCTGGAGGGAGCGAGGGCAGACCTCGAGCGTGCGCGCACCGAGCGGGTCACCGCCGAAGCGGCCGCCCGCGTGGATCTCGAGCGCTCCCGGGCCGAGCGGGCTTCTGCCGAAGCCGACGCGCGCGCCCAGGTCGCTGCCGCCCGTTCGCTCCCCGCATCCCGTCGGGCACGTGCGCGCCGCCGGTTCCGGCTCGCCTCGACGTTCGTCGGAGTGCTCGGACTCGGGCTGGCCGCGTGGGGCGCGTTCGAGACTGTCACGAGCGGCGTGCAGACGCTGCTGTGGACGGGCGTCGGCCTGGCCGCGGCATCCCTTCTCGTCCTTCACCGGCTCTCACGGGTCGCGGCGCGCGCCGTCGCGCAGACGGCGGATGCGGCACCGCGGCGTGCTGCGACGGTGCAGGACGTCGAGCTCGAGGCCGAGCAGCGAGCGTGGGAGCCGCGCACGCTGCCGCAGCCGCTCACGGCGTCGGCGGGTTCGCGCGCAGCGGCCGTGCTGGACGCGCAGGCGGCGCGTGCGGCGCTGCGCCAGGCGGCTCTCGACGAGGCCATGCGGGTGCGCGCCGAGGAGCAGCGGCCGCCGTCGATCGACACCGCCCGCACCACGCGGACGGCGTCCTCCGGCGCCGACTACGCCCGCATGGGGTATGTCGACGACGCCGAGATCGAGGCTCACGTGCGCGACCTGCTGACCCGTCGCGCAGCGGGCGCGTGAGGCGCGCCCGGGACCCTCGGACGATTCGGAGCACGCCTCGAGCCGTGATAGTGTTTTCGAGGTTCACGGGCCTGTAGCGCAGTTGGTAGCGCGCCTCGTTCGCATCGAGGAGGTCAGGGGTTCGATTCCCCTCAGGTCCACCAGAACACCGAAGAGCCCGCCGGAATCCGGCGGGCTCTTCGTCATGTCAGACGGCCGTCAGGGGCGGCGGTGCGACAGAGGACTCGATGATGGAGACCCCGCGGCCGCGCAGACGCCGGCGCTCCTCTTCGAGCGAGGCCAGGAGCCGATCGCGGGTGCCGCGACTGTGCTCGACGACGAGCCGGCGCGCGTGCGCGGCGTCGCGGGCGGCGACCGCAGCGGCGATCCGCATGTGCTCGGCGCGCGCCTGCGCGCGCGACTCGGCGGTGCGCACCTCGAGCCAGCGCGTGCGGCTCAGGCGGGTCAGCGCGCCGGCCATCGCCTCGGCGAGGAACGGATTGCGTGAGAGGCGTGCCAGCGCGAGGTGGAAGTCGCTGCCGTCCTGCAGCCCGGCCTCTTCGTCGTCGTGGGTGTGGTGCGCCTGGGCGAGCGTGGCGAGCGCCACGAGCTCCGCGTCGTCGGCGCGGTCGACGGCGTGCTCGACGATCGCCGCCTCGACGGCCTCGCGGTATTCCATGACCGCGCGGATCTCGGTGAGGTCGATCGGCGTCACCTGCCACCCGCGCCCTTCGCGCTGCGTGAGCCCCTCGTTCTCGAGCCGCATCAACGCGGCGCGGATCGGCGTCCGCGAAGCGCCGAGCAGCGACTCGAGGCCGCGCTCGCTCAGTCGCTCGCCGGGCATCAGCTCCAGCGACAGGATCGCCGTGCGAAGCCGGTCGGACGGGCCGCCGTCGTGGGTGGCGTTCATGGCATCCTTTCTGGTGCACCGAAGTGGTATACCGTAATGGTACTCGATAGCGGTGAACGAAAGAAGGCTCATGTCGAACCCGGTGGTGGCGCAGCACAAGGCGACGCAGGAGGTCCGGACGCCGGCGAGGGCCTGGGTCATGCTCGCCCTCGGCGTCGCCGCACAGGCCGCCGGTACACTGCTCGTCTCGACGCCCGCCTACCTCATCCCGATGCTGCACGCCGAGGGGATGCCGCTTGCCCAGGCCGGGCTGCTCGCCTCCGCCCCCACCTTCGGCATGGTGCTCACGCTCGTCGCGTGGGGCGCCCTCGCCGACCGGTTCGGGGAGCGCTGGATCATCGCGGGCGGTCTCGCGCTCACCGCGCTGTTCGCGTTCGCGGCGCTGCCCGTCGACGGGTACGGCTGGCTCGCCGTCGTCCTGATGCTCGGCGGAGCCGCGTCGGCCAGCACCAACGCGGCCAGCGGCCGTGTGGTCGTCGGGTGGTTCCCGCGCCACCGTCGCGGCCTCGCGATGGGCATCCGGCAGATGTCGCAGCCGCTGGGCGTCGCGGTCGCGGCCGTGACCGTGCCGGCGCTGGCGTCGGGGTACGGGATCGCCGCGCCGTTCGTGCTCTCGGGGACGGCGGCGCTCGTCCTGGCCGGGCTGTGCGCGTGGGGCATCCGCAATCCGCCGCGCCCGAGCGCGCCCGCCGGTGCGCCGGCCGAAGCGCCCGCGAACCCGTATGCCCGCGACAGGTTCCTGCTGCGCATCCATCTCGTGTCGGCACTGCTGGTCTTCCCCCAGTTCACGCTGTCGACCTTCGGCCTGGTCTGGCTGACCGCGGGGATGGGATGGGATGCCGCGACTGCGGGGATGCTGGTGGCCGCATCCCAGTTCATCGGGGCGCTGGGCCGCATCGTGATCGGGCATCTCAGCGATCGCTGCGGCACGCGCATCGGGGTGCTGCGGTGGGTCGCCGTCGCCGGGGTGTTCGCGATGATCGTGCTCGGGATCGCCGGCGGGGCGCAGTGGGACGTCGTGGCCGCGGCGGTGTTCGTGATCGCCGCCACCATCAGCGTCGCCGACAACGGGCTGGCCTACACGTCCGTGGCGGAAGCCGCCGGATCGCGCTGGTCGGGCCGGGCGCTCGGCATCCAGAACACCGGGCAGTTCCTCAGCGCCTCGGCCGTCGGGCCCGTCGTCGGGGCGCTCATCACGGTGGTCGGCTATCCGCTGGCCTTCGGGCTGGTGGCGCTCACGCCACTGGTCTCGCTGGCGCTGCTGCCGCCGCGCGATCAGCATGCGGACGGGTAGCGCGCCGACTCAGCCGTCCTCGCCTGTCCATCCCTTGCGGCGGAAGAACAGCCACATGCCGCCCGCCGAGATCGCCATCGTGCCGAGGCCGAGGAGGAAGAACGCCCACGGGCCGGCGAACACGTGGGTGACCGCCCAGCCGAAGTTCATGCCGAAGAAGCCCGTGAGAAAGCTCAGCGGCAGGAAGATCGACGCGATGATCGCGAGCTGCTTGGAGGTCTCGCCCTGCCGGTTGGCGACCGTCGAGAGGTACAGGTCGGTGCAGCCGGTGACCATCTCGTGGTACGAGTCCAGCTCGTCGGTGATGCGGATCAGATGGTCGTAGATGTCGCGGAAGTAATCATGACTGTCGGCTTCGAGTCCGGCGAGATCGGCGATCACCTCGATCTCGCGCGCGAACACGTCGCGCATCGGCACGACGGCCTTGCGCAGCCGCAGCAGCAAGCGCTTGAGACGGAACGTCTCTTCGAGCTCGCGGCGTCCGCCGCCGGCGGTGATCGCGTCTTCGAGGTCGTTGATCTGCTCGTCGAGATCGGCGAGCATCGGGAAGTAGCTGTCGACGACCACGTCGATGATCTTGTAGACGTGGTACTGCTCGCTCTTGGGCGTCTTGGCATGCGAGAACAGCGGCGCGACGCGCTGCAGCTCGGGGTACGGCCGCTGATGCAGCGTGACGATGAAGTCGCCGCTCAGATGGCAGTGGATCTCTTCGAGCGGGTGCTCGTTGCGGTCCTCGGGCTGCGACGACACGGCGCCCTGCAGGACCAGGAGCGCCGTGTCGCCGTACGTGTCGAGCTTGGGACGCTGACCGAACGCGATGCTGTCTTCGACGGCGAGAGGATGCAGCCCCAGCAGCGTGCCGAGCCGCTTGACCTCGTCTGCGCCGAGGTCGGTGGCATCCAGCCAGAAGAACTCGTGGTCTGCACGCAGCTGCCCGATGAGCTCGTCATCGATCGACTCGAGGATGCGCATGGCTTCACCCTAGTGAGCCGCGGCGTTCCGGGCCGCGGGAGGCTCAGGCCTCGGTCGCGGCGCGGCGCAGCAGCGGCTTCGTCAGGACGAGCCCCAGCGCCACGACGCCGATCCCCGCGGCCAGCACCGCGGCGATGACGACCAGCGCGAGCGGCTGGACGAGCAGCGTGACGCCTGTGAGGGGGAGCATCACGACGGCGGCGATCGCGGCCGAGCCGACCGCGGTGATCCGCAGTGGCGACATGACCGCGCGGCGGCGCGCGGCATCCATCGTGCCTCCCGGCATGCCGAGCATGTCGAGCGAGCGATACAGGTCGCGGCGGTCGAGGATGCCCGCCGCCTGATTCACGCCGACGGAGCACGCGACCATGAGGAACGACCCGATGACCGTGATGAGGATGCCGGTGCGGATGTCGGTGAACAGCTGCGCCCCTTCGGCGTCCAGGCCCCCGTCTCCCGCCGTGAGGTCGATGAGCGCGACGCCGACGCCCGCGAACACGGCCATGAAGCTCGTCATCGCGACACCCGACACCTGGCGCCATGCAGCCTTGGGGGACTCCAGCACGGTGCGCGCGGCGAGCAGCATCGCGGGGCGGGCGGCACGGCGCGCCTGCCGCCGCGCGACGAGGCGGATGACCCACGGGCCGACCAGGTTCAGGACGGCGAGCGTCCCGCCGAACGCTGCGGCGAGGAACGCGATGAGCACCATCGCGCTGCCCGCGATCTGCAGCAGGCTCATCAGCCCGATCGACACGAGGACCACGACCACGGCGATGCCCGCGCGCACCCACGACAGCTTCGGGGCATCCTGACGGGTGCGCACGCCCAGCGGCGAGATGACGACCTGGCGCAGCCCGAGCACCGCGCTGACGGCGGCGAGCACCGCGATCCCGAGTACAGTCGCCGCGATCACCGGCAGTCCGAGCACGACGCCCTCGATGCCGAGCGGGGCACCACGGAACGGCACGAGAGCGAGCGCCGGCACGATCGCGAAGTAGCCGCCGACGCCCACGATCGCGCCCGCCAGTGCGAGCACCGTCGACTCGAGCACGGCCAGCGTCGAGACCGTCGCCGGCGTGGCGCCGAGCAGACGCAGCGTCGCGAGGCGATCGTCGCGGCGCCGCGCCGACAGACGTGCGGCCGCTCCGCCGAGCGAGGCCAGCGGCACGACCAGCAGCACGAGCGCGACGACGGCGAGCAGCTGATAGCTGAGCGCGATGTCGTCCGTCCAGGTCCAGAACGGCTGGGCGCCGCCCAGCACGGTGAGCAGCAGCGTCGTCACGATCGCGAACGCCGTGGCCGGGAGCACGAGGGTCGCCGTGCCCGAGGCGCCGGGTCGGGCCAGCAGCCACGCGACGCGCGCGATCATGCTGCGGCTCCGACGCGCTCGCCGATGATCCGCCCGTCGCGCACCTCGACGATGCGCGAGCAGCGGCCGGCGACCTCGGCGTCGTGGGTGACCATGACGAGCGTGCGTCCCTGGCCCGTCGTGGAGTGCAGGAGCGCACCGATCACGTCGGCGGAGGTCGCGGAGTCCAGCGCACCGGTCGGCTCATCGGCGAACACGACGGCCGCTCCGGTCACCTGCGCGCGGGCGATCGCGACGCGCTGCGCCTGGCCGCCGGAGAGCTGCCCGATGCGGCGGTCCTCCATGCCGGCCAGTCCCAGCGCGGCGAGCCAGCCGGCGGCGTGCGACGTGGCCTCACGCCGCGACGTGCCGTTGAGCATGAGGGCGAGGGCGACGTTCTCGATCGCGGTGAGCTCGGGGATCAGCAGCCCCTGCTGGAACACGAAGCCGAACTCCTCGCGCCGCAGCCGGGAGCGGTCGCGCTCGTTCAGCGCGTTCACCTGAACGCGACCGGCGCGGCCCTGGAACGCCACGGTTCCGGCGTCGGGGAGGGTGATGCCGGCGAGGCAGTGCAGCAGGGTCGTCTTGCCCGACCCCGAGGCGCCCATGATGGCGAGCGACTCGCCCGCGTGCACCGCGAGCGACACCCCCGCCAGCGCGTGCGTCGTACCGAACGTCTTCACGAGGCCTGTCGCCTCGATCACGAGAGAAGTCATGCTTCCACGGTGCCGCGCGACGGCGGTGCTGCGCGTCCGGCGTGAGAGGGACCTGTCGCGATCGCCGTCATCCTCGCGGATGATCCGCTGGTGAGTCCGTGGTCCCAGGCGTCGCGCCCACCATGCGGCAGAGGCCCGATCCGGACGGATCGGGCCTCTGCCGTCTGTTCGGCAGGACTCAGCCGGGCGTCGCCTCCGCGGCCGCCCGGGCTGCCGCGGGCAGCGCCGAGACGATGCGCGAGACGGCCGCGTCGTCGTGGGATGCCGACACGAACCACGCCTCGAAGACCGACGGCGGCAGCGACACGCCCTGCGCGAGCATCGCGCGGAAGAACGGCGGGTAGCGGAACGCCTCCTGCGCTTTCACGGTGTCGTAGTCGGTGGGCGCCTCTGCCGCGAACTGGATCGAGAAGAGGTTGCCCGAGCGCTGCAGCACGTGCGTCACGCCCGCCTCGGCGAGGGCGGATGCCGCGGCGTCCGCGATCGTCGCCGCGGCGGCGTCGATGCGGGCATAGGCGGCAGCGTCGAGGTGGTCGAGCGTGGCGCGCCCGGCGGCGACGGCGAGTGGATTGCCGCTCAGCGTGCCCGCCTGGTAGACGGGGCCGAGGGGCGCCAGCAGCTCCATGAGCGGCGCCGGGCCGCCGATCGCGGCGAGCGGCAGACCGCCGCCGACCACCTTGCCGAACGTGATGAGGTCGGGCGTGAACGGCACCGGGTCGATGCCGTACCAGCCGGCGGGGCCGACCCGGAAGCCGGTGAGCACCTCGTCGAGGATCAGCAGTGCCCCGTGCGCGTGGGCGATGTCGGCGAGCGCGGCGTTGAAGCCGCGCGCGGGCGGCACGATGCCCATGTTGGCGGGCGCCGCCTCGACGATGACGGCCGCGATGTCGTCGCCCCGGGCCGCGAACACCTCGCGCACCGCGTCGAGGTCGTTGTAGGGGATGACGAGCGTCTGCGCCGCGATGGCTGCGGGAACACCCGCGGAGCCGGGCATCGCGAGCGTCGCGACACCGGAGCCCGCCTCGGCCAGCAGTCCGTCGGAGTGGCCGTGGTAGTGCCCGGCGAACTTCACGACGAGGTCGCGGCCGGTCGCGCCGCGCGCCAGCCGGATCGCCGTCATCGTCGCCTCGGTGCCGGTCGACACGAGGCGCACCCGCTCGACGGGATTCGTGACGCCGTCTCGTGTCACGCGCGCGGCGATCAGCTCGGCGAGCTCGGTCTCGCCCGGGGTCGACGCACCGAAGCCGAGGCCGCGGGCCGCAGCATCCTGCACCGTCTTCACGACGGCCGGGTGCGCGTGCCCGAGGATCGCCGGCCCCCACGAGCCGACGAGGTCGACGTACTCGCGACCTTCGACGTCGGTGACGTACGGACCCGAGGCCGACACGAAGAACCGCGGCGTCTCGGCGACCGAGCCGAAGGCGCGCACCGGCGAGTTGACTCCGCCCGGCATGGCGCCGCGGGCGCGGTCGAATTCCTCAGCGTTGGTCGTCATCGGATCCACTCCGCAAGCTCCAGGGCCCAGTAGGTCAGCACCGCGTCGGCGCCGGCGCGGCGGATGCCCACCACCGACTCCTCGATCGCGCGGCGGCGGTCGATCCAGCCGTGGGCGGCGGCCGCCTCGATCATGGCGTACTCGCCCGACACCTGGTACGCCCACACCGGGACGGGGCTGGATGCCGCGGCATCCGCCAGCACGTCGAGATAGCTCATCGCGGGCTTGACCATGACGATGTCGGCGCCCTCGGCGATGTCGAGTTCGAGCTCGCGGGCACCCTCGCGACGGTTCGCGGGGTCCTGCTGATAGGTGCGGCGGTCGCCCACGAGCGAGGACTGCACGGCCTCGCGGAAGGGGCCGTAGAACGCCGAGGCGTACTTCGCGGCATACGCGAGGATCGGGGTGTTCGCGAACCCGGCGTCGTCGAGCGCGTGGCGCACGGCGGCGACCTGGCCGTCCATCATGCCCGACAGGCCCAGCAGCTGCGAGCCCGCCTCGGCCTGGGCGACGCCCATCTCGCGGTAGCGCTCCAGTGTGGCGTCGTTGTCGACGTAGCCGTTCGCGTCGAGCACGCCGCAGTGGCCGTGGTCGGTGAACTCGTCGAGGCACAGGTCGGTCTGCACGACGAGCGCGTCGCCGGCCTCGGCGACCGCGACGCGCGTCGCGACGTTGAGGATGCCGTCCGGATCGGTCGCACCGGATCCCACGGCGTCCTTGTGCTCCGGCACGCCGAACAGCATGATCCCGCCGATGCCGGCGGCCGCGGCATCCGCCACGACGCCCTTGAGCGAGTCGGTCGTGTGCTGCACGACGCCGGGCATCGATGAGATCGGCACCGGCGCGCCCGCGCCCTCTCGGACGAAGACGGGGAGGATCAGCTCGGCGGGGTGCAGGCGGGTCTCGGCGACGAGACGACGCATGGCGGGGGTCGCGCGCAGGCGGCGGGGGCGTTCCATCATCACGGGCGTTCTCCGGTCAGGTCGGCGGCGCCGGCGGCGAGCAGCTCGCGCGCGACGGCGCCGGCGATGTCGCGCGGGGCGTCGGCATCGGGCCACACCGCCGCGTGGGACGAGGTGAGGACGGTGGTGCCGTCGAGGCTGTACACGCTCGCCGACAGCAGCAGGAGGCCGGCGTCGACGACCGCGCGCGCGCCGACGGGCGCCGAGCAGCCGGCTTCGAGCAGGGCGAGCACCTCGCGCTCGGCCTCCACGGCGGCGCGGGTCTCGGCGTGGTCCAGCGCGCGGACGAGGTCCTCATCGCCGCGGCGCACTTCGACAGCCAGGGCTCCCTGCCCCGGCGCCGTGGGCCACGCGTCGGCGTCGAGGAACTCGGTCACGACGTCGGCGCGCCCGATGCGCCGCAGGCCCGCGGCGGCCAGGATGACGGCATCCAGCTCTCCGCTGGTCACCTTGCCGATGCGGGTGTCGACGTTGCCGCGGATGTCGACGACCTCGAGGTCGGGGCGACGCGCGCGCAGCTGGGCCATGCGGCGCGGCGAGCCGGTGCCGACGCGGGCGCCGGCCGGAAGCGCGTCCAGCGTCAGGCCGTCGCGGGCGACCAGCGCGTCGCGGGGGTCCTCGCGGGCCGGGATCGCGGCGACGACCAACCGCTCGTGGGGGGCGGTGGGCAGGTCCTTCAGTGAGTGGACGATCACGTCGCACTCGTCGGCCTCGAGCGCGTCGCGCAGGGCACCGGTGAACAGCCCCGTGCCGCCGGCACGCGACAGCGGCTCGTTGGAGCGATCGCCGTCGGTCGTGATCGTGACGATCTCGGTCGTGACTCCGGTGGCGTCGGCCAGGTCGTCGGCGAACATGCCGGTCTGAGCGAGTGCGAGCGTGCTGCCGCGCGTGCCGATCCTCAGCGCGTTCCCGGCCCGGGTGCTCACGCGAGCACCTCGGCGATCTCGTCGAGGCCGATGCGGCGTCCGGTGAAGAACGGCACCTCTTCGCGCACGTGACGGCGGGCCTCGGTCTGGCGGAGGTCGCGCATGAGGTCGACGAGCTCGACGAGCTCCGGGGCCTCCAGGGCCAGGATCCACTCGTAGTCGCCGAGGGCGAACGAGGCCACGGTGTTGCTCAGTACGGAACGGTGCGCCGCGCCCTTGCGGCCGTGGTCGGCGAGCATCTGCCGGCGCTCGTCGTCGGGAAGGATGTACCAGTCGTACGACCGCACGAACGGGTAGACGGTGAGCCACGCCTCGGGATCCTTGTCGCGCATGAACGCGGGCAGGTGGCTGGCCGAGAACTCGGCGTCGCGGTGCACGCCCATCGCGTTCCAGACCGGCAGCAGGCTCGCGAGCGGCTCGGCGCGGCGCAGCGTCCGCAGTGCGGACTGCAGCACCTCGGGGGCGATCCCGACGCCCGTGAGCCAGATCATGAGGTCGGCGTCGGCGCGCAGCCCCGACACGTCGTAGAACCCGCGCACGACGACACCCGAGGCCTCGACCTCGGCCACCGCGGCGGCCAGGTCGCCCGACGGTGCCGGACGCTGGGGGTCCCGCCGGAACACGGCCCACAGGGTGTAGCCGAGGGTGTCAGGAGAGGTCTGGGCCGGGGCATCCGTCATGACTTCCATCCTTTCACGCCTCGCTGAACGCCCTCTCCGGCAGCCCCTCCGAACCGCTGGGGGAGGCTGGAGCGTCAGCGGGCCAGCAGCTCTGCCGCCGTGCGTTCGGCGTGCGCCACGATGCCCGCGAGCCCCGAGCCCGCGACAGTCTCGCCCACGACTGCCAGGCCGCGGGGAGGAATGGATGCCGCACCCGGCCGCACCCAGGAGACATGCGCCGCGCCGACCACTGTCGGCAGGCGCACTCCGAGCAGCGCCTCGGCGTCGGCCCTGGCCGCGGCGACCGGGTCGGCGGGTGTCGCGTCGTACGACAGCCGGACGACGTGGCGCCCCGCAGCGGCCACGCGCAGCCAGTCCCACTTCGCGGTGGCGTGGGTGAGCGCGCGGGCGCCGACCGGTGCGCCCGCGGCCACGAGCAGGCCGGTGCCGCGGGGGGCGGCATCCAGCTCGTCCTGCTCGACGACCAGCGTGACGAGGTCGATGCGACGGCCGGGCGCGGCGGGAGCGCCGATGCCCGGCGCCGCGACGATCACCGTGCCGGCCAGGCGGGTCGGGTCGTCGACGCGCGTGCTCAGGCGCACCTCGCCGCCGAGGCGGGCGAAGTCGGCGGCGAGCGCCGGCACGATGCGGTTGACGCCGCCGCGGATGCCCGCGACCGCCGCACCCGGGGGCGCCGCGGCCCGCAGACGTGAGACGGCGCCGCCGAGCGACCCAGCCTCGAGGACGGCATCGGTCAGGCCGGGGTGCGCGCGGGCGACGGGCAGCTCGTCGGGATACTGCGAGTGCACGCCGTGCACGACGGGGGCGACGAGGCGATCGACCATCGCGTCGCCGTACCTCGACCGCACGAGAGCGCCCAGCGTCGCGGGCACCGGGCCGACGGGCAGGGCGTCGAGCGCGGCGGCGCTCTGCGCGGCCTCGCGTCCGACGACCCGCACGACGTCGGCGGCCTGCGGGTCGGCGGGGATGCCGAGGAGCGCCGTCGCCGGCAGCGGCACGGCGTCGCCCTCCATGGGCTGCAGCCAGGCGGGGCCGGGCGCGGGCGCGACGATGTCGTCCTGCAGGCCGAGCTCGCCCAGCAGCGCCGCCACGACGCCGCCGCGGACGGCGAAGCTCTCGGCCGCGGCATCCAGTCCGATCCCCGCGACCTCGTGACGCGCGACGGTGCCGCCCAGGCGATCGGATGCCTCGAACACCGTCACCCTGGCGCCCGCGGCGGCGAGCCGGCGCGCCACGACGAGCCCGCCGACACCGCCCCCGACGATCGAGAAGCCGGAGCCGACCGGGAAGCGGCCGGAGCGATCAGGCATGCGCGTGCACGAACTCCACGATGCGCGTGAGGACCGTCGGGTCGGTGTCGGGCGGGACGCCGTGCCCGAGGTTGAGCACGTGCGCCCGCGCGGCCCTGCCGCGCTCGAGCACGTCGACGATGTGCGCTTCGAGCACGGGCCATGGTGCACGCAGCAGTGCGGGGTCGATGTTGCCCTGCACCGTGACGCCCTGGCCGACGCGGCGCACGGCCTCGTCGAGCGGAAGGCGCCAGTCCACGCCGATCGCATCGACGCCGACGTCGCGCATGCGGGCGAGGAGCTCGCCTGTGCCGACCCCGAAGTGCACCAGGGGCACGTCGAGGTCGCGGACGGCGTCGAGCGCGAGCGCGGAGAAGGGGGCGACGTGGTCGGAGTAGTCGGCGAGGCTGAGCGAACCCGCCCACGAGTCGAACAGCTGGCCCGCCGACGCGCCGGCTTCGAGCTGGGCGCGCAGGAAGGCGCCGGTGATGCCCGCGCACCACGTGAGCAGCGCGGCCCAGGTGTCGGGGTCGGAGTGCATGAGTGCGCGCGTCTTCAGCTGCTCCTTGGACGGCCCGCCCTCGACGAGGTACGACGCGAGCGTGTACGGAGCACCGGCGAAGCCGATGAGCGGCGTGGTGCCGAGCTCTGCCACGGTGAGAGCGACGGCCTCGCGGATCGGCGCCAGCGACGCCGGGTCGAGCGGGGGGAGGGCGGCGACGTCGGCGGCGGTGCGCACGGGGTTCTCGAGCACCGGGCCGCGGCCGGCGACGATCCGCACGTCCACGCCCGACAGACGCACCGGGATCACGATGTCGCTGAAGAAGATGCCCGCGTCGACGCCGTGGCGGCGCACCGGCTGCAGCGTGATCTCACTGGCGAGCTCGGGGTTCAGGCACGCGTCGAGCATGTCGGTGCCGACGCGAAGCTCGCGGTACTCAGGCAGGGAGCGGCCGGCCTGACGCATGAACCAGACCGGCGTCACGGCGGGCCTTTCGCCGCGCAGTGCGCGTATCAGTGCGGGGGGATCGTTTCTCTGAACGACGGAAGGGTGAGAGTCATGCAACGTCACACGTTAAGATTAGGCACGTGCTCCTCTGTCTGACCGCGAACCATCGGAACGCGAGCCTCGACATCCTGGAGCGTCTCTCGGTGGGGGCGCCCACCGCGACGCGTGCGCTCGTCGAGCGCGAGCTGTTCGTCTCGGGCGCCGTCGTGCTCGCCACGTGCAGCCGGTTCGAGGCCTACCTCGACATCGATGAGCCGCTCACCGGTGGCGAGGCCGTGGCGGTCGAGTCCGTCGTCGAGGCCATGGCCGAGGCGTCCGACGTGAACCCCGACCTGCTGCGCGCGTCCGTCGCCGTGCACCAGGGAGCGGCCGCAGCCGCGCACCTCTTCGCCGTCACGAGCGGGCTGGAGTCCGTCGTCGTCGGCGAGGACGAGATCTCGGGCCAGGTGCGCCGTGCGCTCGACGCAGCCCGTGCGGACGGGCTCACGAGCGGCGAGCTGGAGCGGCTGTTCCAGAAGGCCACCCACACCAGCCGCGGCGTGCGCAACCGCACGCAGCTGCGCGGCGCCCACCGCTCACTCGTGCGTCTGGCCCTGGAGCTCGCGTCGAGCCGCGTCGCCGACTGGTCGGCCGCGCGCATCGTGCTCGTCGGCACCGGGCGTTATGCGGCCCGAACCGTCGACGCGCTGCGCGCCCGCGGAGCCGGCGACATCCACGTCTTCTCGCCCTCGGGCCGTGCCGAGGGCTTCGCGGTGCAGCGCGGACTGCTGCCGGTGGCCGACTTCGCCGCGGCAGTTGCACAGGCCGACGTCGTCATCACCTGCACGGCCGATGCGGTCGTGCACGCCGACGCGTTCGTGTCGGGCCGCCGCGTGCTGGTCATCGACCTCGGCCTGCCGCGCAACGTCGACCCCGCGGTCGGCGAGGTCGACGGGGTCGAGCTGCTCGATCTCGAGACCATCCGCCTGCACGCGCCGCTCGAGGAGTTCAGCGCCCACGCCGACGCCCGAGCCATCGTGGGCGATGCCGCGACCGAGTTCGCCGCCGACCGCGAGGTCGGTCCTGCGATCACGGCGCTGCGCGGCGAGGTGCTCAAGGTCGTCGACGACGAGATCGCCCGCGCGCGTGCGCGCGGCGCCGGCGATGACGTCGAGGCCGCACTGCGGCACCTGGCCGGCGTGCTGCTGCACAAGCCGTCGGTGCGCATGCGCGAGCTGGCCGTCGAAGGGCGTCTCGACGACGTCCACGGCGCGCTCGAACTGCTGCACGGCCTGTCTGTCGACGCCCCCGGCGCTGCCGAGGACGACGACGAGCTCTGGGCGACCGCGTAGTTCTTTGGCCGATGGGATGCCGGTGCCCCGGCTGTTCCGCATGCCTCGGTGTGACGGCATCCGGCTCCCTGCGTCCGCTGCGGAATGCGATGAGGCGCGGTCGGACAGGACGCGGTGCATCGAGTGTCAGAGAAGCTGCTGTCGCGTGCCCCGCGCGCGACGGCTTGTCGGACATGCACAGCCCGTGTCAGGGAACACTCTGGTCCGCGGTGGTCGGGGCGCGCGTTGTCGGACACGGCGGTGAGGGCGTCCGACATCGCGCGCAAGCACTCCGCAATCAACGCAAGAAACGAGCACATACACGCAAATGGGCTACGGATGCTTGAGAACTCGCGCGCTTCGCCTCTAGATTGAGCGCGAGCGGGCATCGTCGCCCGTCCCACCCCGGATGAAGCGAGTCGATGATGACACGACCCCGAACCCTCGCCGCGGCTGTGGCCGCGGCATCCCTCACCCTCGGCACGCTGGTGGCGGCACCGGCGGCCCTCGCCGCGCCGCCCGGCGGCAACGCCGCCGTGCCGGTCGTCACGCGCGCGGCACTCGATCCCGCACTCGTCGCCGGCCGTGGCGCGGACGTCGCCTTCCTCGAACAGGAGGCCGAGAACGCCGTCACCACCGGCACCGTCATCGGACTCGGTCGCGAGGCGTACACGATCGAGGCCGAGGCGTCGGGCCGCAAGGCCGTGCGGCTGACGCCGGGGCAGTACGTCGAGTTCACGCTGCCGGCCACCGCGAACGCGCTGACCGTGCGGTACAGCATCCCCGACGCACCGAACGGCGGCGGGCTCACCGCGCCGCTCACGGTCCAGGCCGGCAACCAGCGCACCACGATGCAGCTGACCTCGCAGTACTCGTACCTGTACAACCAGTACCCGTTCACCAACGACCCGAACGCCGGCCTGCTGCACGCGGACTGGTGGCTCGCCGAGTGCGGCTGCGTGCCACAGTTCGACCAGCCCGGGTTCGAGCCCACGAAGCCGTTCCGTCCGATGAAGTTCTACGACGAGCAGCGGCTGTTCCTGCTGAAGACGTACAAGGCGGGCGAGAAGATCCGCCTCACCGCGTCGTCGACCGTGCCGTGGACGGTGATCGACCTCGTCGACACCGAGCTGGTCGGCCTGCCGCACGTCAAGCTCAAGGCGTCGAACGTGCTGCTGTTCGGCGCGGATCCGACGGGGCACAAGGATTCGGCGCCGGCGATCGAGAAGGCGATCGCCGCAGCCAAGAAGCTGCGCCTCAGCGTCTACATCCCGCCGGGGACCTACCGCGTCGACCGTCACATCGTCGTCGACGGGGTCACGATCGAGGGCGCCGGCACCTGGTACACGAAGATCGTGGGCCGCGAGGTCGCGCTCGCCCAGCCCGCCGCGGACGGCTCGACGCACACCGGCGTGGGCTTCTACGGCAAGGATGCCGCCGACGGAGGCAGCACCGACGTCCACCTGTCGGGCTTCTCGATCGTCGGCGACGTTCGCGAACGCATCGACACCGACCAGGTCAACGCGATCGGCGGGGCGTTCCACGACTCGTCGTTCTCGGATCTGTACATCCAGCACACCAAGGTCGGCATGTGGTTCGACGGTCCGATGTCGAACGTCACCGTGGAGCGCAACATCATCGTCGACCAGATCGCCGATGCGCTGAACTTCCACATCGGCGTGACGGACTCGGTGGCGAGGCACAACTTCGTGCGCAACTCCGGCGACGACGGCCTGGCGATGTGGGCGGAGTCCCGGGGCGGCACGACGCTCACCAATGCCCGCAACACGTTCGAGCGCAACACCGTGCAGACGCCGAACCTCGCCAACGGCATCGCGATCTACGGCGGCACCGACAACACCGTGGCGGGCAACCTCGTCGCCGACACGATCCGCGAGGGCAGCGCGCTGCACGCCGGGTCGCGGTTCGGCGCGCACCCGTTCGCGGGCGCGCTGACGTTCCGCGACAACACCACGGTGCGCGCGGGCACGCGCGAGCTCAACTGGAACATCGGGCTCGGCTCGCTGTGGGTGTACGCCCTCGAAGGCTCGATCTCGGGCATCCACGTCACCGGCGACCACTACCTGGACAGCACGTACAACGCGATCATGCTGGTGTCGGAGTGGGGCGTGAAGGACCTCTACTCGATGACCGACGTGTCGTTCGCCGATGTGCGCGTCGACGGCACCGGCACGTCCGTGCTCAGTGCGCGGGTCAAGGGCGGGGCCTCGTTCCAGAACGTGGACGCGCGGGGCGTCGGCGCCGTGGGCATCAACAACTGCGGATCGTTCGGGTTCCCGTCCACCGGCTCGGAGTTCTCTGTCACCGACCTCGGTGGCAACGACGGGGGCGGTACGACGGGGCCGTGGCTGGCGGCGTGGGAGCTGCCGAACACCATCACGTGCGACGACCGGCCGCCGGTGGTCGCACCGCCGGCGCCGTCGCCGTGGCCGTGATCCGGCGCCCGTGAGGGAATGGATGCCGCCACCCGGCCGGGTGGCGGCATCCACCCTTCTGCGGCGGGTCATTCTAAAGAAGTCTTGCGAAAGAAGTCTTTAGAATCTACGCTGAGACGCATGACGGCTGAACGACGAGAGCGGATCACGGATCCTGAGCGGATCCGTGCCCTTGCGCATCCGGTGCGGATCGCGCTGCTGGACTACCTGAGCGATGTGACCGAGGCCACGGCGACCGAGTGCGCCGAGGCGCTGGGGGAGTCGCCGGCGAGCTGCTCGTTCCACCTGCGCACGCTGGAGAAGTACGGGTACATCGAGCGCGCCGAGCGCCGCGGGCGCGAGAAGCCGTGGCGGGTGCGGTCGGCCGACTTCGACATGCGTCCTGATCCCGCGCAGCCCGGCTCGCTGCGCGCCTTGCAGGCAGTCGCGTCGATCGGGCTGGAGTCCGAGTTCGTGCGCACAATGGACTGGTTCTCGCGCATCGACCGCGAGAGCGACGAATGGGTGCAGGCGACGACGTTCACGCGATCGTCGTTCTGGGCCACCGCCGAAGAGCTGGCGCAGCTGAGCCGCGACATCCAGGACCTCACCGACCGGTTCGCCGGGCGCCACGCGGATCCCTCGAAGCGGCCGGCGGGCGCACGGTTCTCGAAGTTCTTCGCGGTCGTCAACCCTGAGCCCGTGAGCCCCGGCCCCGTGACCCCCGGGCCGGTAACCTCCGAGCCGGAGGCTGACCGATGACCGGCCGCCTGCGGCTCCCGGTCGCCTGGTCCGCCCCGGGATTCCCGCGCCTGGCCGGCGCGTGGGTCGCCACCAACCTCGGCGACAGCGCCCTGTACCTCATGATCGCGGTGTGGGTGAAGGAGCTCACCGGCTCCGACGTGGCCGCCGGCTTCGTGTTCGTCGCCCTCGGCGTGCCCGCGATCCTCGCGCCGTTCATCGGCATGATGGCCGACCGGATGCCGCGCCGCCGCCTGCTCGTGATCAACAACGTCGCGCTGGTGCCGGTGCTGCTGTCGCTGCTGCTGGTCTCGGGCGCGGGCCAGCTGTGGCTCGTGTACGCGGTGGTCGTCGTCTACAGCGCGGCCGGGTATGTGACAGCCTCCGCGCAGTCGGGCATCATCCGCGCGATGCTGCGCGACGACCAGCTGGCGTCGGGCAACGGAATGCTCTCGACGATCGACAACGCGCTGCGGCTGGTCTCGCCGCTCATCGGCACCGCCCTGTACGTGTGGCTGGGCGCTCCGGCGGTGATCGTGATGACCGCCGCGTGCTTCGCCGTCGCGGCCGTGATCGTCGCGGGCCTTCCGGTCGGGGCTGCCGCGCCGGAGCGTGAGGCGGGCCGTGGCTACTTCCGCGAGCTGGCCGCCGGGTTCGAGCACCTCTTCGCGCCGCAGAGCCTGCGCGTGGTCACGATCGCCGTCGCGATCGGGTTCGGCGCGACCGGCCTGCTCAACATCGTCGTGTTCCCGGCGCTGGACGCGATGCAGGCGGACCCCGCCGCGATCGGCGTGCTCGTCCCCATCCAGGGGGCGGGTGCCGTGATCGGCGGACTGCTGTCGGCGACGCTCGTCACCCGCTGGGGCGAGGGACGCACCGCCGCGCTCGGCCTGCTGCTCGTGGCGGCCGGGAGCGTGCCGTTCGCGTTCGGCTCCGTGATCGCCGGCGGTGTCGGCATGTTCGTGCTGGGCCTGGGCATCCCGCCGACCGTGGTCGCCTTCGCGACGCTGCGCCAGCGCCTCACGCCCGATGCGCTGCAGGGCCGCACCGGGGCCGCGGGCAATGTCGTCATCAACCTGCCCCAGACGCTCGCGTCGGTCCTCGGTGCGGGACTGCTCGCGGTCGTCGACTTCCGGGTGCTGATCTGGGTCTCGGTCGCCGCCGTGGTGCTGGGCGCGGCGACGGCGCTGCTGGCGCGGCGCACGGCGCCACTGCCCGCCACGCCCGCCCTGCACTGACGCTCCACCGGCGCCGAGCCGTCGCGATGGTCGCACAGGCTCGCGAGTTGCGACACGTTGCGACGTCTCGCGGGCGAGGTGGGTCAGGCGGCGTCGACGGGCTCACGGTGATGCGGCTGGGGCGACGGGACGACCAGCCCCGTCGCCGGACCCGTGAGCGCGCGCAGGGCGTAGAGGATCGTCGCGAGGTCGACGCCCTCCTGTATCAACGCGCCCGCCACGGCCGGGATCACGCCGGTCGTCGCCACGAGCATCAGCCCGATGCTCAGCGCGATGCCGATCCAGATCGCGGTGTACGCGACGCGCAGCGTGTGGCGACCGATCGAGACGGCGTCGGCGATGCCCAGGAGCGAGTCCTTGAGGACGACGGCATCCGCGGCCTCACCGGCGGCGGTGGACCCCTTCGCGCCCATCGCGATGCCGATGTCGGCCGCCGCGAGCACCGGCGCGTCGTTGACGCCGTCGCCGACCATCATCACGGGACGCGGCCGCATCTGTGCGGCGAGGTGGACCTTCTCGGGCGGCAGCAGCTCGGCGTGCACATCGGTGATCCCGACACCCCGGGCCACGGCATCCGCCGTCGCCTGCGCGTCGCCGGTGAGCATCGCGATCCGCTCGACCCCGGTGTCGCGCAGCCACGCGACGACTGCGGCGGACTCGGGACGCGGATCGTCGGCCAGCACCAGGGTTCCCGCGAAGCGGCCGTCGACCGCGACATAGGCTGCCGCCTCACCCTCGCGGATGCTGCGCCGGACCGTGTCGGGCGCGAGCGAGGCGACATAGGCCGGCTTGCCTACCACGACGACCCGCCCGTCGATCTCGGCCGTGACCCCGTTGGTCGCCACCTCGTGCGCCTCGACGGCGGGATGCAGACGGATGCCGCGCGCCGCGGCCGCGCGTCGGATCCCGTCGGCGAGCACATGGCTGGAGTACTGCTCGGCCGAGGCAGCGAGCGTGAGCAGCTCGTCCTCGCCGAAGCCGGGCGCCGGTTCGACCGCCACCAGGTCGGGCCGCCCCTCGGTGAGCGTGCCGGTCTTGTCGAACGCGGCCGAGCGGATGCGGGCGAGCTGCTCGATGACCGCGCCGCCCTTGACGATGATGCCCGCCTTCGCCGCGCGCGACAGCCCGCCGAGGAACGCCACCGGAGCGGCGATCAGCAGCGGGCACGGCGTCGCGAGCACCAGCACCTCCGCGAACCGCGTCGGGTCGCCCGAGATCGCCCACGCGGCACCGGCGATGACGAGCGACACCGCCGTGAACGGGATCGCGAAGCGGTCGGCCAGCCGCACGGTGGGCGCCCGATCGTCCTGCGCCTGCTTCACCAGCTCGACGATCTGCTGGTACTGGCTGTCGGCGCTGCGCCGCAGCGCGCGGATGCGCACCGCGCGCGATCCGTTGACGGACCCCGACAGCACCTCGTCGCCCGCCGACCTGCTCACCGGCAGGCTCTCGCCGGTGAGCGACGACTCGTCGAACGAGCCGTCGTCGCTGAGCAGTGTGCCGTCGACCGGCACGATCTCGGCGGGCCTGACCAGAAGGACGTCGCCGACCCGTACGTCGGCGGCATCCGCATCCTGCACCTCGTCGCTGTCGGAGTGCGGGTGCACGAGCACGTGGGCCACCTGTGGCGAGCGATCCAGCAGCGATGTCAGTTCGCGCTTGGCACGACGGCTGGCGTAGTCCTCCAGCGCCTCGCCGCCCGACAGCATCAGCACGATCACGAGCGACGCCACGTACTCGCCGACCGCGAGCGTGGCGATCATCGCGACGACGGCGAGCACGTCGAGTCCCACATGCCCGCGCATCACGTCGCGCACCATCCCGATGAGCGTCCACGCGATGACCAGGCTGACGTAGACGATCGCGATCCACTTCGAGGTGCGCTCGTAGCCGGCAGCGCCGAGGGTCAGCACGGTGATGATGACGATGATCGTGAGCCACACGACGGAGAACCGCACGAACCAGCGGAGGAACCTCATGCCTCACACCATGGCACAGCGGTCGCGGCTGAGTCAGCCGGCCAGCTCGTGGAGGAGGAACGCCCCCAGGAACCCGATCGTCGCCCACAGCCCGGTCAGCGCCTGCTGCTCGTCGAACGCCTCGGGGATCATCGTGTTGCACACCATTGCGAGCAGGCCGCCCGCGGCGATCGTCGTGATGAGCGCGATGAGGTTCGCCGGAGCGGCCTGGAACGCCGCGAACCCCAGCATCGAGGCGGCCACCGTGATGAGGGCGATGCCGACCCACAGCAGCGCGACGAACCGCCCGCTGCTGCCGCCGCGCTTGAGGGCCGCCGTCGACCCCAGCCCTTCGGGGAAGTTGCTGATCGCGATCGCCGCCACGATCGGGATGCTGATGCCGCCCTGCAGCACCGACAGGCCCATCACGATGGATTCCGGGATGCCGTCGATGAGCGCCCCGATCGCGATCACGAGCCCGGCGCCGGCGGCAGCACCGCCCGCGCCGGCGCGCCGGGCGACGATGCTCGCGCTGCCGTCGCCGTCGACCCCGGCGACGGGCTTGCGCTTCTTCGGTCTCGACACCAGCTGGTCCGCGACGATGTAGAGGATCGCGCCGCCGAGGAAGCCCACCGTCGTCGGGACGAGGCCGCCGTCGTCGGCCGCCTCCTCGACGAGCTCGAATGCGAGCGTCGAGATCAGCACGCCGGCGCCGAGAGCCATGATCCCGGCGACGACCCGTTGCGGGATGTCGACGAACCATGCCACACCGGCGCCGACGAGCAGCGTCCCGCCGCCGATGATGCCGCTCAGCGCGGCGAGCCAGAGCCCTTCCATGGCGCCAACCTAGCGGCGGACGGACGGGATGCCCCGGCGAAACGCATTCGCCGGGGCATCCCTTGGATCAGTGCCGGGTCAGACGGCCGCGCTCTCGCGCGCCCGCAGGTCCTTGCGCAGGATCTTGCCGGCGCTGGACTTCGGGATGGCATCGATGAACTCGACACGGCGCACCTTCTTGTGCGGTGCGACCTGCTCGGCGACAAACACCATGACCTCGTCCTCGGTGAGCCCGGAGTCGGGGGCGGCGACGATGAAGGCCTTCGGGATCTCTTGCTTGTCGTCGTCGAGCACGCCGATGACTGCCGCATCCATCACCTTCGGGTGGCCCAGCAGCAGCGCCTCGAGTTCGGCGGGAGCGATCTGGTAGCCCTTGTACTTGATCAGCTCCTTCACCCGGTCGACGATCGAGAAGTAGCCGCCCTCGTGGTAGACCGCGACGTCGCCGGTGTGCAGGAACCCGTCGGCGTCGAGGGTCTCGGCTGTCGCCTCGGGCTTGTTGAGGTAGCCGAGCATGACGTTCGGGCCCGCGACCCACAGCTCGCCCGGCTTGGTCACGCCGTCGGGGCCGATCTCGGTGATCTCTTCACCCGTCTCGGTGTCGACGAGCTTGTTGAGCGTGTTGGGCAGCATGCCGCCGACCGAGCTGACCGGCTCGTCGTCGCGGCCGTAGTACATCGCGTGCGACACCGGGCTCAGCTCGCTCATGCCGTAGCCCTGCAGCATGCGCGCGTGGATGCGGCGGCCGGCGATCTCGGCCGTCTCGCCGTCGAGCGGCGCCGCCCCCGAGAACACCGTGTGCACGCTGGAGATGTCGAACTGGTCGACGATCGGGTGCTTGGCCAGCGCGACGGCGATCGGCGGCGCGATGTACAGGTACGTGCACTGGTACTTCTGGATGTTCGTGAGGAACTCGACGAGGTCGAACTTCGGCATCGTCACCAGGCTCGCCCGCTTGCGCAGCGCGAGGTTCAGCAGCACCGTCATGCCGTAGATGTGGAAGAACGGCAGCACCGCGAGGACACGGTCCGAGCTGTCGAGGTTCATGTTCGGCACGCACTGCGCCACATTGGCGACGAGGTTGCGGTGCGACAGCATGACGCCCTTGGGGATGCCGGTCGTGCCCGACGAGTACGGCAGGACCGCGACGTGCGTCGCCGGGTCGAACGACACCGCGGGCGCGGGAGAGCCCTCGGTGAGCAGCTCGCGCAGATTCGGGTGACCGGCCGCACCGTCCAGCACGATCACGCGCTCGTGAGGGATGCCGACCGCCTCGGCCGCGGTCGTGGCCTGGGGGAGGAGGGGGCTGACCGTCACGAGCCAGGTGGCCCCGGCATCCCGCAGCTGCTTCTCGATCTCGCCCGCGGTGTACAGCGAGTTGATCGTCGTCACCGTCGCGCCCGCGCGCAGGATGCCGTGGAACACCGTCGCGAACGCCGGCACGTTCGGGCACAGCAGGCCCAGCACGGTGTCGAGGCCGACCCCGCGGGCCGCCAGCGCGCCGGCGAACAGGTCGATCTGCATGCGCAGCGCGCCGTACGTCGTCTCGGCGCCGGTGGCAGGGTCCACGAGGGCGACGCGGCCGAGGTCGTCGTCCGTCAGCGTCGCGAACAGGTAGTCGTAGACGCTGAGTTCGGGGATCTCGACATCGGGGTGGGTACTGGTGAACACCGGATCTCCTTTGATCGGTAGCCGTCGCACGGCGCGGGTTGCGCCCATCATGCCACCTCGCGCCGAAGATGTGGAACCGGATTCCGGTGCCTGTGGAACGCAGTCTCAGGCGAGTACGGCCTGCCGCCCTCCCGCGGCGAGACGCTCGGCGGCCAGACCCTCCGCGGCCTCCAGCGGCGTGACGCCCCGTGCCTCGGCCTCGTCGAGGATGCGGCGCACGGTGTCGCCGATGCGCGCGACGCGGCCCATGATCTCGGCGCGCGTGCCCAGCTGCTTGGCCTCGAGGTCGAGGTAGATCACGCCGCCCGCATTGACGACGAAGTCGGGCGCGTAGAGGATGCCGCGCCCGGCGAGCCGCGCCGCGCCGCCGTGCTCGGCGAGCGGGTTGTTCGCCGGGCCGCACACCGCCTTCGCGTCGAGTGCGTCGATGACGTCGTCGGTGAGCAGGCCGCCGATGCCGGCGGGCACGAACACATCGGCGGGGACCAGGTGCTCCGATCCCGGCTCGGCCCACGCGGCGCCGAGCTCGACCGCGAGGTCGCGCTTGGCAGGGTTGACGTCGGTCACGGTGAGCTGCGCGCCCTCGGCCGACAGGCGCACCGCGAGGCGGCTGCCCACCTGGCCGAGGCCCGAGATCGTGATGCGGCGGCCGGCGACGTCGCCGGTGCCCGCGACGCGCTCCAGCGTCGCCCGCAGCGACTCGTACACGCCGAGGCTCGTCGGCCCTGCCGGCTCGCCCGATCCGCCCACGGCGTCGGGCAGACCCACGACGTGCTCGGTGCGCTCGCTCACGACGAGCATGTCGTCGGTGGTCGAGCCGACGTCCTCGGCCGTGCGGTACAGGCCGTGCAGCGACTCGACAGCGTCGCCGAGGTCGAGGAACGCCGCGCGACGGCGCTCGGAGTCCAGCACGGTGCCCGGCGGCAGCGCGATGACGGCCTTGCCGCCACCGGCGTCCAGACCGGCTGCCGCGTTCTTGAGCGTCATCGCCGCCGACAGCCGCAGGGCGTCGCCGAGGGCATCGCTCCAGTGCGGGTACGACCACAGCCGTGCCCCGCCGAGCGCGGAGCCCAGCACGGAGGAGTGCAGCGCCACGGTGAGGAACAGGCCGCTGCGTCGCCCGGTGATCACCTCCACCCGTTCGTGCGCGAAATCGGGCAGTGGAAGGGTGGTGTGCGTCATTGCGTGCTTCCTTCGGCGGGCTTCGTGGGCCGCTGGTGGGTGCTGCGGATGCGGGTGGCGCGGCGCAGCGGACGACGCTGCGTTGCGGCATCCACTCTCATTCCACACCGGCCCCGCGGATTGTTCAACCGCGCGCGCGGCGATTGTGCAGATTGCACCGATTCGCCCGCGTCGGGTGCGCACGCGACGACAGTCTGCGCTGCTGGTTAGGCTGTCGCCGTGACCGCCCTCCCCACTCGCAGCCTGCTCGTCCACGACGCGATCCGTGCCGCCGGCATCACCGGAGACATCGTGGTGCTCCCGGATGCCGCCTCCACCGCCGTCCTCGCCGCCGAGGCGCTCGGGGTCGAGGTCGGCGCGATCGCGAACAGCCTCGTCTTCATGAGCGACGGCGAGCCGCTGCTCGTGATGACCAGCGGCGCGCACCGCGTCGACACGACGGCGCTCGCCGAACGGCTCGGGCGCGGGAGGATCCAGCGCGCGAACCCCGACCAGGTGCGTGAGGCGACCGGGCAGGCGATCGGCGGGGTCGCACCCACCGGCCACCCTGCGCCCCTGACGACGGTCGTCGACGAGGCTCTCGCGCAGTACCCCGAGATCTGGGCCGCCGGCGGCACGCCTCACACCGTCTTTCCGCTCACCTATGACGAGCTCGTGCGCCTGACAGGCGGCACGATCTCGCAGGTCGACTGATGGCGACCGCGGCCGACGCTTCGCAGCGGGCCGGGCTCGACGCCGTCGCCGCGCTCAAGCGCGGCGACCGCGATGCGGCGCTCGCGCTCATCGCCGCGGGCGCCGACGTCAACGTCCGCGACGATCTGCGCGACTCGGTGCTGCTGTACGCCGGCGCGAACGGGTACGACGACGTCGTGCGCGCCGCGCTCGCCGCGGGCGGCGACCTGACGGTGACCAACAGGTACGGCGGCATCGCGGTGATCCCCGCCAGCGAGCGCGGCCACGTCTCGACCGTCGCGCTGCTGATCGAGGCGGGCTCGAACCTCGACCATGTCAACCGGCTCGGCTGGACCGCCCTCATCGAGGCGATCGTGCTGAGCGACGGCGGCCCCGCGCACCAGCGGATCGTGGAGCTGCTGCTGGACGGTGGGGCCGATCCGTCGCTCGCCGACGGGGAGGCGTGACCCCGCGCGAACTCGCCGCGGGTCGCGGCTACGACGAGATCGTGGCGCTGCTCGACACGCACCTCTAGCCGGACCGGAGGCTCAGGTGGGCCGGGCGCGGCCGATCCGGCGCTCGAGTTCTGCGGCAGCCGCCTCGGCGCGCGCCGCGAGCTCGTCGGCGCCCGCGTCGTCGTCGGCGGGCCAGGTGAGCGCGATCGCTGCGGCGGGCCAGCCGGCGTGGTCGCGCACCGCGACCCCGACCGAGCGCATGCCCAGGGTGACCTCGCCGTCCTCCCGAGCGAACCCGCGCGTGCGCACCTCTCTCAGCAGGTCGCGCAGCTCGCCCGGCCGCCGCGGACCCCGGCCGGTGCGGTCGGCGAAGGCTGCGGCATCCGGGAACAGGGCCCGGACCTGCTCGCGCGGGAGCGCTGCGAGCATGGCGCGCCCGGTCGCGGTGAGGTGCGCAGGAAGCCGCACGCCGACATCCGTGACGAGCGCCGGGCGCCGGGGCGCCCGCTCCTCGACGATGTACAGCACGTCGCGGCCGTGCATGACGGCCAGGTGCGCGCTCTCGCCGGTGCGGTCCGCGAGGTCGGCGAGGACGGGACGCCCGAGGCGGGCGAGCGGCTCCTGCCGCGAGTATCCGCCGGCGAGCTCGAACGCCGCGATGCCCAGGCCCCATCGCCGGTCCTCGGGCAGGTGCACGACGAACTGGTGCTGCTGCAGCGTCGCGAGCAGGTGGTAGACGGTCGAGCGCGGAAGCTCCAGCGCCGACGCGATGGTGCGCGCCGGCACCGGCCCGCGCTGGCGGGCGAGGAACGACAGTATCCGCAGCGTGTGATCGGCCGCCGGGACCTGTGGGCGCGCGTCTGGGATCACAGACACAGGATGCCACGACCCGCTGTCGCACGGCACCCGGGCGGTGTGGAATCGAGGCATGACCGCTGAGCTGTTCGAGACGATGGGGCCCGTCACCGTCGGGGCCGCACCCCTGCGCCCGGAGGACGTCGTCGCCGTCGCCCGCCACGATGCCCGCGTCGAGATCGCCCCCGAGGCGCTGGCCCGCGTCGCCGCCACCCGCGCTCTCGTCGAAGGACTCGCCGACGACCCCGAGCCGCACTACGGCATCTCGACCGGCTTCGGCGCGCTCGCCACCACCTTCATCGCCCCGGAGCGCCGCCTGCAGCTGCAGGCGAGCCTCATCCGCTCGCACGCCGCCGGCACCGGCCCTGAGGTCGAGCGCGAGGTCGTGCGCGCCCTCATGCTGCTGCGCCTGCAGACGCTCGCCACCGGCCACACCGGTGTGCGCCCCGTGGTCGTCGAGACGTATGCCGCGATGCTGAACGCCGGCATCACCCCGATCGTGCGCGAGTACGGCTCGCTCGGCTGCTCCGGCGACCTCGCCCCGCTGTCGCACGTCGCGCTCGCCGCGATGGGCGAGGGACGCGTGCGCGACGCCGGCGGGGTGGAGCGGGATGCCGCCGACGCGCTGGCTGCGGCATCCATCGATCCGCTCGTGCTGCGCGAGAAGGAGGGACTCGCCCTCATCAACGGCACCGACGGCATGCTCGGGATGCTGCTGCTCGCGCTGCACGACCTGTCGATGCTGCTGGACACCGCCGACGTCGCCGCGGGCATGTCGGTCGAGTCGCAGCTCGGCACTGACGCCGTCTTCGCCGCCGACCTGCAGGCGCTGCGTCCGCAGGTCGGGCAGGCCGTGTCGGCCGCGAACCTGCGCGCCGTGCTGGCCGGCTCGCCGATCGTCGCGTCGCACCGCGACCCCGCCGTCTGCACGCGCGTGCAGGACGCGTACTCGCTGCGCTGCTCGCCGCAGGTGCACGGCGCCGCCCGCGACACCGCCGACCACGCTGTGCTCATCGCCTCGCGCGAGCTCGCCGCGGCCGTCGACAACCCAGTCATCACCGACGACGGACGCGTCGAGTCCAACGGCAACTTCCACGGCGCACCCGTCGCGTACGTGCTGGACTTCCTCGCGATCGCCGTCGCCGACGTCGCGTCGATCTCGGAGCGCCGCACCGACCGTGCGCTCGACCGTGCACGCAGCAACGGCCTGCCGCCGTTCCTCGCCGACGAGGTCGGCGTCGACTCCGGCCTCATGATCGCGCAGTACGCCGCCGCCGGCATCGTGTCGGAGCTCAAGCGCCTGGCCGTGCCGGCATCCGTCGACTCCATCCCGTCGTCGGCGATGCAGGAGGACCACGTCTCGATGGGCTGGGCGGCGGCCCGAAAGCTGCGTCGCGCGCTCGACGGGCTCGCCCGCGTGCTCGCGATCGAGGTGCTCACCGGTGCGCGCGCCCTCGATCTGCGCGCGCCGCTGCAGCCCGGTGCCGCGACCGGCGCCGTGCGCGACCTCGTCCGCACCGTCGCCGGCGGCCCCGGCCCCGACCGCTTCCTGTCGCCCGAGATGGAGGCCGTGACCGCGCTCGTCGCCTCGGGCGCCGTTGCGCGGGCGGCCCTTGAGACCACCACGAAGGAGTGACGATGACCACCGCCGACACCACCACCGGCAGCCCGCGGGGCCTCGGCGAGCACGCCGTCCGCGCCCCGCGCGGCCCCGAGCGCACCGCGAAGAGCTGGGGCGCCGAGGCCGCCAAGCGCATGCTCATGAACAACCTCGACCCCGAGGTCGCCGAGCACCCCGAAGACCTCGTCGTCTACGGCGGCACCGGACGCGCCGCCCGCAGCTGGGAGGCGTTCGACGCGATCGTGCGCACGCTCGACGAGCTCGAGCCCGACGAGACGCTGCTGGTGCAGTCGGGCAAGCCGGTGGGCGTCTTCCGCACGCACGAGTGGGCGCCGCGCGTGCTCATCGCCAACTCGAACCTCGTGGGCGACTGGGCGACGTGGCCCGAGTTCCGCCGCCTCGAGGCGCTCGGCCTCACGATGTACGGCCAGATGACCGCGGGGTCGTGGATCTACATCGGCACGCAGGGCATCCTGCAGGGCACGTACGAGACGTTCGCCGCGGTCGCCCGCTCGCTCGGCCGCGACGACCTGTCGGGGACGCTCACCCTCACCGGCGGGGCCGGCGGCATGGGCGGCGCGCAGCCGCTCGCGGTCACCCTCAACGGGGGAGCGGTGCTCATCGTCGACGTCGACGAGTCGCGTCTGGCCCGTCGCGTCGAGCACGGCTACCTCGACGAGTACACGACCGACCTCGACGCCGCCCTCGCGCGAGTCGTGGCGGCGAAGGAGGGCGGCGAGGCACTCAGCGTCGGCGTCGTCGGCAACGCCGCGGAGGTGTTCGGCGACGTGCTGCTGCGCCACCGCGCCGGCGAGCTCGCCGTCGACATCGTCACCGACCAGACCAGCGCCCACGACCCGCTGGCTTACCTGCCGGTCGGTATCGCGTTCGAGGACTGGAGGGCCGAGGCATCCCGTGATCCCGAGGGCTTCACCGCCCGTGCCCGCGGCTCGATGGCCAAGCACGTCGCCGCGATGGTGGGGTTCCAGGATGGCGGAGCCGAGGTGTTCGACTACGGCAACTCGATCCGCGCCGAGGCGCAGCTGGGCGGCTTCGAGCGCGCGTTCGCGTTCCCCGGCTTCGTGCCGGCGTACATCCGCCCGCAGTTCGCCGAGGGCCGCGGCCCGTTCCGGTGGGTGGCGCTCTCGGGTGACCCCGAAGACATCCGCAAGACCGACGAGGCCGTCAAGGCGCTCTTCCCCGACAACGCCGGGCTGGTGCGCTGGCTCGACAAGGCCGGCGACGCCGTGCACTTCGAAGGGCTGCCCGCCCGCATCTGCTGGCTCGGCTACAAGGAGCGCCACCTCGCGGGGCTGAAGTTCAACGAGATGGTGGCATCGGGGGAGCTCGCGGGACCGATCGTGATCGGCCGCGACCACCTCGACGCCGGTTCGGTGGCCTCGCCGTATCGCGAGACGGAGGCCATGGCCGACGGCTCGGACGCGATCGCGGACTGGCCGCTGCTCAACGCGCTGCTCAACACCGCGTCCGGCGCGTCGTGGGTGTCGCTGCACCACGGCGGCGGCGTCGGCATCGGCCGCTCGATCCACGCGGGGCAGGTGACGGTCGCCGACGGCACCGCACTCGCGGCCGAGAAGCTGGAGCGCGTGCTCACGAACGACCCCGGCACGGGCGTCATGCGCCACGTCGACGCGGGCTACGACAGGGCTCGCGAGGTCGCCGTCGAGCGCGGCCTGCAGGTGCCGATGCTGTCGGACGAGGCCTGACGACGCCATCCATGTCCCGATTCCGTTGGTTCCGGACCGCCGGAGCAGGCGAGACCGGGACATGTCGCCGAGAATCCGGGACACGAAGGGGAGGGATGCCGTGACCGCCACGCTCATCACGAACATCGGCGAGCTGACCACCAACGCAGGCGGGCCGGGCGACGCGCTCGGCACGCGGCACGACGCGGCGGTGCTGCTCGAAGGCGACCGTGTCGCCTGGGTCGGTGCGGCGTCCGAGGCGCCGCACGCCGAGGCCCTCACGACAGTGGATGCCGGCGGCCGGGCCGTCATCCCGGGCTTCGTCGACAGCCACACGCACATCGTGTTCGGCGGCGACCGGGCCGACGAGTTCGAGGCGCGCATGACCGGCACGCCGTATGCCGCCGGGGGCATACGGCGGACGGTCGCCGCCACCCGCGCGGCGGGCGACGAGGAGCTGCGGGTTCGGCTCCAGGGCTTCACGCGGGAGCTGCACGCGCAGGGCACCACGACCTTCGAGGTCAAGACCGGGTACGGCCTGACCGTCGACGACGAAGCGCGGCTGGCACGGCTCGCGGCCGAGGTCACGCCCGAGGTCACCTACCTCGGCGCGCACGTCGTGCCCGCCGACTACGCCGACCGCCGCGACGAGTACGTCGACCTGGTGTGCGACGAGATGCTGCGGGCATGCGCGCCGCACTCGCGGTGGATCGACGTGTTCTGCGAGCGGGGCGCCTTCACCCCCGAGGAGTCCCGGCGCATCCTGTCGGCCGGCATCGCCCACGGTCTGCTGCCGCGCGTGCACGGCAACCAGCTCGGCCTCGGCGAGGGCGTGCAGCTGGCGGTCGCGATGGGGGCGGCATCCGTCGACCACTGCACCTACCTGTCCGACGATGACGTCGCAGCACTGACGGGCTCGTCGACCGTCGCGACCCTGCTGCCGGGCGTCGAGTTCTCGACGCGCCAGCCGTACCCCGACGCGCGGCGGCTCCTGGACGCCGGAGTCACCGTCGCACTCGCGAGCGACTGCAATCCGGGCTCCAGCTTCACGAGCTCGATGCCGCTCATGATCGCGCTCGCCGTGCGCGAGATGGGCATGACGCCCGCCGAAGCGGTGTGGGCGGCCACCGCCGGGGGCGCGCAGGCGCTGCGCCGATCCGACGTCGGCGCGCTCGCGCCCGGCATGCGCGCCGACCTCGTGCTGCTCGACGCGCCGACGCGCGTGCACCTCGCCTACCGCCCCGGCGTGCCCCTCGTGCGCACGGTGTGGCTCGGGGGCGAGCGACTGTGACACCGCGGGCCCGGGTCGGACGATCGACCCGGGCCCGCGGCATCCCGCACTCCGGTCAGCGCGTCGCGAGCTCCGCGACGTCATCGGGCGACAGGGCGGAGTTCCACACCGTCAGCTGGTCGATGTCGCCCTGGAAGGGCGTGTCCCACCAGTTGACGCCGAGGGCGAAGACGTTGCCGGCGCCCGCGAGCACATCGGGGAACCCGGTGCCCTGGAAGCGCAGCTCGCCGTCGACGTAGACCGACGCGGCACCGCCGTCGACGACGAACGCGACGTGGGACCACTCGCCCAGCGGCAGGCTGCGGCCGGTGCCGGCGTCGTACCACTGCGACCCCGACCACAGCATCGTCGACCCGCCGACGCCGTCGTGCCCGCGGGGCACGAGGCTCACCCACGAGTTCGCGTTCGCGGCTGCGAAGAAGGCCGTCGTGTACGCCGTGAGCGCCGACGGCCGCAGCCACAGGCTCACCGAGTACGACGATCCCTGCACGAGTCCGTCGGGCAGCCGCACGCCGGCGGTGCCGTCGAGGTGCAGCGCCGGTCCATCGACGCCGTCGGCCACGTAGGCCGCCGGGGCCGTGCCCGCGGCATCGATGCGGGCGCCGGTCGGCGTCGCGTGGGCGAAGGAGCCGTCCGCGTCGGCGAGCGTGCCGTCGAACGACCACGCGCCCGCGAGGACGCCCGGCGTGCGCGCGAGCACCGTGATCTCGAACGGGACGGATGCCGACGCCGCGCCGTTCGCGACGGTCGCGGTGAGAGTGACCTGCGCGTCGGGCTCGCCGATCCCAGGGCGGGTCACCGTGCCGTCGGGCGCGACGGTCCGGGCGGCCGATGACGCCCAGGCGATCGTCGTGCCGCCGGTGCCGGTCGTGGGCAGCTCGAGGTCGACCGTCACGCCCGACGTGTCGCCGAGCGAGAGGTCCGCGACGACGGCGTCGACGGCGGCCTGGCCCGACACCTCCACCGTCCTACGGCCCCACAGCGTGACGCCCTTCGCCGACACCGCGGTGAACCCTGTCGACCACGCCTGCAGATCGGGGTCCCACACCGGGGCGAACACGCCCTGGTAGGTCTGGCCGCCGACCGTGAGGGTCGCGGTGTGCTGGCCGGTCAGCTTCCAGGCGCCGTCGACCGCTCCGCCGATGCGGCCGGTCTTGGTGAGGGTGATGTCGGATGCCTCAGCCGCCGTCGCAGTGATGTCCTTGCCCATGTCGACCAGCTGCCACGTGCCCACGACGTCGTCGCGCTTCACCTTGCCGGCGATCTCGCCCGCGTACCGCATCGGTGAGACGACGGGCCAGCCGTCCGCGTTCATCCACATCTGGTGCACGCGCACCTCGTGCAGGTCGCCGGTGCCGGGGAAGCGGGCGTGGAACACCATGAACATGCGGCCCGTGTCGGGGTCCTGGTACCACGACGTGTGGCCGGGCGACACGTACCCGGTCCCGACGCCGGTGCCGGGGTCACCGAGCTCGCGCCCGAACAGGTGGCCGCCCATGAGCTTGACGCCGTACGGCTGGACCGACACGTCGTCGAACAGCGGCAGTGCCGGATCGGCCTTGACCTCGCGCATGTCGTTGCCCTGCGCGTCCAGGTACGGGCCTTCGACGTCCTTCGAGCGGGCGACGCGCACGTCGTAGCCGCCCGTCACGCCGAGGCCGCCGAACGACAGGTACAGGTAGTAGTAGCCGGTCTCGGCGTCGTACTGGATCGTCGGCGCCTCGATCCGGCTGTGGTTGCCGCCCACGAGGTGGGTGCCGTAGCCCTGACCGGGCAGCGGCCGGCCGGTGGCGGCATCCATCTTCAGCAGGAAGATCCCGCCCGAGTACGAGCCGTAGACCATCCAGAGCTGCCCATCGGCGTCGTAGAACGCGTCGGGGTCGACGGTGTTGGGGTGTACTCGCGCGTCATACACCTCGCCGGGGTTCTCGGACTCGCCGGGCATGCCGCTCTTGAGCAGGACGCCCTGGTTCTCGTACGGGCCGTCGACGGTGTCGGAGGTCGCGAGGCCGAGCGCCGAGCGCGGCGACGAGCCCTCGCACGCGTTGTAGTACATCGCGAACCGGCCGTCGGGCAGCCGGATGACGTCGGCCGCCCACAGCGTCGAGGTCTGCGCCCAGTCGAACGTCTCGGCGAGATCGGCGTAGATGTCGTCGAAGAGCGCGTTGTCGGGGTTCTGCGACAGATCGACCGTGTTCTGCGTCCACGACATCAGGTCCTGTGTGTGAGCGGACGCGCCGTGCGACCCGAACACCCAGATGTCGTCGCCGGACGTGACGATCGAGGGGTCGTGGACCGTCACGTCCTCGAACACCGGCGCGGGCGGGTCGGTCGGGGTCTTGGCCCATGCGGGGCTCGCCGCGAGGGCGCCCACCACGAGCACTCCGGCCGTGGTGAGGGCGAGCGCGGCCCTGGGTGATCTCATCGGGTCTCCTGTTCGGCATCGGACGGGGGATCAGACGGCTGCCGCGGCTCGACCTCGAGGCGGCAGTGCTTCTGTCCAGGGCAATCTACAACGATGTAGAACTCGAGTACAACGATGTAGAAGGAGAAAGTCCGCGATACGCACTCGGCCCGATCCGCATCGGCGCCCGGACGGGGCTCAGCGGGGAGTGTCGAAGGTCCAGTCGACCGGGTCGAGCGCGGTCGCTACGTCCCAGTCGTCCTGCGCCCACGTGAACGTCGCCACGGCACACGTCGGCATGTGCCCGATGCCGTCGCCCGACAGACGGCCGGCGAGCGCGGTCATCCCGGGGTCGTGCGCGACGACGAGCACGGACGCCGCCCGCGTGGCTGCGGCGGCCGCGAGCAGGGCACCCGCCGGTGCGCCGTACAGCTCCGGATCGAGCGACACCGCGACGCCCAGCTCGGCGGCGAAGGCCTCGGCTGTCGTGCGCGCGCGCAGCGCGGTGCTGGAGAGGATCACGGCGGGACGGAATCCGGATGCCGCCAGCCGGCCGGCCATCGCCGGGGCGTCGCGCATGCCGCGGTCGTTGAGAGGGCGATCGTGGTCGTCGAGTCCCGGGTCGCCCCAGTCGGACTTGGCATGGCGCACCAGCGCGAGTCGGATCATCACAGGCCTCCGTCCGTCGGGGCGGTCATGCGCGCCGCCAGTGCGCCCAGCAGTTCGAGCACGCACAGTGCGGCCAGCCGCACGGTGCGTCCGTCCGGCGCGTCCGCCGTGGCGTCGACCTCGGCGACGTCGGCGCTGTGCAGGCGCGGATCCGCGGCGGCCGCGCGCACCAGCGCCCGCAGCTCCCACGCCTCGAGGCCGCCCGGCAGCGAGGCCGGGCACCCCGGCGCGACCGAGCGGTCGCACACGTCGACGTCGATGTCGAGGTGGATCGCGCCCCCGTCCGCCCCGGCGATCTCGAGGGCCTCGGCCACGACGTCGGCGGCGCCGCGGCGGCGCACCTCGTCCAGCGTGACCACCCTGATGCCGAGGTCGGCGGCGCGCCGTGCATACGCGGCCGAGTTGGCGAAGTCGGCGATGCCGAGCTGCACGATGCGCCGCCCGTCGAGCCCGTCCTCGACGAGCCGCCGCACCGGAGAGCCGTTCGAGACCCCGTCGCGCAGGTCGAAGTGCGCGTCGATCGTGATGAGTCCGGTCGCCGCCGCGCCCTGCGCGACGCCGTAGGTGAGCGAGTTGTCGCCGCCGAGCGCGATCACGAGATCGGTGCGCTCGCGCAGCAGCGAGACCGCGGCGCGGACGGATGCCTCGCCCTCGGGCCCGTCGGGATCGGCGACGTCGCCGGCGTCGGCGATCCGCAGCACGTCGTTCAGGTCCACCGGCGGCGGGCCGAGGAGCGTCGGGCTGTAGCGCCGCAGCGCCTCGCGGATCGCGGCCGGCGTCGCGTGCGCGCCCGTCGGCGAGAGCGACGTGCGGTGCGCGGGAACGCCCAGGATCGCGGCATCCCACGTTCCGTCGTCGGGGTGAGAGGTCGAGACGGCGGGCCACCCGCCGGCGCGCGGCCAGAGTTCGTCGTGAGAGAGCGCCACGACTCGACGCTACCCGAGCAGCGCGTGGGCGACGGTGAAGATCGCGACGCCCGCGAGCGCACCCACGATCGTGCCGTTGAGGCGGATGTACTGCAGATCCCGGCCCACCATGAGCTCGATCTTCTCGGTCGTCTCGGCCGGGTCCCACCGCTCCACCGTGTCGGTGATGATCGAGGCGATGTCGTGCCGGTAGCGGTCGACGAGGAAGACCGCGGCGTCGGTGACCCACGAGTCCACGCGGCGCTGGAGGGCGGCATCCGTCGTCATGCGCTCCCCGACCTCGACGAGCGCGGCCACACCGCGGCGGCGCAGACCGCTCTCGGGGTCGGCGAGCGCGCGCAGCAGACCGGCCTTCGCGGTCGCCCACGCCTCGCCGGCCAGTTCGCGCACACGCGGACTGTCGAACACGGCCAGCTTGGCGTCCTCGAACCTGCCGATGGTCGCGGGGTCGTGCTGCAGGTTCGCGGCGAGACGTTCGAGGTAGCCGTCGATCGCGAGGCGGGCGGGATGCCGGGGGTCGCGCTGCACGGCGCCGACGAACTTGACCGCCTCGTTGTAGACGGTGTCGTCGACGAACCGGTGCGCCACCGAGGGCACCCACGACGGCAGGCGGCGCGAGACCAGCCCGGTGAACGAGCGGTGGTTGGCGGCGAGCCACGCCGCGATGCTGTCGGCGGCGAGGTCGACGGCGCCGCGATGGGCGCCTGCGTCGACGATGCGCTGCAGCCATTCGCCCAGCGGCGGCCCCCATTCGGGGGCGATGAGGTGCTCGCGGGCGAGCTCCTCGATGACGTCGCGCACGTCGTCGTCGCTGAGCGCCTGCAGCACGCTCGAGGCCATGACCGACGCCTCGGCGGCCACGCGCTCGGCGTGGGCCGGCGTGCCCAGCCATTCGCCGAGCCGCGCGGCGATGGGCGTCTCGACGAGCTTGGTGCGCACCACATCGCCGCGCAGGAACTCGGTCTCGACGAACTCGCCGAGCGTGCGGCCGATCTCGTCCTTGCGGCTCGGGATGATCGCGGTGTGGGGGATCGGGATGCCCAGCGGATGCCGGAACAGCGCCGTCACCGCGAACCAGTCCGCCAGCGCACCGACCATGCCGCCTTCGCCGGCGGCCCGCAGGTACGCGAGCGCCGGCACCTCCTGCTGGAACGCGAACGACACCGCGAACAGCGCGGCCATGAACAGCAGGGCGCCCAGCGCCACGCCCTTCATGCGCCGCAGCGCCCGCCGGCGCTCCTGGTCCGCGGGGCTCGGGCCGACGGGGGACGTCATCGTGGCGGCGCCGGACACGTCAGTCCTCGACGGGGCCGAGCCAGGCCGTCGCGACGGTGGCGTGCGCGGACTCCGGGTCGGACGGATGGAACAGGCCCGCGAGCACGTCGCGGTACAGGCGCCCGAGCTCGCTGCCCGAGAAGTACGACGATCCGCCCGCCACCAGCATCGCTTCGTCGACGATCGACTTCGCCGCCGTCACCGCACGGTGCTTGACGCCGGCCAGCTGCGCGAACCACTGCGATCCTCGATCGGCGAGCACGTCCACGTCACGGGCGAGGACGTCGATCTGCGGCGGCAGCGCGTCGTACGCGAGCGCCATGTCGGCGATGCGCCAGCGGATGTCGGGGTCCTGGCTGTAGGCCTTGCCGGTGCGCTTCGACGTGCGCTTGGCGGCCGTCGCGACGGCGAGCTCCAGCGCCCGTCGCGCGATGCCCGTGTACACCGACGCCAGCAGCAGTTCGAACACGCTGAAGATGCCGAACACCAGCGGGTCGGGGTTGGGTCCGGGGGCCAGGCGCCGCACGACGCGGTCCGCCGGGGCGACGGCATCGTGCAGCTCGGTGGTGCGCGACTGCGTGCCGCGCATGCCGAGGGTGTCCCAGTCGTCGCGCACGACCACGCGGCCCGTCTGCACCTCCGCCCGCGGCACGAAGGCGTAGACCATGCGCGGCGCGTCGTCCGACGAGGTGTCGAGACCGTGGAGCCCCAGCTGCGTCCAGACCGGCGACAGCGACGTGAAGATCTTCGTGCCGGTGAACGAGTAGCCGCCGTCGGGGAGGGGAGCGGCATCCGTCCCGCTCCCGAACAGCACCAGATCGTTGCCGGCCTCGCTGATCCCGAACGCGAACACCTCGCCGGCGGCCGCGCCCTCCTGCACGAACCGCAGCGCGTCGCTGCCGCGGTCGGCGAGCACCTTGGCGACGCCCGTCCACACCAGGTGCATGTTGATCGCGAGCGCGGTGGCGGGCGCCGCGCCCGCGAGCCGCTGCTGGAGCAGGGATGCCTCGGCCAGCCCCAGTCCCGATCCGCCGAGCTCCTCGGGCACGAGCATCGCGAGGTACCCGGCCTTCTTCAGATCGGCGAGGTCGTCGTCGGGGAACGTGTTCTCGCGGTCGTGGACGGCGGCTCGCGCCCGGAAGCGCTCGAGCAGGTCGTCGGGGAGGAGCTGTGTCGGATCGAAGAGCGTCACCCCGCCATTCTTCCCCCGCCTGCGCGGTTCGGCGAGGAGGTCCCTCAGTCGAGCAGGGCGAGGACGGCCGAGATCGTCGCCTCCGGGTCGTCGCGGTGCGGGGAGTGTCCGGCGCCCGTGATGACGACGGCCGGCCGGAAGCGGGGGTTGGCCGCCACCGCCGCCTCGACCGGCGTGTCGCGGAAGATCGAGCCGACGCCGGCCGCGATGACATCGACCGGCACTGCCACGTGCAGCGCGGCATCCGTCACGTCCCACGTCGGGTTCTGGGCGGTGGTCTGCTCCACGGCCCACCGGCTCGTCACCTGCGAGGCGTGCGCCTTCAGCTCGACGTCCTGCGGGTGCCAGTGCGGGTGGGCGCGGTGCACGGCCTCCTGCGTCGGGTCGTCGAACGACGCCGCGAGCCCCGCGCCGATCCCCGCACGATCGTCGGCCTGCAGCGCGACCGCCGGGTCGACGAGCAGCAGCCGGCGGGCCCAGCCCGGGTCGGCGGCCGACGCGAGGAGGGATGCCGCGCCGCCGAGCGAGTGGCCGATCACGAGATCCCACGACCCGCCGTCGTCGGGTCTGGTCGCCGCGATGTCGGCGCCGTAGGCGGCGAGGGTGTAGTCCAGCGTGCGTGGCGCGGTGCCGTGGCCGCGCAGGTCGACGGCCTCGACGCGCCACCCGGCGTCGGCCAAGGCCACGCCGTAGCGCCACATCAGGGCGCCGGTCGAGCCGAGGCCGTGCACGAGCAGCGCGCGGCGCTCGGCGACGGCCGAGCCCCACGACAGGCGGGGGAGCGAGACGGGGGTGGGCATGCGCTCAGCCTAGGAGTCGGAGCCGGAGCGACCCGTGGTGGGCGCCACCGGGCGTCATGCACGGCAGGATGGACACGGAGGTTGGCGTGATCTCGACGGAACTGGCGATGGCCCTGCGTGACGCGGGACTGGTGTGGCACCCGCGCTCGGGCGACCGGTTCCAGCTCGATGAACCCGAGTTCGAGGCCGACGTCTTCACGGTCAGCGAGATGACGATCGAGCCGCGGGAGTACCCGACAGGTCGCATCCTCGCCTTCAACGGCACCACCGAGTGGGCTCTCGACTCCGTCGCGCTCGAGGACGCGCTGTGGCTGCCGCACGAGCATCAGCTGCGCGAGCTGCTCCGCGGCGCGTTCCGGTCGCTGCGCCGCCTGCCCGACACCCACGAGGTCGAGATCGTCGTCGCCGGGGATCGCAAGGTGTTCGAGCACCCCGAGCCCGCCGACGCGTACGCGCTCGCCGTGCTGGAGCTGCTGCGCCGGATCGTGTGACCCGGTCCTAGACCCCGATGGCGAGCGACGCGGTGTAGCCCTCGGAGGCGGAGCCCGCCATGGTCGCGATCTGATGGATGCCGCCGTCGTCGCCGAAGACCATGTCGCTGCTCAGCGACACCTGGCTCGCGTTGCGTACGCTCTGCTCGTAGCCGCTGGTCGCGTACACGGCGTCGTTCGTCTCGGCCGGCAGCGCGATCTGGCTCGTCTTCACGATCGGCCCGGTGGCGACCGCGGTCGCGACGTCCTCGTAGACCTCGAAGTGGATGTGCGGCCAGCGCCCCGAGTAGCACGCCGGATAGATCGACGTGAAGGTCACCGTGCCGTTCGCGTCGGTCTCCTGCACGCCGCGCAGGTAGTTCTCGTTCTCGATGCCGCGGCTGTACAGCGAGTAGTTGCCGTCGCGGTCGCAATGCCACAGGTAGACCCCGCGACCGGCCAGCGCGGCGCCGGTCGCGGCATCCCGCACCGTCAGCGCGATCGTGAGCGGCACGCCCTCGGCGGACGTCGACGACGACCCGAAGCTGGAGCGGATGTCGTTGCGCACGATGCCCGAGTCGTCGAGCACGTCCACCCCGTTCGAGCCGTCGGCCGGGTAGGGCCCCGCGGTCTCGTCCGGCACCTCGTCGACCGGGCCCGACGCGTCGGCGGTCGCCGAGGCCGCCGGCGTCGCGGAGGGGCTGGTGGATGCCGCGCCCGACGAGCTCGGCGTGGCAGAGGCGTCCTCGTCGCCGGTCACGCCGCACGCGGTGAGCAGACTGGTCAGGGCCACGCCGCTGAAGATGCCGAGCGCGCGGCGCCGGTCGATCAGGGTGCGGATGTCGTAGACGAGGCCGCGGTGATCCTCGTCGATGGGGTTGCCGTCGGCGTCGAGCCAGTCCTTCTCGTCGGTGCGCATGGCTCGAGTAGACCGGTCCGCCCTATGCGGCGTCTATGGGGTGCGTGTGCGCGGGATGTGGCCGACGGTCAGCCTTCGGCGGGCTCAGCCGATGGTCTGCACGGGCTCGGTGTCGGGGATGGGGCTCGCGCCGCGCTCGCGCAGGTCGGGCTGATGGCGTACGAACACGAGGGCGACGAGCAGCGCGAGTGCGCAGAACGCCGCGGCCGACACGTAGGCGGCGGTGACCCCGCCGGGGCCGTCGATGAGGAATCCGGCGACTGCCGAGCCCACCGCGGCGCCGATCAGCTGCCCGGTGCCGACCCAGCCGAACGCCTCGGCGGTGTCGCTGAACTTGACGCTCGCGGTCGTCATCGCCGACAGCACGCCGAGCGCGGGGGCGATGCCGATGCCCGCGACGAACAGCGTCGCCGAGATCCACCACACGTTCACCCAGAGGGTGGTCAGGACGAGGCCGAACGCCACCACGGTGAGGCGGCGCACCATCGCCCAGCGCCCCATCGGCAGGTGCCCGAAGGCGAGCCCGCCGGCGAGACTGCCGATCGAGAACACCGCCAGCACGAGGCCCGCCTCGACGCCGCCGTGCGAGAACGTGGCCACGACGCTCGCCTCGACCGCCGCGAACGAGCCGATCAGCAGGAACCCGATGACCGTGGCGAGCAGGATCGGCGGACGAGCGAGCACCTTGCCGAGCGACCGCTTGCTGCGCGGGATGCGCACGCGGCCCACCTCGGGCGACAGGATGAACCACGCGCAGCCCGACAGCAGGATGACCACCACCAGCACGAGGCCGACGACCGTCCCCGCCTGGGTGGCGACGAAAGTGATCAGCACCGGCGCGAGGATCCAGATGATCTCCTGGAGCGAGGCGTCGAGCGAGTACAGCCCGGTCAGCTGCTTCGAGTTGACGAGCTTGGGGTAGATCGTGCGCACCGCCGACACGATGGGCGGCGTCGACATGCCCGCGATGAACCCGAGCACGACGTACACCGGCACGGGCGAGACGAGGAACGCGATGCCCAGCAGGGATGCCGCCGACACGACTGTCGTGAGCGTCAGCACCCGCCGCATGCCCCAGCGGCCCATCCACCGGCTCGTCACGGGGCCGGCGATCGCCTGCCCGATCGACATGGCCGCCAGGACGACGCCGGCGGCGCCGTACGAGCCGGTGATGCCCTCGATATGGAGGAGGATCACGAGGCTGATCATGCCGTTCGGGAACCGTGCGACCAGCTGCGCCGAGATCATGCGGAGGACGCCAGGAGTGCGCAGAAGATCCCCGTAGCCGGCCACCAGACAACGTTACGCCACGGCCGCCGAATCGCGACACGCCGACGGGGTGCGCGACACGCCGGGGCCGCTCTCCACAGCCGAATCCGATGTCGGAGCCCCGGACTACCGTCGCGGCTGTGGAGGGATGCGGCCGTGGCTCCCGAAACCCCCGTGATCCCGGCGTTTTCGAGGTCCCTCGGGCTGTGGATGAATCCGTGGAGAACCTGTGTTGTACATGGGGAGAACGGTGGAAAATCACACCGATGTAACTACTAGCCCTTGTGGTGCTTACGGATGTCGGTACCCATATGTAGTATTGGTCTCCCGGCGGGGGGACTGCCGGAGAAGTAACGAGGAGAGCAGAATCGACATGGCGATCACGGTCTATACCAAGCCCGCATGCGTGCAGTGCACGGCGACCTACCGAGCCCTCGACTCGAAGGGCATCGAGTACGAAGTCCACGACCTCTCCGAGGACCCCACGGCCCTCGAGCAGGTCAAGGCGCTGGGGTACCTCCAGGCGCCGGTCGTCATCACCGATGAGGACCACTGGTCGGGCTTCCGCCCCGACAAGATCGACGAGCTCGCCGCGCGTCTGAGCTGACATCATGTCTGCTCTCGTGGCGCAGCGCGTCGCGACGAGCGCACCGCTGCTGGTCTACTTCTCGAGCGTGTCGGGCAACACCGCGCGTTTCATCGAGAAGCTCGGCGCACGAGCAGTCCGGATCCCGCTGCATTCGACGGATCCGGCGCTCGTGGTCGACGAGCCGTACGTCCTCGTGACACCCACCTATGGCGGAGGCCAGGGCCGGGGAGTCGAGAAGGGCGCCGTTCCCAAGCAGGTCATCCGTTTCCTCAACGACGAGCGAAACCGCGGCCTCATCCGCGGAGTCATCTCCGCGGGGAACACCAACTTCGGCGAGCACTTCTGCATCGCCGGCGACATCATCAGCCGCAAGTGTCACGTGCCGCACTTGTACCGGCTAGAGGTATTCGGCACGCCTGAAGATGTGGAACGCGTGAGCGCGGGATTGGAACGATGGTGGGAACTCTGACGCAGATGGACTTCAAGACGGAGGCACGCTTCGAGGGCATGGACTATCACGCCCTCAACGCGATGCTGAACCTGTACGACGCGAACGGGCAGATCCAGTTCGACGCCGACAAGCGCGCGGCGCGGGAGTACTTCCTGCAGCACGTGAACCAGAACACGGTGTTCTTCCACTCGCTCAAGGAGCGCCTGGACTACCTGGTCGAGAAGGAGTACTACGAGGGCGCCGTCCTCGACAAGTACTCGTTCGAGTTCGTCCAGAAGCTCAACGACCTCGCCTATTCGAAGAAGTTCCGGTTCGAGACCTTCCTCGGGGCGTTCAAGTACTACACGAGCTACACGCTCAAGACCTTCGACGGCAAGCGCTACCTCGAGCGCTTCGAGGACCGCGTCGTGATGACGGCCCTCGCGCTCGCGGACGGCGACGAGAAGCTCGCCGTCGGCCTCGTCGAAGAGATCATCTCGGGCCGCTTCCAGCCGGCCACCCCGACGTTCCTCAACGCCGGCAAGGCGCAGCGCGGCGAGCTCGTCTCGTGCTTCCTGCTGCGCATCGAAGACAACATGGAGTCGATCGCCCGCGGCATCAACTCGGCGCTGCAGCTGTCCAAGCGCGGCGGCGGCGTGGCGCTGCTGCTCTCGAACATCCGCGAGTCGGGTGCGCCCATCAAGCAGATCGAGAACCAGTCCAGCGGCATCATCCCCGTGATGAAGCTCCTCGAAGACTCCTTCTCGTACGCCAACCAGCTCGGCGCGCGTCAGGGCGCCGGCGCGGTGTACCTCAACGCCCACCACCCCGACATCATGCGGTTCCTCGACACCAAGCGCGAGAACGCCGACGAGAAGATCCGCATCAAGACGCTGTCGCTGGGCGTCGTCGTGCCCGACATCACGTTCGAGCTCGCCAAGAACGGCGAAGACATGTACCTCTTCTCGCCCTACGACGTCGAGCGCGTCTACGGCGTGCCGTTCGGCGACATCTCGGTCACCGAGAAGTACCGCGAGATGGTGAACGACTCGCGCATCAAGAAGACGAAGATCAACGCGCGCGAGTTCTTCCAGACCCTCGCCGAGATCCAGTTCGAGTCGGGCTACCCGTACATCATGTTCGAAGACACGGTGAACAAGGCCAACCCGATCAAGGGCCGGATCAACATGTCCAACCTGTGCTCCGAGATCCTGCAGGTCAACACGCCGACGACGTTCAACGAGGACCTCTCGTACGACCACATCGGCAAGGACATCTCGTGCAACCTGGGCTCGCTCAACATCGCCCTGGCGATGGACGGCGGCAACCTGGCCAAGACGGTGGAGACCAGCATCCGCGCCCTCACCGCGGTGAGCCAGCAGAGCCACATCGCCTCGGTCCGCTCGATCGAGGACGGCAACGACCGCTCGCACGCGATCGGCCTCGGCCAGATGAACCTGCACGGCTACCTCGCCCGTGAGCACGTCTACTACGGGTCCGAAGAGGGCGTGGACTTCACGAACATCTACTTCTACTCGGTGCTGTTCCACGCGCTGACCGCGTCCAACAGGATCGCGATCGAGCGCGGCGAGACCTTCGACGGCTTCGCGGACTCGACGTACGCGTCGGGCGAGTTCTTCGACAAGTACATCGAGCAGGAGTGGGTCCCCGCGACCGACAAGGTCAAGGAGATGTTCGCCGGCCACCACATCCCCACGCAGGACGACTGGCGCGAGCTGAAGGCCTCGATCCAGCAGCACGGCATCTACAACCAGAACCTGCAGGCGGTGCCGCCGACCGGCTCGATCTCGTACATCAACAACTCGACGTCGTCGATCCACCCGATCGCGGCGAAGATCGAGATCCGCAAGGAAGGCAAGCTCGGCCGCGTCTACTACCCGGCGGCGTTCATGACGAACGACAACCTGGAGTACTACCAGGACGCGTACGAGATCGGCTACGAGAAGGTCATCGACACCTACGCCGCCGCCACCCAGCACGTCGACCAGGGCCTGTCGCTCACGCTGTTCTTCAAGGACACCGCGACCACGCGCGACATCAACAAGGCCCAGATCTATGCCTGGCGCAAGGGCATCAAGACGATCTACTACATCCGCCTGCGGCAGATGGCCCTCGAGGGCACGGACATGACCGAGTGCGTCTCCTGCACCCTGTGACGCGCCGACCCGGGATTTGAGAGAAAGAAAATGAGCGAGAAGCTTCAGCTCCTGAACCACGTCCAGGCGATCAACTGGAACCGCATCCAGGACGACAAGGACCTCGAGGTGTGGAACCGCCTCGTGAACAACTTCTGGCTGCCCGAGAAGGTGCCGCTGTCGAACGACATCCAGTCGTGGAACACGCTCACCCCCGAGGAGCAGACCCTCACGATGCGCGTGTTCACGGGCCTGACCCTGCTCGACACGATCCAGGGAACGGTGGGTGCGGTCTCGCTCATCCCCGACGCGATCACGCCGCACGAAGAGGCCGTGTACACCAACATCGCGTTCATGGAGTCGGTGCACGCCAAGTCGTACTCATCGATCTTCTCGACGCTGTGCTCGACGAAGGAGATCGACGAGGCGTTCCGCTGGTCGGTCGAGAACGAGAACCTTCAGAAGAAGGCTCAGATCGTCATGGAGTACTACCGCGGCGACGAGCCCCTCAAGCGCAAGGTCGCCTCGACCCTGCTCGAGTCGTTCCTGTTCTACTCGGGCTTCTACCTGCCGATGCACTGGTCGTCGCGCGCGAAGCTCACGAACACGGCCGACCTCATCCGCCTCATCATCCGCGACGAGGCCGTGCACGGCTACTACATCGGCTACAAGTTCCAGCGCGGACTGGAGACGATGGATCAGGCCAAGCGCGACGAGATCAAGGACTACACGTTCTCGCTGCTGTACGAGCTCTACGACAACGAGGTGCAGTACACGCAGGACCTCTACGACGGCGTCGGCCTCACCGAGGACGTCAAGAAGTTCCTGCACTACAACGCCAACAAGGCCCTCATGAACCTGGGCTACGAGGCGATGTTCCCCTCGACCGTCACCGACGTGAACCCGGCGATCCTGTCGGCCCTGTCGCCGAACGCCGACGAGAACCACGACTTCTTCTCGGGGTCGGGCTCGTCATACGTCATCGGCAAGGCCGAGGCGACCGAGGACGAGGACTGGGACTTCTGACCTCCCGATTCTGACTCCGGCCCGAAACGGCCGGTGAGAGGCCCGGATGCGCAGGACTCTGCGGATTCGGGCCTCTCTCGTGCCTTCTCTCAAGAGACAGAGGAGGACAGGAATGAACAGGATTGGCCATTCGGAGTGGCACGGGGGTGGCACGCACCCACCTCTTTGGGGAGAGCGGGGTGGCTCAGCAGCCGGAATTCGGATTCGCCGTGCCATCGGGCGCGTGCCACAGCGTGCCACATCGTGTATTGCGCCGCGGGAGAAATCCCCGATCAGAAGGTGTTCGTTGGTGCCCGAGACACGGAGTGGCACGGAGTGGCACGCCTGTCCACGTGAGTCCGCTCCTGACCAGGGGAGGGCATGATGCGTTCTGCGCGAGCGACAGAGACGGCGTCGGTCCGGCGAGAGGCGTGGGGGAGCCTGCGCAAGCTCCCGTCGGGTCGCTGGCAGGCGCGATATCCCGCCCCCGACGGGGAGACCTACACCGCGCGCACCGAGGACGACAAGCCGCTGACTTTCCTCACGAAGACCGACGCGCGCTCGTGGCTCGCCAGCGTGCACACGAAGATCGCGCGCCATGAGTGGGAGCAGCCGGCCGAACTTGCGGCGCGGCGGCGCGCAGAGGCGGATGCGGAGCGCGCTCGCTCGATCGGCTTCACGGAGTACGCGAATCGCTGGATCGCCCAGATCCGTGTCGAACCCAACCGCAGCGGAAAGCGCCGGGCCGTAGGGACCATCCGCGCGTACAAAAGCAAGGTCGACGGCTACCTGATTCCGGAGTTCGGCAACACGCCCGTGCGCGACATCGACAAGGGCCGAATCCGGGAGATGACCGACCGGCTCGACAGCATCCCGTCTCCGCTGAACCCAAGATCCAAGTTCAACGGAATCACTCGGCCTGTTCTCATCGTCCTCATGATGATTCTTCGCCAGGCAGCGCGCGACGGGATCATCGCCGCGGCACCGGCAATCTCCGTTCCGAAGCAGGAGTCGGTACGGCGAAGCGAGGACAACGACGAGGGTGAGTTCGTTGCCACGCCACGCCAGGTCGAGGCGTTGTTCGACGCGACACCGACACCATGGGCGATGATGGTGCTGCTCGCTGCGTGGTGCCAACTGCGGCGCGGCGAGTGCTTGGGGTTGCAACGGCGTGATGTCGAATGGCACCCCGACGGCAGCGCCACACTGCACGTGCGCCGCCAGCTGAATGCGAACACGGGTGACTACTCGAACGAGCTGAAGAGCGCTGCCGGTCGAAGATCGCTCAGCATCCCGAAGCTCATGCTGCGTCGACTCGAGGCGCACCTCCGAGACAACGTCGCACCCGAGGCGAAGGCGCCACTCATTCCCGGCAGTGCGCGCAGCAGCATGCCACTGTCGAACACGCGATGGGGCTTCATCTGGGCGGATGTTCGCGAGGGGATCGACGGGCTGCCGCCACGATTCCGTTTCCACGATCTACGTCACACGGGACTCACGATTTTCGCTCGGGAGGGCGCGACGCTTGCGGAGCTGATGCGCCGCGGCGGTCACGCCGACATCCGTGTCGTGCTGCGGTATCAGCACGCCACGCTGGAACGGGATCGCGAGCTCGCTGACCGCATGAGCGATCGAGTCGCAGCCGCGCTTGCGAGCGATGCCGGCACGGCATCCGAGCCGCGGGACGTGCGTGCTCACCTATGAGATGAGAGCGTTACGCGAGAGGGGCAATCGAGATGACCACCTACAATTCGGTCGACCGCACAGCGCGATCGCTGGTGTCTCTTGCGGTCGCTGCCGAGAGGTTCGGCATCTCCATCAAGACGCTTCGCCGACGAATCTCGGACGGAACCGTGCACGGGTATCGCGTTGGTCGGCTCATCCGCGTCGACCTCGACGAACTCAGCGAGCACCTGGCCGTCGAGATTCCGACGATGCGCTGATCTGAGTCAGGTCTCGCCACTTCAGCCGTGCTCGGATCCGCTTGGGTCTGAGCACGGTCGAGGTCGATAGGGCGTGCACCGCGCACCTTCCTGGCATGAGCGATCGTGAGCGGGCTGACGCCGTCCTCGAGCACGTGGCTGTGCTCGCCTTCCTGTACTACCCGGGCATCGAGGCGGATGATCCGAGCTACAGCCTCGACGAGGACATCGAATGGTGTCTCGTGCGGCTCGGTGACGTCTCCGACGCCGAACGGGGCCGGATGAGTGCACTCTTCGCGCGTGCGATCACCGACCCCACCGCGACACGCGAGGAGCTGTTCACCGCGCTCGTCGAGCTCGACGACGTGCTCGCCGTGGACCACCATGAATGACGCGCACGCGAGCGACGACGAGCGCGCAGCGCGCCTGGCCGCACAGCGGAAGGCGTGGAACGACGCGCACCCGAGCTACTACGCCGAGTACCGGGAACGGAATCGCGAAGACATCCGTCGCAAGAACCGCGACCGTGAACGCCAGCGGACGCAGCGTGCGCGAGAGGAGAAAGCTCAGCGCCAGAAGGGAATCGATCGCGCCAAAGCGTGGGCCAAGGAGCACCCGGAGGAGCGTCAGCAGGCACGGGAGCGGTACAAGCAGAAGCACCCAGACGCGTACAAGCAGGCTCAGCGTGACTACTACTACCGGAACCGCGACGCGATCGCCGAACGCCGCCGCGCCAGTGAAGCCGCAGACCCGGAGAAGGCGAACGAGGCCCGCCGCCGCGCCGTCGACCGTGCCAGGGCCGCCGGCCGCGACTCGACATGGTCACCCACCACCGCTCAGCGTGCGACGTACCGTGATCGCGAGAACAAGGCGAGGCGCCTCGCGCGTCGCCAGGCACGCGCCGGGCTCCCTGAGCGGCAGCTGCACCGCGTGCACGCTCCGGAGCGACGCCACAACGAAGCCGCAGCAACCGCCTTCTTCGCGAAGAAGCGCAGCGGTGTGGATGTCGCCCGAATCCGAGAGCAGGATGAACCGACTCCCCCCGAACTGGTGCATGCGCTGCACGAGCGTTCGGAGAACCGTCGTGTCGTCCGGGAGATCCTCGCGATCGCCGAGGAATACTTCGCCGACCATGAGATTGAGCTGCGCGCCCGTGTCGCAGAGGTCTCCCGGGCACGTTTCCGAGGCGGGATGTTGCCTCTCGACGTCTACACGGAGCCGCGCCGCCACGCGCTCGAGTTCGCCAGCCGCGGCTACCTCCGTGCCAGTGCTGCGTCCCCGACTTCGTCGCTGACGATCTTTCGCTGGCTCACGACCGACCTCGTCAAAAGGGAACCCGACATCACGCTCTGACACGTTCCTCTTCCGCGCACCGCACGAGGGTGGGACCGATGCGCGCAATCGCGATTGCTCAGCATGCTGTGCGGGCTCAGCGGTGTTCGAGCGCGAGTTTCGCGCCGAAGCCGATGAGCGGTGCCGGCGCTCCGATCGGTGATGCGGAGGGCGCGGGGGAGGCGCGCCACCGCCGAGCGTGGTTCGCCTCGACGATGACCACTGCGATCCATGTCGCGCACGTGTCGTCGCGCATTCGCGCGGTGGGGATGGCTACCCCTACGATGAGCGAATGACCGAGCCCGAGGCGAGCGCGAAGCGTATCCGTCTTACGGGCTCGAGATTCGACGGAGGACGCCTGCCCGTCGACTACCTCATCGAACTCGAGCGGTACCAGAACGCGATCCGCAGCTTCGCTGAGCACGAGTGGCTACGTGATCACCCCGGCGAGTCCCTCCCCGCAGACTTCCGCGACTCCGTGAGCCTGGTGATCGAGGACATTGAAGACGGCAGCGCGGAGATCGTCCTCGTATTCGAGCAGACAGCCATCCACCAGGAGTACCGCGAACAAGCTCAGGACGCGATCGACTCGACAATCGAGGCTGCCTACCAGGGCACGACCCTTCCTGAACTTCCAGACGACGTCGAAGACGAGGTTCGAGGGACGATCGCGGAGCTCGGCTCGACACTGCAGGTTGGCCAGTCGATGGTGCTGTACTCGGCTGACGCTGACGAGCCGCCCGTCACCATCACCATCGACACCCGCCCTGCAGCAGCGGGCCGACTGATCCTCCAGGACTTCCTCAGCGAGCCGCCGCTCACGGCCGCCTCGGGGGTGACGCACGAGGAGACGAGCATGGTCGCCCGCGTGACCGTCGTTGACGCGGAGCGAAAGCGATTCGAGCTCAACAGCGAGAAGTACGGCCGCATCCTCGGGCGCTACGCCGGCAACCCGGAGATCCTCGACTCTCTCCGCGAGGTCGTTAACTCGACGAGCGATGGGCCGCTCACCCGAATCTATGGCGACCTACGGTCCAAAGATGGCGAACCGTGGGGCTTCTGGACCACGTCGCGAATCGAACGCATCGAGTTCGATGACACTGCCTGGGGACGAGCACTCACCAGCTTCGTCACACTGCCGTCCGGATGGGCGGACGGCAGGGGCGAGCAGATCTCGTCGATCGCGCTCGACGCTGCACAGCAGCTGCTCCGCCAGGTCGACGTGCAGATTCGCCCACCGTCTCTCGCACCGACTGAAGAGGGCGGGGTGCTCCTGGAGTGGATCACGCCTAGCGGGATCCGCTCAGTTGAGATCCTCGAGGACGGCCTTTTCGAACTCTTCTCGATGCGAACCGGCGAGCGCCGCGGCACGCAGACTGAGACTCGCAACCTGAAGGACGCTGTCCGCTTCGCGAAGGAGGACGAGACGTGACGGCGCCGAACGTGACGCTCCACGAGGGCGAGAGCCTTATCGACGATCGCGAGGAGCTCCTGTATCGGCAGATCCTTGAGTGGATGGTGCCTGACGGTGCGATCCTCACGCACGTCTTTGGCCCGTCGACGGCCGACCAGGGAAAGCCGTCGTACTCTCGATCCAGCGTGGTTTCTGCGCAGGATGCGCGGGACTGGCACAACGAGCCCGGAAACGGCAACAGCAAGTCGACGGGGGTGTGGGCAGTCAGCGTCGACGAGGTGTTCGAGGCCGAAACGTTCGCGATCGACGACGCGGCCGCACCGCTCGAAGAAGACCGCGCGCGTGCGCCGGGGCACTGCTACGTCGACTATCGGCAGATGACCAAGGTTGACATTAAGTCGGTCCGGTTCCTCCTGTATCAGCGGGCAATGGCCCGCGGCGAGATCACCACCACGGCCAGGCCGAACGACGGCGAGCTCTTCGTCGACCTGCCCGAGTCCACCCAATAGTCGTCGTAGGCGTGCGTTTGCAAGACCACGAGGGGCACCTCTGGGGCACGAGCCCGTTCAGCTAGGCGTTCGAAGGTCGGTCCTCCAGCGAGCGCGGCCGCGGAGAGTCTACTCGCGACCGCCGCCCCCATCCGCGATGAAGGCGTCCTCCACGGCTCTCCGTCGCGCGACATCCTCGACGACGAAGCTGCGGAAGTCGGCCGCCCGATCGTGAATCGGCGCTTCGGCGATCGTGGGCGCAGCGTCTTCTCCAGGCCACGCGGTCTGACGCGTCGCCCGGTCGCGGTCGAGACGCGAGCCGGACGCAGCCACCCAGTCGTGAAGACGTTCGCGTACGGCGGCGAAGTCTTGGTGCCATCCCAGGGGTGCGGACCCGTGCTGCTGTTCGTCGTAGGCGCAGAGCCAGTGGAGGTGCAGGGCTGATAGCTCCCAGACGAGCTCAGGGTGACGATGCCACAGCGGCGGAATGACCGATGGACCGAGCCCATATGTCCTGCGGAGCCAGTTCACCCATCTGTCAAGCTCGACCCACTCGAACGCGGCTTGGTCGGATGTGAGGATGTTCCAGTTCACCGGGCGTGGGATCGAAGGAAGTCCTTCGGGCTCGGTGTCCGGCTCGTCGGGCGCGGGTGGGTCGAATTGGTAGCCCGGGATGTGGAGGGGCTCATCCGCAGTCATCGCTCGGCCTCAGAGGCCCACGGGTCGCACCGCGGGCTTGGTCGTGGCGGGTGTCGAGGGTGCCAGCGGCGGGAGGGTGCGGCCCCGCTGCAGGGTGTAGTTCGTGCGGGCCGAGTCGTGGCCGAGGCGTTTCGCGACGAACTCTTCGGTCTCGACCGTTTCGCCGTCGCGCTGTCGTGACGACGTGTGGGTGTAACCCTCGGCGATGAAGGCGTCGCCCTTGTTGAACATGGCGTAGGCGCGTTCGGCGTTGCGGCGGAACATCACGAGGTCGTGGTACGTCGTCTCGGTCTGTGTGAAGGAGCCGTCTTCGTTGCGCTCGTAGTGTTCCTGCCCGATGCGTGCCCAGAAGCGGGCCTCGCCCTTCGCGTTGAAAGCGAGTTGAGGCTCCGAGGCGAGGAAGCCGGAGAGTGATTGCTGGGTGTGGATGGTCATCGGATGCTCCTACCGAGAAGGCCGCGGGTCGGCCGTCACCAAGGAGGTGCGTTCGCTATCCCCGCCGCAGCCGCTCTTCGACACACGCGCGGTCATCGCGCAGCGTTGCGCCGTCGGGTCGCGACGTCCACTCGCGCAGCTGCGTGACGATCGGCGGCGCGGCCCTCAGCATGAGCAGGGCGGTGCCGTACGGCAGGGTTCGGATCACGTCGGGCGGCATGATCGGAACCCGTCGTGTCGAGCGTTGGATGGAGCGGAGCCCGCGTTCGCCGACCGTGACGGAGTCGGTGATCTCATCGCGGTCGCCGATCAGGGTGGAGATGTCCTGGAGATCGCGGGATCCGGATGCTCCGCCCAGCACGATCTTGGCGATGCTCGCATCCCAGATCGCTGTCGCCGCGTTGTCGCCCCAGCGCTGCCGTGCCTGCGCGAGGGACTGCAACACCGGCATCGTCGTGATCCCGGTGCCTCCGCCTTCCGCCATCAGTACCGGCAGGGAAGGTAGCGGCGCGAGGTTGCCGATCTCGTCAAGCGCCAGGAGAACGGGCGGGTCCAGTCGCGCGCCAGGGGAGCGGGCGGCGATCCGTCGAGCGGTCTCGACGAGGTCCTCGACCAGCGCGGCCACCAGCGAGGAGGAGGCGCCCGCGCCGGCGCCCGTCGCCAGGAGGTACAGCGTGCCGTTGTGGCGGAGGAAGGCTTCTGGATCGAAGTGCTCGTCCTCGCCCGGGCTGACCGCGTCGAGAACACGTGGGTCGGCAAGTGCGGCGAGGGCGAGGGACACTCCTTGCCAGATGGAGTCCCGTGTTCGAGGGTCAGCGTCGATCATCGCCTCGAGTGACTCCGCCCAGCCTGTTGCCGCGGCCGGGTTGCTCGTGAGTATCGCGACGGCTTCCTGTGCCGCGGTCGGGTCGAGGGTCCAACGGTAGAGCTCAGCTGGCGAGCGGCCGTCGAGCGCGGCCGCATGAAGGAGCGCCTGTAGCGCGGTGCGCGTCTTTCCCTCCCAGAAGCCGCCGTTCTCCACCCCGACGCTTGAGAGACCGGTACCAGCTGCAAGCCCTGTGGCTCGGATCATCGCCGTGAGCGGGATCTCGCACCCCCGCACCGGCGACCACCGCAGTCCTGCCGGAACTCCGGCGGCGAGTTGTTGCGGATCGAACACAGCAATGGGGCCGTGCTTCATCCGCGCTCGAATCGTCGTGGTGAGGTTGTCTGGGCGGGTGGAGGTCGTGACGACCGCTCCCGGGGCGTCGAGGATCGCGTTGATGACGATGTGCGCCCCTTTCCCTGACCGCGGTGGGCCGATGACGAGGATGGAGTCTTCGACCGAGGTCCAGACTTTCGACCCTCGTGCCACGCCGACGAGGTATCCGACGTCGCTGGGCTGCGGGTTGGTGAGCGACGCGCGCAGGTGGGCGGCTCGGGAGAGGAGCGCGCGATCGGATGCTGCGCGCCGCACGTCTGCCGAGGAGGCGATCCCTGCGATGCGGTTGGGATCGGAGAGAGCATGGCGATTCAGGCTGCGGAGGACTCGCCACACCCACCACGCGGCAACGGCGACGAGCGCCACAAACAGAACCACGGCGGCCCAGTAGACGATCGGATTGAGTCCGACGGAGCCGAGTGCGTTCCCGGGGTCTGCGGGCGATCCGAACACCCCGAGTCCGGACGCGAGACCACCGGTCGGTTGCGCCGCACCGGTGACTAACGCGGCGACGTTGCCGGATATACGAAGAACCCCGGCGATCGCGATGACCCCGCCCAACCCGAGGAGAGCGAGGTTGGCGAGTCCGTCGCGACCTGAGACATCCAGGCCCGGGCTGCCGGTCACGTCGGGTCTCCGATGACGCAGGTGCCCGAGATCCGCCCCACGAGCACAACCTCACCGGTCACGCTGACCTGGCAGATCCCCGGTTCCAGGAGTGCTCGCGCGGAACCATCCGCGGCTGCCTTCGTGTGTCGCACGATGATCGCGACGGCGACGTCCTCTCCGGGGATGAAGCCATCGTCGCCGAGCACGACTCGCGGCGGCGCGATAAACGGCGCGGCGTCGATGAGGGCGTCGGCGCCGTGCACCGGACCTACCGGTGACTCCTCTCGCTGCGGCGGCGGTGCGGTCGGGTCAAGTTCCCGTTGCAGCGGTCGGGTGATGAGGTCGCTGAAGACGGTGCCGTCGGCTTCGTAGACGAGTACTCGCACCGGTGAGCCCCGGTCTTCCAGCACGGAGTCGATGACGGCTGCGAACGAGGAGCGCACCCACGGCGGACTGAATCGGGGCGGCTCGAGCGGCGTACCGTCGATGGTGACGGTCATGGTTCCGTCGGTCGCGATCGTCATCGCGATCACCGGAAGGACCGGCGGCAGGCGGCGTTCCTCTGGCGCCTTCCGCGCCGCTAGCGTTCTGCTCATTTCACGCCCTCCGTCATTCGGCTGGTGGTATCGAAGGCCGCGAGTTCTGCGGGATGCAGCTGGTGTTGCACCACGAAGCTGCGGTCCTTGATCCGCCACAGACCTTGTCCCGTCCCCAATCCCGGCAGCAGACTCTGCTCGGTTCCGGTGAGCCCGAGCGCACTCGCGGTAGCACCGAGCTGGTCGGCTTCCTGGCGGTAGATGATCCGGGTCTCGGCGTTCGCAAGCAGCGAGGACGCGATCGCTCGCATGGCGGAGCCCTGGTCGCCGACGTTGTCGAGGTCGGAGAGCTTGTGGAAGACCAGGAGATTGGCGATGCCATAGTGGCGGGCGAGTCGCCATTGGGCATCCATCCGCCGCAGCAGAGCCGGGTGCGACATCAGACGCCAGGCCTCGTCGTAGATGACCCATCGCTGCCCACCGTGCGGGTCGAGGAGGGCCGACTCCATCCACGCTGAGGAGCACGTCATCAGCACGGAGACGAGCGTTGTGTTCTCGGCGACCCGGGAGAGGTCCAGCGAGATCATCGGAAGGCTCGGATCGAACGTGACCGTGCTGGGGCCGTCGAAGAGCCCGGCGAGGTCGCCGGCGACGAGTCGGCGGAGAGCGTGCCCGACCACACGGCCGTCTTCCACCAGTCGATCGTCGGCCCGGTGAGACTCGTCGGGTGAGAGGATCCGTTCGACGACCATCGGCAGGATCGGTGTCTCGCACGACCGGACCGTGTCGGCGAGCGCGAGATCGATTGCGGTGTGCTCGAGCGGGCTCAGCGGGCGCTCAAGGACCGTCTCAGTGAGCGCGCCGATCAGGTCGCGGCGACGGGAGGCGACCTGTCCGGCCCAACTCTCATCGGAGAGACCCGCCGGCCGGTGCCCCTCGTCGAGCGGATTGAGGCGATTCGACATGCCGTGTCCGAGCACGATCGCCTGACCGCCGACGGCTTCCGCGACGGCGGTGTGCTCTCCCTTGGGGTCGCCGGGCACGTAGACCCGGCGACCGAACGGAATGGATCTCGTGTAGAGACTCTTGACGAGCGAGGACTTGCCGGAGCCGACGATCCCCGCGAGCACGATGTTCGGGGCGGTGATCATCCCGCGCGAGTAGAGCACCCACGGGTCGTAGACGAAGGACGCGCCCGAGTAGAGGTCTTGCCCGACGAAGACTCCTTGGGAGCCGAGTCCGCCTTCGGCGAGGAAAGGGTACGCGCCGGCGAGCGTCGCGCTCGTGTCCTGATGGCGGGGGAGACGGAGACGACCGGGCGTGCGCAGCGCCGCGGGCCGGGATTCGCCGGATGCGGGCAGATAGGTGGCTGCCCGTTGCTCGGCCCGGAGTGCCTCCCACTCGGCTCGCTGAGCCGCCGTTGCGGCCGCTCGTGAGTCGGCGGTGAGTCGCTGTGACGCCGCCCTTCTGGCGCGGCGGTCCTTCCTTCGTTCCCCCGCAGGGTCGACAAGCACCGCACTGTGAACTCTCTGGTCGTCGCGCGCGTTCATAGCGACATCCCGCTTCGTCGAGGGCGTGTCGTCACCGCGCGGGGGAACGACGAACGTCCTGTGGCCCGTTGGAAGGAATCGTCGGCATCGATCCGCGGAGCGATCGACTCGGTCAGCGGTATCAGGGCGGCCGGAGTGTCGGTCCCCCACGCAATGCGTCCCGAGTGCACGGATGCCTGATCCACGGCGAGGCCGGCTCGTGCGACAAGCGTCGAAGCCCGGCGCAGAGCACTCGCGGCAGCGTGTGCCTCCTCAATGCCGGCCCACGGGTCGCCATCGTCCGTGCGGGCGATCGCGGTCTCACTGGTATGCGCCGAGGCCAGCTGTTCAAGGACCTGTTCGAGCGATCTCAGTCCGCCGAGCACGTCTCCGACTACGGCGTAGGTCTGTGCCGGCTGGTCGAACGAGCGTGTGGCGTGCGCGAGGGCGCGCAGCGCCTGGCATGCTTCCTCGCCATCCACGACGGGATCCTGAAAAGTGGGCATGATGCTTCCCTTGCTGCGGAGTCTCTGAAGAGGTGCGCGTGAGGTCCCCGGGGAGGTTCGCCGTCATCGTTGCGCCAAGGCGGGTCAGATGCTTCGGCAGAGGGGGAGGGCTGCGGCAGCGAACGACTGCGCCTGTTGCCCCACAAGCCGTCGCGTCTCGCAGGCTGCCTGCACGGCAGCTTGCTCGATCGCAGCGACCGCAGCATCGAGCTCGTCGGCCGTCGGCGCGGACACCGCGACGAGGCCGGTGTAGCGCAGCACCCCGTGCCCCGCGGTGAGGTCTGACTCCTGCTGGATGACGTCGTTGTACTCGGCCGTGCGAGCGGCATCCTCGATCTGACCGATCTTCGCGCGCTGCGTCGCGTCGGAAAGGAGCCCCACCTTCTTCCTCCGGATGTCGCGTGCCGCGAGATCGGCGCGAACGGGGGTGCAGATGAGTGTGAGCGTGCGTTGGATGCCTGAGGTCAGGAGCAAAGGGGAGAGGAAGCCGGGGAACACCTGCGATCGCGGCCACTCCGAGATCCAGAGGACGGTGTGATGGGCGGAATCGGTGCGCAGCCGATCCCAGGTCTCGGTGACGGCAACAGGGCCCGCGGTCGCGAGTGATCGGCCGATATCACCATGGCGCTCGAGGGCGGGCGCGACCGCAGGGTCATAAGCCGATCGGAGGGCTACGGCCACCTCGCCCGGAGTCAACCACTCCGTCGGTGCGAGGTCGGCGGCACGCAGGGCGGCGGCGAAGGTGGTCATCTCCTGCCGGAGGACGCTCGCAGCGCCTTTCATCCCGCCTCCGGCCGCTCGTATCTGTCGTGCTGCCGCGCGCGTATCGAGTGCGAGAGAGATTGTGGTCGCGTGCCGCTCGCCTGCAGGCCCGGCGCGCTCGATGAGCTCCCTGTACGTCACTGCCGGCCAACTACCGTCGTCGATTCCGTGTCGGGACCACCACTCCGCGAGCCCGCTTCCTGAACTGGGGATGGTGCGCTCGGAGATCTGCACTCGGGCGATGCGGCCGGATCGGCATACGGTCGCGAGCACACGGCCCCAGCCGGCGACCCGTCGTTCCTGTTCGCCGCTGTCGAGAAGGACGAACGCGGGATGGGTGATGTTGACGACGGCGGTCAGAGTCTGGGCATGCGGATCCTGGATCATCGCGGCGCCCGTTTCCGGATCCGCCCACTCGCGCAGCGCCGCGGCGTCTCCAGGGAGCGCGAGTGTGCCAGCCGGGCGCGGCCGCACGACATCAGCTCGGAACCGAAGCTGGCCGCCGATGCTTCGCCACACCCAGCGAACCCCGATGGGAACCCACTCGATGAGCTTTCGTCCGCCGAGGGGGACGAACGAGAGCACCAGGCTAGTCGCCCAGACCGGCGAGGTCAGGCCGAAGAGGATGCCGCCGCCCATGTACACCGCGGTAGTGAATGCGACAAGTCCGATGGCGAGAGTCAGCACCTGCGCCAGCGAGAGACCGAGCAGCACGCCGCGCTTGGGGAGCCGCGAGAACTGAACCGGCCCGAGCTGATGCGCACGGTGAGAGTTGGTGGTCGTCATGCGGGTGTCCTTTCGCGCGGAGCGGGAAGCGGCGGCGGGGGAGTAGCTGCGGGCCTCGGTCGAGGAGCGCCAAGCGCGCCAGGTTGGGCGCCCGTCGGCGCCGGCAGCTCCGCGGGCGCGGCACCTTCGGCGTGCCCTGACGCTGCGGCGCCGGTTGCGCTGCCGAGCTTGGGACCGGCGGTCGCTGCCTTGCTGACCACCTGCCCCCCGATGACGACCGCGGCGGCGGGGCCGGCGGCCGCCGCAGCGCCCGCACCCGCAGCGCCAACCCCGGACGCTCCTGCGCCGGTGGATCCTGCCCCCGCTGCAGCGGACGCTCCACCAGCGCCCGACGCGGCACCCGACGTCGCTGTCGAACCCGCTCCCGCGTCCTTTGCGGCGCCGGCGCCGTCAAGGATCGACTTCGCCGATCTTGCGGTGGCAGGGGTCACCGGTACCGGCACGGGACGGTTCATCGCGCTCTTCGCCTCCTGTTCCGTCGACATGGCGTGGTACATGTCGACGCCCACGAACGAGATGAACTTGTAGGTCATGTAGGGGGCGAAGGCCGCCACGAGCATGAGGACGACTCCGGCGACCGGGTCGCTGATCGATGCGAGGTCGAGATCGATCGGGGCGGCTGTCTGGTTGACAGCGACGAGGAAGAGGACGACGAGGACGAGCTTGGAGAAGACGAGCGCGACGACGAACGCCACCCATTTTCCGAACCAGCCGCGCGCGGCATCCCAGGAGAATCCCGCGAGGGCGATCGGGGCGAACACGATCGCCACGAGCAGCAGGGCCTTCCGGATGAGCAGGGAGAACCACACGATCGCTGTTGCGGCGATCGCGAGGCCGGCGAGGAAGATCGTCATGATCGCGCCGACGCCAGGCGTCGTGATGTTTATCGCCATCAGCCCTGCCGCCATCAAGGCGATCCCGTCGCCCATGCTCTCCATCGTGTTCCCGGTCGCCTGGACGATGCCGATCGCCAACCGGTCGGTGATCTCCAGCAGCGTCGCGGTGAGCGTGATCGCGACGAATGATCCGAGGACCGACTTGCCGAGCCCCACCGCGGCGTGGGATAGGGCGGTCGGATCCCGATGCACCAGCCCGGTGATCAGTTGCAGGCAGAAGAAGACGAGCATGACGAACAGCGCGACGCCGAAGAGCAGGTTGTAGACCTGGACGTACTGTCCGCCCGTCACGTCGACGAGGGTTGTTGTGTCGAAGACCGCCCACACCGCCTCGAAGAACCACCCCGCGGCGGCACCGAGCGTGTGCGCGAGCCAGTCGAACGGCGCGGCGACGAGCGACACGACACCTGTGCCGACGTTCTGGCACACGTCGGCGATGGCCGGGATGTCGCATACTCCACCCACGCGCGTCGCCTCTCTCGATGGGTCTGTAGCTCACACCGACTGGCCGACGCCCCAGAAGAAGTTGACGAGGGTCACGGATGCGCCGCAGATCACTGCTGCCCCGCACGCAACGAGCACACCGAGCTTGCCTCGGGACGCGAGGTGTGGGTTGGACGAGTTCGCGCCGTAACCCCACGCGACGGCGGCGATGATGAGAGCGAGTACGGCGAGGATGAGTCCTACCGTCATCACTGCGCCGACGATGACGCGGAGCTGCTCGATGCCGGGAAGTCCCGACCCATTGGGTGCGATGTCAATCACGGTCTTGCTCCTTGTCTGGGCGGAAACGAACCTGCGTACAAGGTGCGTGCGGCGTCCCCGCGGCACATCGGCGCCGACAAAGCGCGTGAGCGCCTGCGACTACAGCTGCTGGCCCACACCGATGAGGAAGTTCATCCACGCGACTCCCGCGCCGGCGAGCACTGCCGCGCCCACGGCGACGAGGACCCCGGCGCGCGATCGCATTGCGGACTGGTGGTTGCCGCTCGACGAGGAAATCGCCCAGGTGATTGCGCAGACCAGGATCGCGAGCACCGCGAAGATGAGCACGTACATCAGGAGTGCGCCCACGATCGCACGGAGGTCAGCAGCGCCACCGACGGCACCGAAGTCCGGGAAGATGTCCATCGCGGTCACCTCGGTGCGCCAGCCAGGCACGCGGACCGCCCCGACGCCGCGGCATCCAACCCGGCGGCGCCGTGCTCGGCGAGCCACTGCTCGGCGTCGACCGATGGCTCGAACGAACCACCCGGTCGGATCTCGAAGTGCAGGTGCGAGCCTGTCGATTTGCCGGATGAGCCCACATCCGCGATGTGCTGACCGGCGCTGACGCGCTCGCCGACCGCCACGTAGATCCCGGTTGGCCACATGTGTCCGTAGGCGGACGCAACGCGCGCACCGGCGATCGTGTGCTCGATGATGATGAGCTGTCCGTAGCCCCCGTAGGGCCCGGCCCAAGTGACGATCCCATTTGCCACAGCGAGGATGGGTGTGCCCTCCGCGGCGGCGTAGTCGGTGCCTGCGTGGAAGGCGCGCTCTCCGCTCATCGGGTCGGTCCGCCAGCCGTACCCGCTGGATCGAACCCACGTGCCTTTCGCGAGTGGAAGGACGACGCGGGATGTCTCAGGAACGGTGTCAAGAGGAGCCGCCGAGCTCTCTCCGTGAAAGGTGGGCTTGGTCAGCGCCGTGATGATGGCTTCCGCGACCGGCTGGTACTCCTGGTAACGGTCGGGGTACGCGGAGCGCTCGACCGACTGGGCAGCGGACCCTGGATCCGTGGTCTGCCATCCCGCAATGTCGAGGAGGCCTGCCGGCGACGGGTAGTTGGGCCCCTCCGCCCCTCCGAAGAATGCGCGCACCTGGTATTTCGGATCCATAAGCTTGGCGACGGTGCCCCATCCCGAACTCGGGCGCATCTGGAAGAGACCCAACGAGTCATGGTCGCTTCCGACACCGTCGTTGGGCATGTCGAGCGATTCGGGATGCGCAGGATTCGCCAGCATCCTCAGTGTCGACTCCGTGAGCGCCGCCATCAGCGCGATCAGCACTCCTTGCCGCCCGACGCCTTCGATTCCGCTGCCGACGGTGATGATGGTGGCCGCGTGCGTGAGTTGAGCACGCCCGAGAGTGACGGACACTCCGTCACTGCGGGCTGCGATGAGTTCACCAGGCACGTTGGAGACGACGAGCTGGCCGGACATCTGACATGCCGCGAGGGCCGCGGGGGAGAGCAAGATCGGAACTGCGAGCAACCCCGCAAAGGGAAGGGTGAGCACAGCCACCACGAGGCAGATCGCGAGCTTCTTCATGTTCGCCGCCGTCAGCGAAGCGGGTTGTCCACTTCGGAGAGCCGCAGGAGGTGGCACTCGTCGAAGCTGGGTTCGCAGGCGATGAACATCGTGAATGCGATGGGCCGGGAGGTTTCTTGATCGTCGGTGCCGACGACGCCGGCGCGGTGGCGGGTGCCCGAGAGCGTGTACGCGATCGTTCCGGGCAGGAGTTCGCCTTCGGTCGCCTGCGCGAGCGCGTCGCTCCAGGATGCTGGGACGAATACGTCATCGATCGTCAGCCACTGCCGGGTTTCATATGTGCGCAGCTTGGACCATGCATCCGCGGTAGGGAGGTATGAGCGGACGTCGGATGCCAGCGCGGAGGTCTCGACTCCCGACGGGTCGCCGGCGTCGACGATGACCTGCGCGTAGTCCGTCAGGTCGAACTCGGTGGTGTCCCACGTGATCAGTGCCTCGGCCGCGTCGCGGGCAAAGGCTTCTGCATCTGTCGTGGACGCGATCGCGTGCGGCGCGCCGCGCGTCTCCATCGGGCTTGGCGCGACGGGGGCAGCGTCCCGCGTCGACGGGGTGACAGCCGGGGTGCCGGCGCCAGGCGAGGGCGCCAGCGTCAGTCCGTACAGTCCCACGCCCACGAGCGCGGCAAGAATCCCGAAGCCGATCGCGACGAGAACGATGAGACGGCGACGTGGGGGATGCGGGGTGAGAGCCATCACGCGATCTCCCTGTTTGCTTGAGCGCGAGCTGCGCGGAGCGCGGAGAAGAACTCCACCGTGGAGGCGAGCGTCTCCTCGAACTGCGTGAGCTGCTCGTCGGACACTTCGGTGGCGACGGCGTTGACGTCGAAGTGCGTCCACCACAGGTCGAGGTCCTCCCAGACGCGCACGAAAGCGCGAACAGGGAAGACGTGCGTGGAAGCTGGCCGCGCCTTGGGTGAGCGCCCCTTGCGCTTCGCGTCCTTGACGCGGGCGAGCGCGGCGTTCGCCAGTTGCTCGAGTTCATCGGGCGGCTCGAAGTCGTCGGGCGCCTCGAAGTCCTCGAAGGTGCGCACTGGTTCCGGGTCGACGAACTCTCTGATGCGCGCGTGTGCCGCGGTGACGCTGCCACCTTGGTCGATGAGGCGCAACTCATTGCCGGCGCGTTCTCTCAACACCGGATCCGTCACCGGGCTGTCGACGAGCCGTTGAAGCTCTGCGATGCGCTCAAGAGTCGTGTACGACGCTCTGCCGGTCACCATCTTCGCTGCCTGGGTGCGGCTCTTACCCGGCTTGAACTGCGGTGGTGCCACGGTGGCACCACCGTAGTTTCCGGCAGAATCGTCCCTGCGGCTGAACTGCGTTGCGGATTGGCGTCGCAGCGCGTCCTCGGTGATGTACTCCTTCAGTTCCGTGTACAGCGTTGCGGCCTCGGTGGGTGTGAGCGGCTTGTGGAGCACGTTCTCTGCCTGCTCTGCGAGGAGTTCGGCCAGCCGGTCCGAGATCCCCGATCTGACCCAGACCTTGATCGTCTTCTCGCCCAGACGCTTCAGAGCTTCGAGTCGTCTGGCCCCGCACACGAGCACGCCTTCCGGCGTGACGGTGACCGGCTGCAGCAGCCCATCGCGGGTGATGGACGCGGCCAACTCGTCGATGTCGCCGTACTCGTGGCGGTGCCGCTTCCCGACGACGATCGAGGCGATCGATCGTTCGAGCTCGATGTGTCCGATCCGTGTGCTCACGCTCACCGCCTCGCTCTCTCGGCGGGGGCCGCCAGGCTGACGGCGAGGACGAGATCGTCATCCGTGAGAAGAGACCTCAAGGGTTCGCCGATCAGCAGCCGGAGCAGGATGCCGCGCCCCGCTGTAGTGCGAGCCACCTCGGGCTCCGGGTTACCGAGGACGGCGCGGAGGAGTCCGTTCCATGACGCCGACGACAAGTCGAGGAGAGTCCTCCCATGGACGTCTCGTCGCAGTGACTCCCAGGCCGTCGCGCGCGAGGGCACCTCGCTGAGCCGGGCACAGATGTACTCCATCGCGGTGCGCGCCGGCGTCCGCGGCCAACCGAGGAGCGTCATGAAAGCGATCGCGTTCTCGATGGCCTCGAGGATGCCGGCGCCTGCGTGCGGCGTGTCGGCGGCGTCGATGTCCTCCATCGACTCCACTCTGAGCGCCGGGTGATAGTCGCTCAGCGGGTTCTCGCGATCGCTGAACCGCTCGGGGTCGTGGAAGGAGGAGAACTCGGGTCTCCGCGCCTGGTACACCGAGCACAGCAGACCGTTCGCCCGTTCCTCCGCAATCAGGGTGACCTGGACGGCTCGTGTCACGACCGCCCACGGATCATCGGCGTTTCGCACCGAGGGCAGGCGCATGGCATCGAAGGCGGCCGCCGCCGCGTCCCACGGGTCGAGCCCGTGTTTGCGCGCCAGCTTCGCGTAGCGCTTGACGACGTAGGCCATGAGCGCGGCCGCATCCTTGTCGTGGCGCCAGGCTCCGTGATCCTGCGCGGCAAGGCGTTCGAGCAGTTCGCGAAGACCCTCCGAGGTCTCGAATTGTTCACGAGCGTCGTCTTCCCGCGCCGAGCGGGGGACACGCGGAGCCGATGTGGGAGCGTCCGCAGGTGACCAGGAGCGCTGGGTGTCCATGGCAACCTCGCTACCGACCGATCCCGGAACGTCGGACAGCGCCGTGCGCATGGCGGCTGCTTCCGAATGCCGAAACGGGCGGGAGGTGAAGCGCCCGATCGCGAATAGCGCGTCGCGTGGCCGCAACGCCCTGGGTCGGCAAAGCGCGGGCGCGGCGCGCGATCGCCGATTCAAGGTCGATGCCTTGCCCGGCGACGCGGCCGGTGACCGCGGGAACGAGTTCCGTGGGTCGCATCCACACGACTTCGCTCCGGACGCGCTCGCCACCCGACAGACTGAGCGGCTGCTTCGTGAGTGAAGGATCGCCGTGCCGTGCGAACTCGGAGACCTCATCGCGGGCGGACGTGTCCGCGCGGTCGCCGAAGTTGACGGGCGCGCTCGCACCTTGGCGCGAGTCCACGCGCTCGTCAGGGGCGTACTCGTTCATGGCGTGACTCCGTTCTGGAGGTCAGGTGTGTCGAGCGTCCCCGCAAACCACCGGCCGACTGTCGACGGATGGACTCCTGTGACGCTCGCGATCTCCTTGTTCGACATGCCTCGCTGACGCATCAGCGCCGCGATGTCTTTACGGGCACCCTTCTCCGGAGTGTCCGGCGTCGGGCGAAGCTGCACGACTTCTGTGGATGGCGCGATTTCCGGCCGCGCTGTGGAGGAAGGAAGAACTCGAAAGCGCTGTGTGAGGACGACGGTGAGATGGGTGATCGCGAGCAGGACCAGCGGCGGTACCGCCGCGACGCACGCAGCGAGTAGCGAGGGAACGTCGGCGTCGGCGGCGACGATCGCGTGAATGGCGTTTGCGGCGACCGATGCCGCAGCGCCTGCGATGAGAAGCATCCATGGGTACCAGGCGTCACGTCGGCCCGCCAATGCGACGACGGCAACCGTGCCGACGACAATGACACCGTCGACGATGAGAGGCCACGCCCACGCTTGCGCCGGGGCGATGCCAGATCGGCGCGCAAGATCGGCGAGCGCCGTGAAAGAGAGCCAGAAGGCGCCGATCGCGATGAAGACCGTGCCCGCGATCGCCGTCCACACGGCGACTCGGCCCGGCCGTGGGTCTGCGGGAGCGGGGATCACAAGACCACCTGCCCGCTCATCGACCTGCCGCCCTGGCTGCTTCGAAAGGGCGCCGTCGACACCACCGCCGTCCGGTAGGCAGAGCGGATCGTCGTCAGGATCTCTGATTGCTGAAGGCCGGCGCGCTCTGCGGCCGGGCCGAGAACGTCCCGCGCGCGGTGATCCGTGACCCCGTTCTCCGCCAGGCGGCACGCTGCCCAGTAGAGCGCGCGGTTGCGTTCACCCTCGACGCGCGTGGCGAGCCAGGCAGCGATCCGATCCGCGTCGACGTCGCGCCGGTCCCCGATGGCGCCGTTCGACGGGGGAGCCGGCCTCGGATCGAGGAACTGTCGAAGCGCGGTCGCGTCGATCGGCACCGCATCCCCTCGCCCTGCTCCGATCAACTCGTATCCGCACCTGTTGCCTTCGAACAGCACCCGCGACGGAGGGACGACGACATAGCCGCCATCACCACGAAAGTCGATCCCGGCCCGAGCCACTTGCCACGAAGGTTGAGGACGGTCGGGATCCGCGGGGTAGTACGCGTGCATTCCGCCGGATGCTGTCTTCACCAACGCCTGCCAGCGGTCCGAGAGGCCCTCGCGGCGAGCGAGCTCGAACGCCGCGAAGCCGCGCACTCGACCGTGCACGTCGATGTCGACCACTTCGAGCCCGGAGGCGGATCCGGTCGGCATGCCGATGTTCGCCTCGGGCCACCGAGTCCACCACGTCCGGATCTCGTCGATGTCGGTGGTTGCGTCGAGGAACCCGTGACGGGTCAGGGGGCGCTTCTCGGCCGCCTTGCAGGGAAAGATTGGAAGTCCAGCTGCGGCGAACCGCTCCACACCCTCTCTCTGCGAGAGCCCGATGACGGATGCGAACAGCGACGCGGTGTCCATCAGAGCCCCCGACCTGCCGTCGCGGTGCGGCTCCGGTGCTGCCGGTCGGCCATCACCCGGGCCGCGTTGTCGCGCGCTTCGAAGGCACGTCCGGATGCGGTCGGTCCCGACTTCTGCTCGCGCACCAACCCCGGCGGGTCACCGGATCCCACCTGTGCCGTGTCCAGCTGCGAAAGGATCGCGAGTGCGGTCGACCGGACACGCTCGGCAGTTGCCTGAACGACTTCGACGGGTGTCTTGCCGTCGACGGACGTTGCCCAGGTCGACACGTAGGGCACGGTGTAGTCAGATGTGTCGAGTCCGTGGGCCGCGCCGATCATCAGCGCGACGGACTCCGCTTCGACTTCGCCGATGCCGCGATGCAGCGTGGCCTCCGGGTGATCCGGCCCATGCAGATGCACGTGGGCGAGTTCGTGGGCGAGAGTCTTCGCTCGGGCGGCCGGATCGATGTCGCCTCGGACAGCCACACTCTTCAGGATGTAGTCCGTCATGCCGTTCGCTCCTCCGAGATTCCGATCGCTGTCGACAAGGCGCAACGAATACCCCCGTGCACGCACGAGCGCCGCAAGTCCGTCCCACATCCCTGTCGGCGCTTGCCCCTCAAGAAGCCGGGGCTGTGGTGGCTCGGGGATCGGGTCACCGCTGGTCTGTGAGGCGTCCCACACGTAAGCGGGACGTACGCCCACCAGTCGCGACTGAATCACTTCGCCGCGCTGTGGAGCCTCGCGCGGCGATAGCCGCCGCCACGACTCGGCGACCTGCGGAGTAGGCGAGGCGAACCGGCCCACGACCGGGGCGAGGATCATGTAGCCGCGCTGGCCGCGATCGACGGATCGCCCCAGAGTGAGCCACTGGTGGAAGCCGGCGACGTACGTCGGCGTCGGATCGGAGACCCGGCCCTCATCGAACGCCGTAGCGTGCTGCATCCAGATCAGCAGGGTGTTGCTGAATGACCGAGAGCGGAACCGAGCCGCGAACGTGAGCGCGCGCTTCCAGTCTCCGCCCGTCACGAGGTCGGCTACCGCCTCGGCTAGCTGAGCATGGATCCGGTCCAGCTTCGCCTGAGTGGCACCGGCATCGGACCTCTGATGAGCCATGACGCCCTACCCCCTTCGCAGTCGCCCTGTGGCGGCTTCATCAGCAGAGGTAGGTGTTCACTCACCGTTTCGGTCGTCACCGTTTCGGTCGTCACCGGGGCGGCGGCAGGCGGGGGAGCGCGTATGGGAAGTGTGCGTACATAGGTGCAACATACGCCTCATGTGCTGAAATAGATAGCAAACTCCCGCACTGTGCGTAGCGATAACCTGTCGTCGTGGGTAGACGTTCCCAGGGCGAGGCCGGCGCTTGGTCGATGGACCTGGTGCGCGCGATTTCCACCCTCCGTGACGCCGCGGGCATGACGAATCAAGAACTGATCGACCGATCCGAAATGTCGGCGAGCTACTTCTATGGGCGCCTGCGGGGTGCAGCTCCCTTCGATGCCAACGACATCGAGAAGCTCGCACAGGCACTCGGAATCCATCCACACGAGATCTCGCGGGTCGCAGCATCCATCGGCGACGCTCGGGAGATCGAGCCGGTCGTCGACACCGATGCCAAGGAACTAGGCCGCCGGCTGACCGCGGCATCTCACGCCCCGCGGCTGGACGGATCCGCGTTCGACATCGACGGCCTCATCAACGAACTCGCCGAGCGCGGGGTAGCGCTCGACCGCGACGAGTGGTCCAGCCTGCTCGCGGGGGATCCGCGCACACCTGTTCGTGTGAGGGTGCTCGAAGGCGTCGGTTCGTATGCGGGCGTCCCGACGGCTTACCTGCTCGACCTGGATGACGCCGCCGCAGTCGAGGCGGCGGAGGCGAACTTCGAGTTCCGTGAGGCGCTCAAGGCGTCCGGTGCCGACTCGGTGTCAGCGCGGGCCGTCGGCGAGATCTCGCCGGCAGCCCTGCGCGCGATTGCTCAGACCCTCAGGTCGATCTCTGCGCATTAGCGCATTCCCCTCACCGCTACTGCGCATCGGCGTACAGTGGGACCATTCGAGCGATCGCTGTGCCGAGATCGTGATCGGAGGTCGGGCGTCATGAGCTACCGCGCATCTCGAGATCATGAAGAGTTGCGCGCTCGCGCAGATGCTCAGCTTCAGCGTCTCGATCTCCCCGACGAGGTTGAGCTCGACGACATCGTTCGGCACGTCGCGTCGGCCACCGGCAAACGGATCGACATCGAACCGGTCGGCGATCGGGACTGGGAGAACATCACCGGCCTGGTTCTGCTCACCACCGACTCGGCGAAGATCCTCGTGCGCAAGTCAGACCCTCGCTGGTATCAGTTCCACACGGTGCTCCACGAACTGTCGCACGTCCTGTTCGAGCACGCCGGGTGTGCGACGCTGCCCATCAAGCACCCTGGGTCTCGTCACGTGCGCGCCGGCCAGACTGTGCTCGCGCGGGGCATCGTCACCCCGGACTTCGAGCTCGACCTGGACTTCACCGACAACGAGCTCGTCATCGAGGCCGAAGCAGAGAAGCTGTCGCAGCTCCTCTCGCGGCTGCTCCTTCGACCGCGCCACGGTCACGACGAAGCGGTGTTCGGCTGATGGTCCTCAGTATCGAAGCCATTGCGTTTCTCGCGCTCCTGACCCTCACGCTGATTCGACTGCCGTCTGCAGTTCGCGAGCCGTCGAGCCGACTGACCTGGATCGCCACCATCACGGGGCTCACTGCCGTGTTCATGGTCGGAGTCGTCGTCCCGCTGCCGATCGTCGACGGCTGGTTCGGCGGAACGAACGTCGTAAACCTCGTCCAGAACATCCTCGCGACCACGGCATTCTGGTTCGTCATGCAGGCAACCCTCACGCTCGACGGCAGCCGATTCAGTCCGCGCAGCCTGTGGGAGCTGCCCGCGATGTTCCTCTCCTTCACCATCCCGTTCCTGCTGATCACCGAGCGAGGGCCGACGACGGACGAGTTCATCAAGGAGACGGCCGACCAGTTCGGCCTGTGGGCGTACGCATCGCTTTACATGGGATGCGTCGTGCTCATCATGGTGCGGATGCTGCGCGGAATCCGCGGTCGAAAGCCACGGCCGTACATCTTCATCCGCGTCGGCGCATGGTCGATCCTCGTGGCGAGCCTCATCGAGATCGCCTATCTCACGCTGCGGGTCGCAGGTCTGGGACGGACCCCGTCGGTCGAAGCCGTCGGAGCGCTGTTCACGATTCCGTTCTACGGCGGTGTCGTCCTGGTGTGCGCCGGCATCATCGTTTTCGCCGTCGCCCGCGCCGGCAGGAGGTCGATGAACGCGACACTCGGGCGGCTCCTCGCGAAGGCGAGCATCGACCGCGGGATGATCGTGAAACCCATTCCTGACGAGGACCCGGTGCATGAGACCTATCGGCTGGCCGTTCGCCTGACAGACATCGCGAACAGCCAGGAGCTGACGAAGCGCGAGAGAGTCCTCCTTCGCGCCGCCACGGAGATGATCGACCGACAGATGCGCGCGCCAGCTGTGGTTCGGATGTCGAGTGTCGCGGGGGCGGTGAGCGCACCTTGAAGGTGATTGGCGCTGTTGTCGCGATCCTTGGCGTGTTCGCAGCGACTGCCGCAGTAATGATCTGGATGCTGGCACGTCGCGTTGTCGGCGTTACACCGCGCCGGAAGACTCTGACAGTGCGCGGCGTAGGCGACGACATCGACCTACCGCGCAACGATCTCACCGTTGTTGACGGGCACTACGGACTCTGGTTCGGGAAGGAATTTGAGCATCACGCGCTGATCGGCCCGGTGGTGTCACTGCGCGGCGCTCGAGTGACACGTCGCGTTCTCAAGACGACCGCGCCCATCAGTAGCGAACCATTCGAAGCTCACTGGACCGGCCACATCATGAGCGGTCCTGGCGAGATCGACCCTGACTGGACGGACGTGACGGTACCTCTGTGCGACGGCGCCGCGGCCCCGGCCTGGCTCTTGCATGGGAAGTCTCTCAATGCGCCGTGGGTGATCCACGTGCAGGGCATCCGCACTTCGCGGCTCGTCGCGCTGCGATCAGTTGACGCGGCGGCTAGCGGCGGTCTGACGTCGCTGGTGATCACATATCGAGGGTCTGGCGATGGCCCCCACGCGGGCGCATCGATGCTCGGCCAGTGTGAGTGGCGGGACCTCGCCGATGCTGTCGCCTTCGCGCGATCGCAGGGGGCAACCGCCGTATACGTCGTTGCGTGGTCGATGGCCGCGGGGCTTGCGCTCAATCTGCTTCAGCACGACCCCACGGCCTTCGACCGGCTCGCGCTCATCGCCCCAGCGACCGACTGGCGCGCCATCATCCGTCATGGCGTTCATCGAGCGCGGTTGCCGCGCATTGCGGCGACAGCCGTGATGCAGGCCCTCGGTTCCCGCAAGGTCAGCCGCTGGCTCGGTCTCGCTGCCCCGCTGGACTTTGAGAGTCTCGACTGGCTGCGGCGTCCGTCCGTGGAGGTGCCGACAGTCGTCGTCCACTCCGCGGGGGATGAAGAGATTCCGTTCTCACTCAGCCGACGCTTCCTCTCGATGAACGGGGACTCGGTACTCGTCGAAACGATTCCGGCGCCTCACGGATGGGAGGCGAACGTCGACTCAGCGGCGTTCGACTCCGCTTTGGCAACGTGGCTCGAGTAGTGAACGATGGTCAGTTCAGGCGCTGCTTGGCCTCATCCATCGAGATCTCGCCCGAGTTCGCGGCGGCCATCGTGGCGATGTCGCGGCGTCGGATCTTCACGAAGAAGAAGAAGATGCAGGTGACTGCTAGTCCGATCGTGGGGTAGAGGTGGCTGACATCCCACAAGCCCTGGATCGCAGTGTCGGTCTGAAGTGCGACGCCGTCGGCCTTCATCTTCGCGAGCTCTTCGAAGCTGCCGGCCTCCACGCTGACGAAGCCATACGCGGCGAGGATCAGTAGCGAGAGAGACGACACGACGCTCGTGCCGAACTTGTTCGCGAAACCGTACGACGCCCAGACCATCGCGGTGTGATCGGTTCCGGTGCGGAACCGGCCGGTCTCGGCGATGTCGGGAAGCAGCATCTGCGTCGCGAGCAGGATGAGGATGAGGCAGGTTCCCTTCACCGCTTCGAGCGCGATGAACAGACCCAGGTTCGCGGGAGCGCCTTCGACGCCCATGCTGTAGAGCCCGACGCCAGCGGCGACACCGACGATGCCGGCGACCCTAATCGCCACGACTTTGTCGACCCTCTTGAACAGCGGCGGGAGGAGCGGGATCAGCAGCAGCGTGGGCACGATCGCGATGAGACCGATGAGCGATGCCAGCGACGCGTTGTCGAAGATATAGAACCCGATGAAGAGCGAATAGGCGCCGCCGGTTGCGGTCAAGCCGAGAACGAGGATGGCGAGCACGAGGAAGCCGAGCTCGGGCGTCGACCGCAGGAAGCGCAGCATCTGGCGGAAGCCATGTTCAGCCTCGGCATCCGCCTTCTCCGGCTCTGGTTCGGTGACGGCGATGTTGCGCTCCCTCAAGGCGAACATGGCCGGAATCGCGAGAAGAATCCCCCAGAAAGCGAAGAGGATGGCGGAGCCCGCGTATCCCCAGCTGCCCGCGATCAGAAGAGTGCCGAGGATCAAGACTGGCAGGTTGCTGACGATCTGCCCCAGTGCGCTGTACGACTGGAGAGTGGTGCGCTCGTTGTTGTCGTTCGTGAGGGTGTTCAGCATCGAGCCGTAGGGCGTGGATGACAGCGTGTACGCGAAGTCGTACAGCATGTAGCCGATGGCGTACTGGACGATGCGGAGCCAGATCGGCGCGTCGGTGTTGACCGTGAAGGTCACGATCATCGCGATGGGCAGAATGAAGGCCGCGATGCGGTACCAGGGGAGGTAGCGACCGCGGAAGAGCCAGCGGAGGAAGGGGCTCTTGCCGCCGTTAAGGCGCACCCGGTCGACGAGGTAGCCGAACAGCAGGTCGTTCGCGGCATCCCACACGCGCAGCACGAGCACCACGACAGCAGAGATCGCGGGCGGGATGCCGATCATCAGCAGGTACGTGGCGAGGAACGCCGAGATGAAGAAGTGTGCGGTGAAGTGCGAGCCTGATCCGATGATGTACGCGAGACGCTCTCCCATCGGAACCATGCCGCGACGCTTCTTCTCGGAGACCGCCGCAGGGGCATCGATGTCGGTCGACATGAGAGGCTCACTTCCTTGTGATGGCAAGCCGCACTCCGGCTCGAGCGACAACACACTAACATGAAAGCCATCCAGATGGGTGGGTTTCAAGGAGGTTCCCATGGCGCGAGTATCTCGGCGGGCGCATGTGATTCGGTCGGCTTTTCGAGCCGCGCTGCTGACGCTGGCGGCGCCGATCGTGGCGCTTGTCTCGCTCTTCACACTTGGTGCCTTTGTTCCCCGCCTCCCGCGGATCGGTGTCGCCGGCTCGCTGGTGTGGCCGACGTATATCGGTCCGGGGGTGATCGCGGGCATGGTCGGTTCTGGCGCTGCCTCAGGGGCGGCGGCATTGGGGAGCAAGCGATTCGGCAGTGTGCTCGCAGTGCTCGGCTCGGTGAGCACGCTGGCTTCGGCCGTGATCCTCGTCGACCAGGTGCGGGCCGCTCGGGCTGCCGGGGCGTCAGTGTCGGTGTCGGCATTCTCTGTGCGGAGGAGTCCCAAGCCGACCCCGGACGCGGTGGAGTCGTATGCCGCGGACAGCGATGGTCGACCGCTGCGTGCAGAGATCTATCTTCCGCGGAATCCGCGGGTTGAGAGCGCGCCATTGATGGTCTACGTGCATGGCGGTGGTTGGATCCAGGGCGCGCCCGACGACGCTTCGGCGGACTTGCGCTGGTTCGCTGATCACGGATACGTCGTCATCGCACCGGAGTACAGCCTCGCGACCGATTCCCGGCCGACCTGGGACGTCGCCATGTCGCAGATCGGCATGGCGCTGGCGTGGGCGGCCGAGAATGCGGAGCGGTGGACGGCGGATGCCGAGCGAATCGTCGTCTGGGGTGGCTCGGCCGGCGCGAATCTCGCACTTGCCGCGACGTATGCCTCAGCGGTGGACCGCCTCGAGCTGCCGAACGGGAAGAGCGTCCCCCGTGTTACTGCGGTCGCCGGCGAAGTACCCGCGGTCGACCCGGTCTACGTCCACGACAACATCGATCCACAGTGGGGTCCGGCTACCCGCGACATGGTGCGTACCTACATCGGCGGCGACATCGCGGACTTCCCGGAACGCATCGAGGCCATCCGGGTGAACAACTACCTGTCGCCGGCGGCGCCGCCGACTCTATTGACGGCATGCGTGCCTGATCACCTGGTTCCGGTTGCCGGGGTTCGGAACTTCGTTGCGGAGGCCAAGCGATCGGGCGTCGACATTCAGGCGGTCTACCGCCGATGGGGCGATCACCTCATCTCTGCGCGCTACGACGGACTGCCCAACCAGACCATGCTTCACCTGTACTTGCGTCACTTCCGCCGTCACGGCGCATGACGAAATCGCAGTGGGTGCCATTGCTTGACTTTAAGTAAAGGTTATCGCTAGCTTCGGGAGCCGTCACGAGTCCGCATCGACGCGGACCGACGAGCAACGGAGCTGAGTATGCAACGACGCACGATCTCTTCCCTCGCCGCACTGCTGACCGCGGTCCTTGCTTTCGGGCTGAGCGCCCCGGCCCAGGCGACGCCGCCCTATGGTCCAGACACGGAGTACGTCGCCTTGGGCGACTCCTTCTCGTCCGGGCTCGGTGCCACGGGATCCTCTCCGGGCGGATGCGGGACGAGCCCCAACGGGTATCCGACGCTGTGGGCAGAGCAGCACGGCATCACGAGTTTCATCGATGCCAGTTGCGGTGGCGCAACGACGGAGGATGTTCTCTCGACCCAGCTCTCAGCGCTCAGCGCAACGACGGATGTCGTCACGATCACCATCGGTGGCAACGACGCGGTACTCGGCAACCTCGTCACCAACTGCCTTCTCGGCAATGCCCAGTGCAACACGGTGAATCAGCAGTTCGCGGTCGACCTCCCCGGCTATTTGGCGAAGGTCGAGGCGACGTACGCAGCGATTCGCGACGCGGCGCCGAACGCGGATGTGTACGTGCTCGGATACCCGCACATCTTCGAGACCGGTTGGTTCTGCTACGGCCTGTTCGTTCCGAATCAGTACCAGCGTCAGAAGATCGTGGCCTCGATCGATCTCTTCGACAACGGCCTCGGAGAGCTCGCCACGGATGCCGGTTTCCACTGGGTCGACGTGCGCTCGATCTTCTCCGGACACAACGTCTGTTCGCTTCAGCCGTGGGTTCGATCGGTCGTCGACCTTCCGCCGGTACACCCCAACGACAACGGGTACCGGTTCGGCTACCTGGCGGCGCTGACGGCGGTCACCGGATGAGTAAGGCGGGCACCCGTGCAGACTTCTACACTGAGCGGGTGCCCGCCCCCACCCTTCCCGGTCCCAGCGGACGCCGCTTCGATGTCGACGTCCTTCTGGATGCTGCGCGCGAGATTTTCTACATCGACGGCTTTGCGCGTGCGCAGATCGTCGATATTGCTCGTGCGGCCGGGACGACCAAGCCCACGCTGTACGCGCGATTGGGAAACAAGGAGCGGATCCACGAAATGGTGGTGCGTCGCGAGGCCGACGTGTTTCGGAGCCAGGTTGCTGTCGCCTACGAACGAGGCGGTGACTTGCCGTTGCGCGAACTCGCGAGGTCTGGAATGGAGCCGCTGTTCCACTTCGCCCGTGAAAGACCTTCGGGTTTCCACGTTCTCTTCCTCGGCGATTCGCCGAGCGCCGAGGTGGTGACGATTCGCCGAGAGGTCGTGGAAGGCGTGATCGAACAGCTCGACGCGCTGATCCGCCGGAGGCAGAAGGTGCTCGGCGCTGAACTGGGAGAGTCATCCGATCTCATCGCCGCTGCGTGCGTCGGACTCGCACGTCAAGTCTGCGAGCGCGCAATCGCGCGCGGCGATGATCTTTTCGTGGCACAGGATCTCGCGGCTCGATTCGTCGAGAACGCGATCCGCAATCTCAACCTCGCCGGCGGCTCGCGGCGAAGCGAGCATAGAAACCACCCAACTGGGTGACTTTCGGGTAGGGTTGTCGCGGAAAGGACGTCATGGGCGACATCTACTTCGAACGCCTCCAGGCCGGCGCAGCCGCGTGGGAGGCAACCAATCCCCTCGAGGGCGGCGACGCTGAGCTCATCATGAGGCTGCTTGCCCCGCGCGAGGGTGAGGCGACGTATGTCGCCCCCGAGGTATCGACGCGGGACGAGGTGGTCGCCGTCTCGGGCGACGAATGCCGCATCCGTGTCTACTGCCCGCCTGCGCGCCGACCCGATCGCCCAGCTTTGATCTGGTGCCATGGAGGTTCGTTTTTCTCGGGTGATCTCGACATGGCCGAGGCCGATGCCGTTGCCCGCGAGGTGAGCGCGCGCGCGGATGCCGTCGTCATCTCGGTCGACTACCGGCTGGCGCTCGGGATCCACTTCCCTTCCTTGCACGATGACGTCCTTGCGGTCTTCGACTGGGTGGTGGATCGAGCCGATGAGCTGGGAGTCGACCCGGAGCGCATCTCTCTTGGCGGCGCGAGCGCCGGTGGGAACCTCGCCGCGGGCGCAGCCCTGGCGCTGCGAGACCGGGCGCGCCTCCAACCCGCGTCGACCCTGCTCCTCTATCCATTGCTGCACCCGGTGCTGCCCGTTCCGAGTGACGAGCTTGCGGGCAAGATCGCGAGACTGTCGCCGATGCTGCGCCCGTCTCCCGACCTCGTGCAAACCGTGGTCGAGAACTACATCGGGATGCCGGCGGTCGACGCTCCCGCATACGCGATGCCAGGCGTCGCGAACGATCTCGCGGGCTATCCGCGCACCCTGTTCCTGAACAGCGAATACGACGGGATGCGGGCCTCGGCCGAGGCGTTCGCCACGCAGCTTCGCGCAGTCGGAGTCGAAGTCGTTGAGCTGGTCGAGCCGGACGTCTACCACGGGCACCTCGGGAGGGGCGGTGCGGCGCCGTTCCTCCACTCGGTGCAGGTCATGGCCGACTGGCTTCGTGGCCTCGACGGCGAGGGCGCCGCGTGAGCGAGACGTCGAAGTCGACACTCCCGCTGTGGTCGCGGTGGCATGCGCGACGGGCGCAGTTGCCGAAGCCCACGCCCTGGCGATTGCGTCCGGTCCGTATTCCGATGCGCGACGGGATAACGCTCGGCGCAGACATCTATGAGCCGGCAGTTCCATCCAAGGGCGTGCTGCTTGCAGTCGGGCCCTACGGTCGCGGCTTCGTCTACACCGTCGGGTTCGCGTGGGCTTTCGCAGGGCAGGGTTACACCGTCGTGTTCGCTTCCACGCGCGGAACGGCCGACTCCGATGGAGTTCTCGATCCGATGCGCACCGACGCCGATGACAGTCACGACATCGTGAGTTGGCTGCGAGAGCAGCCTTGGTACGGAGGCCGCTTGGCGACGATCGGTGGCTCATATCTCGGCTTCACGCAGTGGGCACTGTTGGCCGATCCGCCGGCTGACCTAGCGGCATCGGTCGTCGTCATGGGGCCACACGATTTCAGTCGACACACTTGGGGGACAGGCTCCTTCCGCACGGACCTCATCGGCTGGAGCGGTGGAGTCGGGGGACCGCCCGAGAGCAGAAACCCGCTGCGCAACATGAAGGTTCGGCGCTCATTCGACAAAGGCGCGGAGGCGGTCATCGACGCGGTGCCGTCGTTGCCGGCAGCCGAAGCCTTCTTCGTCGGCAAGCGGGCGTGGATGCGGGACAGGCTTTCGCGTTCGGATCTGTCGGATCCGTACTGGAGCCCGATGCAGCACGCTCGCGCGCTCGAGAACATCAGCACCCCGACGCTCATCGTCGCGGGCTGGCAGGACATCTTCCTTCCGCAGTCGCTCGAGCAGTACGCGCGGCTCCGTCAGCGGGGTATCGATGTCGCTCTGACCGCTGGTGCATGGGTGCACGCTGACATCCTGCTCCGCGGCGGAACCACGATCGCTCGCGAAAGTGTTCGCTGGCTCGACGCGCACCTCGCCGGCATGCCGTTGGCACGCTCGGCCCCGGTGCGTGTCCAGATGACAGACCGGAAGACCTGGCTCGACTTCGATCAATGGCCGCCGCTCGATCTCGCATCCAAGACATTCCACCTGCATCCCGAGGGTCGTCTCGCTACCGAACGGCCCGAGCCGGATGCTGCGCCGGCGAGTTTCGTCTACGACCCCGGAGCTCCCACGCCGACGATCGGTGGCAACCTCATCGCCAAGGGCGGATACGTCGAGGACTCGGCTTACATCGAACGTACGGATGTGATCGTCTACGACAGCGATCCGCTCGATGGGGAACTGACCGTGCTCGGCGCCCCGGTCGTCAGCCTCGATCACACGGCAGAGCGGGCTGACGCAGACCTGTTCGTGCGCGTGAGCGATGTTGATCCCCGCGGCAGATCGACAGCAGTGAGCGAGACCTATGTGCGTGTCGGATCCGCGACAGAACCGGTCGCCCTCACCCTGAACGACACCGCGCACACGTTCCGCGCAGGACACCGTATCCGTCTGATTGTCGCAGGCGGCTCCTTTCCCCAGTTCAGCCGAAATCCTGGTACTGGGGAGAATCCTCTCGCCGCGCACGAGCTCTTTCCCAACACCCATGTCGTTTCGCACGCGCGTGCCGCGTCGACTGTCCGACTGCCGACTCGCGCGCCCTCGGCGTGACGACTCTACGGAATCCACTGAGAGCGGAAGGAATACGTGCTTATGCGACGTGCCGTTGTGACCGGAGGTGCAAGCGGCCTCGGAGCCGCCACGGCCGAACGTCTACGTTCAGACGCGATCGACGTGATCACCGTCGATCGCGTCGACGGGGCTGACGAGATCCTCGACATCACCGATGGGTCTGCAGTCGCTGCGCTGGCGGAACGTGTCGGCGCCATCGACATCCTGATCAACTCCGCGGGCATCGTCGGACCGAACCTGCCTTTGCTGCAGACCGACGCCGACGATTGGCGCCAGACGTTTGAGGTGAATGTGCTCGGCACGGTCGCGATGATGCAGGCGTTCGTGCCAGGGATGGTCGAGCGGAAGTGGGGGCGGATCGTCAATTTCGCGAGTATGGCGGGCAAGGACGGCAATCCCAACCTCAGCGTGTACTCGGCGACGAAAGCGGCCGTGATCGCGTTGACGAAGTCGGCAGGCAAGGAGTTGGCGACCACGGGCGTGATCGTGAACGCGATCGCTCCGGCGGTGATCGCCACCCCGATGAACGACTCCACAGCTTCCGAAGTTCTCGCCCACATCACCTCGCTCATCCCGATGAAGCGCGTGGGCGAGGCCCGTGAGGTGGCGGAGCTCGTGGCCTGGCTCGCCTCAGAAAGAGTGTCGTTTTCGACCGGCGCCGTGTACGACATCAGTGGAGGCCGCGCGACCTACTAGGTCGCGGGATTCGGGAGAGTATCTGGCATGAGCGAGTTGCGCAGCGCCGGGTGGTATTCGGGTAGTGATCGGAATGCGTACATCCACCGCGCGTGGATGCGACGCGGTGTGCCGTCGAGCGCGTTCGAAGGACGCCCGCAGATCGCGATCGCGAACACGGCCTCCGATCTGACCCCGTGCAATGCGCACCTCGACGAGGTGGCGGAGTCGGTGAAGAACGGCATCTACGAGGCTGGGGGGATCCCGCTCGAGCTGCCGGTGGTGTCGCTGGGTGAGACCCAGGTGCGCCCGACCGCGATGCTGTGGCGCAACATGGCGGCGATGGCGACGGAGGAGATGCTGCGGGCGAACCCGATCGATGGGGTGGTGCTCCTCGGCGGGTGCGACAAGACGATCCCGTCGCTGCTCATGGCCGCGGCATCCGTCGATCTTCCTGCCGTCGTCGTGCCGGGCGGGCCGATGCTCACCGGGCACTTCCGCAACGAGGCGCTCGGCTGCGGGACGGATGTGTGGCGGCTTAGCGAGGAGGTTCGCGCGGGCACGCTGAGCAAGGCGCAGTTCCTGAAGAGCGAGTCGTCGATGATCCGCTCGAAGGGGCACTGCAACACGATGGGCACGGCGTCGACGATGGCGCTGGTCGCGGAAGCGCTGGGGACGATCGTGCCCGGCCTCGCGGGCACGCCCGCGCCCGACGCCCGGCTGCTGGAGGCGGCGCATGAGACCGGTCGGCTTGCGGTGCAGCTCGTCGCCGATGACCGCCGTCCGTCGACGTTCCTGACGAAGGCGAACTTCCACAACGCAATCGTGGCGCTGGCCGCGATCGGCGGGTCGACCAACGCGGTTGTGCACCTCCTGGCGATCGCGGGGCGGCTGGGTATCGACCTGACCATCGACGACTTCGACCGCATCGGCGCGCAGGTGCCGCTGCTGGTGAACCTGCAGCCCGCCGGTCGCTACCTCATGGACGACCTGTACCGCGCGGGCGGATTCCTCGCCGTGATGCGCGAGGTGCGCGACCTGCTCGACCCTGCGGCTCTGAGCATCACGGGGAAGCCGTTCGTCGACTACCTCGAAGACGCCAAGATCTGGGATGCCGATGTGATCACGCCGCGCGAGAGCCCGTTGCAGCCCGCCGCGGGCATCACCGTCCTGCGGGGCTCGCTCGCCCCCGGCGGGGCGATCATCAAGCCGGCCGCCGCGTCGCCGCACCTGCTGAAGCACCGTGGCCGGGCCGTGGTGTTCGACTCCATCGAGGATTTCCACGCCCGCATCGACGACCCCGACCTCGACATCGACGTGGACAGCGTGATGGTGCTCCGCGGGTGCGGGCCCAAGGGATACCCCGGGATGCCGGAAGTCTCGAACATGCCGCTCCCGGCGAAGCTCCTCGCACAGGGCGTGCGCGACATAGTGCGGATCTGTGACGGCCGCATGTCGGGCACCGCGTACGGCACGGTCGTGCTGCACGTCACCCCCGAGGCGGCGGCCGGCGGACCGCTCGCGCTCGTCCAGACGGGGGACTGGATCACTCTCGACGTGCGCGCCGGGCGGCTGGACCTCGATGTCCCCGCGGAGGAGTTGGCGGCCCGGACCCCGAACCAGGCCACGGTCGACGGCTACGCCAACCCGCGCCGCGGCTGGGAGCGGCTCTACGTCGATCACGTCCTGCAGGCGGACCAGGGCGCGGACATGGACTTCTTGGTGGGTTCGAGCGGTTCGAAGGTGTCGCGTGAATCGCACTGATCGGGATGCCGGTACTGCGACGCTCGCACCGGTCGACCCTGCCCTGGTCGCCGCGATCGAAGCGGTCGGCGCCGCTGTGGGGGAGCGTGCGACGGATCGACTGGCGGGCGCGCACGACGCGTCGCATTACCTCCTCACCCCGCAGGTGGTGGTGACTCCGACGGATGTCGACGAGGTCGGCCGCGTGATGGCCGCCGCCCGTGCGCGGGGCGTGCCGGTGACGTTCCGGTCGGGGGGCACGAGCCTGTCGGGTCAGGCGGGCACCGATCAGGTGCTGATCGACACTCGGCACCATTTCCGGCGGATCGAGGTGCTGGATGCGGGGGAGCGGGTGCGGGTGCGGGTGCAGCCCGGTGCGACGGTGCGTGCGGTGAACACGCGGCTGGCTCGGCACGGGCGAAAGCTGGGTCCGGATCCGGCGAGTGAGATCGCGTGCACGATCGGCGGGGTGATCGCGAACAACTCGTCGGGGATGTCGTGCGGCACCCACGCGAACGCGTACCGCACCCTGGAGTCGGCGGTGCTGGTGCTGCCGTCGGGAACGGTGATCGATACCGGCGCACCCGACGCGGCCGAACGCTTCCGGGCGGTCGAGCCCGGAATCCACGACGGCCTGCTCGCGCTGCGCGACCGCGTCCGGAACAACCCCGACTCCGTCGAGACGCTGCGCACCCTGCACGCGATCAAGAACACGATGGGCTACGGGCTGAACTCGTTCCTGGATCACGATGAGCCGCTCGACATCCTGACGCACCTGATCGTCGGGTCGGAGGGCACGCTCGCGTTCGTCGCCGAGGCGACGTTCCGCACCCTGCCGGTGCTGCCGCAGCTGGCGACGGGTCTGCTGCTGTTCGAGAACCTCGCCGCCGCGACCGCGGCACTGCCGGCCCTGGTGGAGGCCGGGTTCGCGACGATCGAGTTGCTGGATGCCGCATCCCTGCGCGTCGCGCAGCAGGATCCGGAAGCGACCGCCGACCTGACCGGCCTGGTCGTGGTCGATCACGCCGCGCTGCTGGTCGAGTTCCAGGAGGAGACCGCAGACATCCTGGCAGCGCGTCGGACTTCGGCGGAGCGGCTGCTTGCGGCGCTGCCGCTGGTGGATCGGGCGGTGCTGACGACGGATGCCGCGGTCAGGGCGCAGCTGTGGCATATCCGCAAGGGCCTGTTCACCGCCGTTGCCGGCGCTCGCCCGTCGGGCACGACGGCGCTGCTGGAAGACATCGCGGTGCCGGTGGAGCGTCTGGGCGAGACCTGCGAGCAGCTCATCGCCCTGTTCGACAAGCACGGGTACGAGGGGAGCGTGATCTTCGGTCACGCGAAGGACGGCAACATCCACTTCCTCGTCAACGAACGCTTCGACGACCCCGAGAAACTCGCCCGGTACGAGGCATTCACCGAGCAGATGGTCGAGCTCGTCCTTGCGCAGGGCGGCACGCTGAAGGCCGAACACGGCACCGGGCGGATCATGGCCCCGTTCGTGCACCGCCAGTACGGTGACGAACTGTACGACGTGATGTGGGCGGTCAAGCGGCTCATCGACCCGGGCATGACCCTCAATCCGGGAGTCCTGCTCACCGACGACCCGCAGGCGCATACCCGTCATCTGAAGACCGCCCCCACCGTCGAGTCCGAGGTCGATCGGTGCGTGGAGTGCGGGTACTGCGAACCCGTCTGCCCGTCGAAGGACATCACCCTCACCCCACGCGAGCGGATCGTGCTGCGCCGCGAGATCCAGCGCGCCCGCGACCTGGGCGACGACACCCTCGCCCGAACGCTGGAGAAGGAGTACGGGTACGACGGGGTGCAGACCTGCGCGGTCGACGGCATGTGTCAGACGGCCTGCCCGGTGCTCATCAATACCGGCGACCTCGTGCGACGCCTACGGAAAGAGAACCAGAACGCGGTCGCGCAGGCGGGCTGGAACCTCGCGGCGAAGCAGTGGGATGCTGTGTCCGCGGTCGGAGGGGTCGCTCTGAGCGTCGCGAACGCGGTGCCGGCCGCCCTGCCCGCGCTGGCGACGAAGGCCGGGCGGGGCATGCTCGGTGAGGACACCGTCCCTCTGTATACGACCGATCTCCCCGGTGGCGGTTCCCGTCGTCGGGTGATCGTGGCCGAGGAGCCGGTCGCGGTGTTCTTCTCGTCGTGCACGAACACGATGTTCGGTCCGGTCGGCGGCGACGGGGTCGCGGAGTCCTTCCTGCGCCTGTGCGAACGCGCCGGTGTACGGATGGCGACCCCAGACGACCTGCCGTCGCTGTGCTGCGGCACCCCGTGGAAGTCCAAGGGACTGTCCGACGGGTACCAGATCATGACCGACAAGGTCGCTGCATCCCTCTTCCGCGCCACCGACGGGGGAAGCCTCCCGGTCGTGTGCGACGCGTCCAGCTGCACCGAGGGATTGCAGGTGCTCCTCGACGCCGCAGACCAGGCGAACATCACCGTGATCGACGCGGTCGCGTTCGTCGACGAACAGGTCCTCCCGCACCTGCCCGCGGGCGAGAAGGTCGCCTCGGTCACGGTGCACCCCACCTGCTCATCCACGCACCTCGGCATCAACGGCGCCCTCACCCGCGTCGCCGGGGCCGCCGCCGAGGCCGTGGTGGTTCCCGAGGACTGGGGATGCTGCGGCTTCGCCGGAGACCGCGGGATGCTGCATCCCGAACTCACTCACTCCGCCACCCGCCGCGAAGCCGCTGACGTCTCGGCCGCATCATCGGTCGCCCACGCATCACTGAACCGCACTTGCGAGCTCGGCATGACCCGCGCGACCGGGCAGCCGTACCGACACATCCTGCAGATCCTGGACGACACCCTCACGGAGGCCCCCGCATGAGCGCCTACGCTCACATCCCCTCGCTCGGTATCCCGCGCGTCGCGACAGGACAGGCACACTTCCTCGCGGAAGGACCCACCTGGGACTCGACTCGCGGCATCCTGCTCTGGGTCGACATCATGGCGGGTGTCGTCCACACCGGCCGGGTTCTGTCGGGCGGCGCCATCGAACAGGTCGAGCGGGTCCCGTTCCCGGACACCGCCGGCGCGGTCGCCGTCTCGCGTGCCGGGGAGTGGCTGGTCGCCGGCACCCACCGCCTCTACACCCGCAGCGTCGACGGCGAGATCACCGCGGGGCCGGAACTGCTCGAGGGGGCGGAGCGTCGGTTCAACGACGGCAAGCCCGACCCGGTCGGCCGTTTCGTCGTCGGCACCAAGGGACCGGGCGGGGAGCAGCTGCTGCAGATCGGCGCGGACGGCACCGTCGCCGTGCTCGACGACGACCTCGGACTGTCGAACGGGCTCGCGTGGACGCGGGACGGTCGCACCCTGTACTCGATCGACACGCTGAGCCGCCGCATCCATGCCCGTGACTACGACCCCGCCACCGGTGAGACGGGGGAGCGTCGCGTGTTCCTGGAGATCACCGACGAGTACCCCGACGGGATGACGATCGATGCGGACGATCACCTGTGGGTGGCGCTGTGGGGTGAGGGATGCGTCATCCGCATCTCACCCGACGGCGAGATCGTCGGGCGGGTCGACGTGCCCGCCCCGCACACGTCGTGCCCGGTGTTCGCCGGCCCCGATCTCGACACCCTGGTCATCACGACCGCCACCGAAGGCATGACGCCCGACGATCTTGCCGCGCATCCCTTGTCGGGCCGCCTGTTCACGGTCCGGACCGGGCACCGCGGCATCTACCCGAACCTGTGGGCCGGAACGCCCGCCGCACTCTCTCTGGAGGAAACAGCATGAAGCTCCTGCGCATCGGTGCCCCCGGCGCCGAAAAGCCCGCCGCTCTCGTCGGCGACGACCACTACATCGACCTCTCCGACGTCGTCACCGACTTCGACGAAGCCTTCTTCGGCTCGGGTGGGCTCGAACGCATCGCCCCCGTCGTCGCGGAGCGTGCGGCTACCGGCGGGCAGCCGATCGGCGACCAGCGCATCGGGTCGCCGATGGCGCGCCCGCACCAGATCATCTGCGTGGGTTTGAACTACTCCGACCACGCCGCCGAGACCGGGCAGGCCGTCCCCTCCGAGCCGATTCTGTTCACCAAGTCACCCAACACGCTCGTCGGCCCGAACGACGACGTGCGCATCCCGCGCGGTGCGACCAAGCCCGACTGGGAGGTCGAGCTCGGGATCGTGATCGGCAAGCGCACCAGCTACCTCGACTCGGTTGAGGCCGCCCGCGACGCGATCGCCGGCTGGGTTCTCGTCAACGACGTCTCGGAGCGGGCGTTCCAGATGGAGCGCGGCGGGCAGTGGCTCAAGGGCAAGTCCGCCGAGACCTTCAACCCCGCCGGGCCCTGGCTGGTTACCCAGGACGAGGTCGCGTCCGTCACCGACCTGGGCATGTGGCTCGACGTCAACGGCACCCGCCGACAGACCGGCTCCACGTCGACGATGATCTTCGACCCGTACTTCATCGTCCACTACATCAGCCAGTTCATGGTGCTCGAACCGGGCGACCTCATCAACACCGGCACCCCTCCCGGAGTCGGCATGGGCTTCACCCCGCAGATCTGGCTCCAGGCCGGCGATGTCATGACCCTCGGCATCGACGGCCTCGGCGCCCAGCGACAGACCGTCATCGCACCCCGATGAAGGCCCTCGTCATCACCGGCCCGCACCGCGCCGAGGTGCAGGATGTCGAGGCCCCGGTCCCATCACCCGGCCACGTGGTGGTCGATGTGAAGCGCGCCGGCATCTGCGGCACCGATATGGAGCTCTTCACCGGCGAGATGGCGTACTACGAGACCCGCCACACCTCGTTCCCTGTGCGCATCGGACACGAGTGGATGGGTGTCGTCTCGCAGATCGGCGAAGGAGTGGATGCCTCGTGGCTGGGCGCCCGCGTCACGGGTGACACCATGCTCGGGTGTGGCACGTGCCGTCGTTGCGCGCAGGGCCTGCAGCATGTCTGCGAGTTCCGCGGCGAACTGGGCATCCGCGATGGCGCGCCCGGCGCCCTCGCCGAACAGGTCGCTGTGCCGGTGCACTCGCTGCACCGCCTGCCGGACTCCGTCGACGATGCGATGGGCGCCATGGTCGAACCGGGCGGCAACGCCTACCGGTCCGTCGAGGCCGCGAGCCTGTCGCCGGGTGACCGCTGCCTCGTGCTCGGTCCAGGAACCATCGGGCTCCTCTGTGGATTCTTCGCTCGCGCGGCGGGTGCTGAGGTGCACCTGCTCGGTCGCGGCGAGCGGTCGCTCGCCTTCGCCCGATCGCTCGGATTCGAGAATGTGTGGACCGAGGAGACCTTGCCCGCTATGCCGTGGGATGCGGTGATCGAGGCGTCCAATGCCCCGCATCTGCCTGCGAGGGCAGTCGACCTTGTTGAGCCGGGCAAGCGTGTCGTATACGTCGGCCTCGCCGGGACGCCGAGTCTTGTCGATACCCGCGAGATCGCCCTCAAGGACGTGACTGCGGTCGGCATCCTCAGCGCCTCACCAGGGCTCGCGGGAACGATACGGTCCTACGCGTCCGGGGCGGTCGACCCGCGTCCACTGATCGCCGCAACCCTCACCCTCGACGACCTGCCCGCGATCCTGGCGGGCGAGCGTCCCGGGGAGTCGGGTGCGGGGCCGAAGTTCCACGTCTCGATCGGAGCATGATCATGAATGACTTCTCCGGACTCGTCGCCGTCGTCACGGGCGGGGCGAGCGGTATCGGTGCTGCGACCGCCTCAGAGTTGACCCGTCGCGGGGCTCGGGTTGCGATCATCGACCGCGACGCCGGCGCGCCGGGAGGCCACTCGCTCGCGGTGGTCGCTGACGTGAGTGACGACGCCTCGGTGCAGGCCGCGATCGCGAGGATCGCAGACGATCTCGGGGGTATCGACGTGCTCGTCAACAACGCCGGCATCGGCGCGGCAGGCGACGTCTCGGCCAACGACGACGACGCATGGCACCGCGTCTACGACATCAACGTCGTCGGCATCGCGCGCGTCACACGCGCCGCGCTGCCGTGGCTGAAGAAGTCGAGCGCTGCCGCGATCGTCAACACCGCCTCCGTCGCTGCGACCAATGGGTTGCCGAACCGCGCGCTCTACAGCGCGACCAAGGGCGCGGTCGTCGGTCTGACGTACGCCATGGCGGCGGACCACCTGGGTGACGGCATCCGTGTGAACGCGATCGCCCCCGGAACGGCCGACACCCCCTGGGTGCAACGCCTGCTCGCCGCGGCCGACGATCCTGAGGCGACGGCGACGAACCTGCGCGGACGCCAGCCGATGGGGCGCCTCGTGACCGCTGACGAGGTAGCGTTCGCCGTGGCGAACCTCGCCTCGCCCCGCGCGGCGTCGACGACGGGAACCGTGCTGACCGTCGACGGGGGACTGACCACGCTGCGGGTCTGAGTGTCAGAGAATGGCGCCTACTGTCGGCGCGTTGCCGTCACCGGGCGGCCTTCAACTCGGCGAAGTCATCATCGCGATACTCGCCCTCGCTTCGCTCAGCCGCTGCTTCTTCTCGCGTGCCCAGCTCGGCGCGCCGGATCTTGCCCGAGATCGTCTTGGGCAGCTCCGCGAACTCCACCCGTCGCACCCGAAGGTAGGGGGCGAGCGTCTCGCGCGCATGTTTGAGGATCTGGAATGCGGTGTTGCTGTCCGCTGCCCATCCCTCCACAAGAGCGATATAGGCCTTCGGGACGGCGTTGCGCGTCTCGTCCGGAGCAGGCACCACGGCTGCCTCGGCGACGGCGGGGTGCTCGATCAGCGCGCTTTCGAGTTCGAACGGCGAGATCTTGTACCCCGACGACTTGAAGACGTCGTCGGTGCGGCCGACGTAGGTCAGGTAGCCATCGGCGCCTCGCGATGCGATGTCGCCCGTGTGATACAGGCCCCCCGCCATGACGTCGGCGGTGCGTTCGAGGTCGTCGGCGTATCCGGTCATGAGGTTTCGGGGTGACTTCGAGAGGTCGAGGCAGATCTCGCCTTCGTCGGCAGCCTCGCCCGTGACCGGATCGATCAGAACCACCGGCACGCCAGGAAGCGGGCGACCCATCGCTCCGAAGACGACGTCCGAGCCCGGGGTGTTCCCGATCTGGGCCGTCGTCTCGGTCTGGCCGTAGCCGTCGCGGATGGTGAGTCCCCATTGCTGCTGGACGCGCGTGATGACCTCGGGGTTGAGCGGCTCCCCCGCTCCCACGAGCTCACGGAGTGCGCCGTGCCCGCCCGAGAGATCGGCCTGGATCAGCATCCGCCACACCGTCGGCGGGGCGCAGAACGTGGTGATGCCGGCGCGCTCGATCTGGCGCAGCAGGGCGGCGGCGTCGAAACGGGCGTAGTTGTAGACGAAGACCGTCGCCTCAGCGAGCCATGGTGCGAAGAAGCAGCTCCACGCATGCTTCGCCCATCCCGGAGAGCTGATGTTCAGATGTACGTCTCCAGGACGTAGTCCGAGGAAGTACATGGTCGACAGGTGCCCGACGGGGTAGGAGTACTGAGTGTGCTCGACGAGCTTGGGCTTGCTCGTCGTGCCCGACGTGAAATAGCGGAGCAGGGGGTCGTGCGGTGCCGTTGTCACCTCGAAGGGAGCGTCATCGGGCGCGGTCGCCGCGTCGGAGTATGCCGTCCACCCGTGCGCTTCGCCGACGACGATCCGGACGTAGTCACCTTCCGGCGAATCGAACTTTGCGGTATCTGCGGGATTCGCGATCACCGCACGGACCCGACTGCGTGCGATCCGATCGGCGAGGTCGGCGGGCCCGAGCGCGGTCGTCGTCGGCACGAGGACGGCGCCGATCTTCATGACCGCGAGCATCGATTCCCACAGCTCGACCTGGTTGCCCAGCATGAGCAGCACGGCGTCGCCCTTGCCGATGTCTTGCCCTTCCAGCCAGCGTCCGACCTGGTCGGAGCGTCGTGCCATCGCGTCGAAGGTGTAGGAGGCCTCCGTGCCGTCCTCCTCCACAATGTGCAGCGCCGTTCGCTGGTTGCCTCGGGCGATGCGGTCGAACCAGTCGATCGCCCAGTTGAACCGTGCGCCGAACTCGGGCCACGCGAATCCCTGCGTCGCGGAGACATAGTCTTCGCGTAGTGCGACCAATCGGTCCCGCGCGGCGCGGAGCGAGGCATAAGCATCCAGCTCGCCGATCGCATCGGTGTCGATATCAGTCATGGTCACCTGCTCCTCCTCGAGTCGGTGGGCGCTTGGGGCATGCGCGCGCCATCATCCTACGTTGATTTCGCACACTTGGGTGAATTTCATCTAAGGTCGTCGGAGACTCTTCTGCGTTTCGACGCACCGACCGAAGGAGCGGCGAGGATGCTGCGCACATCGTTCAACGACGGGTGGACCGTCGCGCCCAAGCAGTCGCTGTTCGCCGCGGCTCTCATGCCTGCGCCACCTGTACAAGTGACTCTTCCACACGATGCCCTTCGCGATCTGCCGCGGTCGGAGACCAGCCCGAACGGCAGTCACTCCGGCTACTACCCCAGTGCTCATGTCGTGTACGAGAAGTCACTCGACGTGCCTGCGGAATGGGCACAGAAGAGCGTCGTCGTGGCTTTCGACGGCGTCTACCGCGATGCCGTCGTCTACCTCAACGGTGACTTCATCGCACAGCAGCCGTCGGGATACAGTCCGTTCTCGATCGATCTGACCTCTCGAGTCGTCGCCGGCGCGCGGAACACTCTTCGCGTCGAGGCGCGCACACACCAGGACAGCCGGTGGTACGCGGGGGTCGGGATCTACCGCCCGGTGTGGCTCGCCGTCGCGGACCCCGTCTACATCCCGCTTGACGGCGTGGTGGTCACGACGCCTCAGATCGACGCGGACCTCGCCGTCGTCTCGGCAGCTGTGGAGGTGCGAAACGACTCCCGTCATCAGCGCATCGCGCGTCTGTGGTCAGTGGTGATGGATGCCACGGGCACGATCGTCAGCGATAAGTCGGTTCCTGTCACAGTGCTTCCGGGCGAACCCGCGATCGTCCGCGTGCCTCACTACGTGCGCGAGCCGAAGCTGTGGGATGTCGAATCCCCACATCTTTACCGCGTCGAGTCGACGCTCATCGATGCAGCAGGGGAGGTTCTCGATACGGATATCACCGCGTTCGGCGTTCGTTCCCTCCAGGTCGATCCCATCCACGGTCTGAGGGTGAACGGGCGGACGGTCAAGCTTCGGGGTGGTTGCGTGCACCACGACAACGGCCCCCTCGGCGCGGCAGCGATCGCGGCGGCCGAGCGCCGAAAGGTCGAACTCCTCAAGGCGGCGGGATTCACCGCGATCCGCAGCGCCCACAACGCCGCCAGTCGAGCACTGCTCGACGCGTGCGACGAACTCGGAATGTTCGTCATCGACGAACTGTCCGATGTGTGGACGGTCGGCAAGTCCTCCTACGACACGTCCCTCAGCTTTCCGGCATGGTGGGAGCGCGATGTCGAGGCTCTGGTGCGCAGCGACCGCAACCACCCGAGCGTGCTCATGTACTCGATCGGCAACGAGATCCTCGAGGTCGGCCGACCGGGAGGTGCGGTATGGGGCAGGCGGATCGCCGAGAAGTTCCGCTCGCTCGACCCGACTCGACCCCTCATGAACTCGGTGAACGCACTCGTGTCCATCATCGATTCGCGCGTGACCGCGAGTGACGACTCGGTCGCGATCGACTTCAACTCGATCCTCGGCTCCGACGGTTCTGCCGGGGTCGGTGCATCCGAAACCGCGACAGCCCGCACCGAGGAAGCGCACGCGCAGGTCGACGTCGCAGGCATCAACTATTCCGAGGCGCGCTACGACCTCGACGCCGAGATTTTCCCCGACCGGGTCATCGTCGGCTCGGAGACATTCCCCGGACGCCTGGACAAGCTGTGGGCGCTGGTCGAGAAGCACCCGCAGGTGATCGGTGACTTCGCCTGGACCGCCTGGGACCACCTCGGCGAAGCCGGCACCGGACGGGCTGTATACGCGGATGATCCGCTGCAGCCGATCGGTATGGCATCGCCATACCCCTGGCTGCTCTCGCAGGCGGGCACCCTCGACATCAACGGCGGACGTCGCCCGATCTCGTACTGGCGCGAGACGGTGTGGGGACTGCGCGACGAGCCATACATCGCGGTCCACCGCCCGCAGGGGCACGGTCGCGCGTTGACCGTCGGCCGTTGGGCGTGGGACGACGTGGTGTCGAGCTGGGCGTGGGATGTTGCTGACGGATCGCCGGTGGTCGTCGACGTGTACTCCGACGCCGATGAGGTCGAACTCCTTCTCGACGGTGAGAGCCTCGGCACCGCTGCCGTGGGGATCGAGGTCGGGGGGCAGCCGCGGGGATTCATCGCGCGCTTTGAGACGGTCTACCGCCGCGGCGTCCTCGTCGCCATCGCTCGACGCGATGGAATCGAGGCCGGGCGAACGGAGCTCTCCAGTCTCACCGGCCGGCTCGCGCTGACCGCCTCAGCAGAGCGGAAGCGGATCGCCGCATCCCCGGATGATCTCGCGTTCGTGCACCTCGCGCTTCGGGATGCCGCAGGGACCGTCGCCGTCGATGCGACATCCGACGTGACGGTGACGGTGAGCGGCCCTGGTGAGCTGGTCGCACTCTCGAGCGCGAAGCCCGATGACGAGGAGCCGTTTGCCGGTGCCACACACGCGACGCATGAGGGGTGTCTGCTCGCCATCGTGCGCCCGATCGGGCCGGGAAGGATCCGCCTGCACGCCGTTTCGCCTCAGGGAGACGCATCGGTGCAAGTGACGGCGAGTTGACTTCGTCGGCTGGTCATCCGAGTCGTGGACGCTCGGTCACAGCGGGACGGTGAGCAGCGCGGCGGTGTAGGTCTTCAGCTCGGCAGCGGTGTCGATCGAGCGGTTGCGGAGCCAGAGGGTCTGGAGTCCGAGGGTGGTCGACAGGAGCAGTCGGGCAGCGACGGACGGCTCGATCTCTGCCCGGAGTTGGCCTTCATCCGCCATCGTCGAGAATGCCCTCGTGAGAAGGGCCTCCGCGCGCTGGTAGAGGTCGGTGAAGTACTCGTGGGCGGGATTGTCGGCAGAGATCGCCTCGGCGGACAGCACCGCCTCGAGCTCGACGAGGGCGGGGCGTGTCGAGTTCTCACCCACCGAGTTGATCCAGGCGCGAATCACATCGATGCCGGTGGGATGTGAGAGGCGCGCACGCTCGAGCGATTCCTCCTCCCGCCACTGGAGGACGGCCTCGAGGAGGTCGACCTTGGTGGGGAAGTGGTGTCGCATTCCCGCGTGGGTCATTCCCGCGCGCTCTGCGACCGTGCGCAGACTCCCGTCGCGAAAGCCTGATTCCGAGAAGACCTCGACGGCTGCGGCGATGATCTCCTTCCGCCTCTGAGCGGACTTGGCGTACTCGCCCCGCGCTCGCGGCGTGGTGTCCTGTGTCGTCATGGTCGGTTCTTTCGTCGGTCGCGGAGGTGTCTCGAAGCCCCACGCTAGTCGCTCGCGTGAGATTCGACCGCGAGCCTGGAGATGCCACGAGTTATAACGATTCAGTAAAACACACCCAAGTGGGTGGTTTTCGGATATGCTCGCCGGGAGCCGCTGACCCACCGCCGGGTCCGCCCGATAACGAAAAGGACGACGATGTTCCGATGGAAGACGACCGCGGCAGTGACCGCGGTCCTGGCTCTGGCGCTGACCGGATGCGCCGGCGCGCAGGAGCCCGACACCGAGCCCACAGACGTCGAGCGTGGGGGCGAGGTGACGCTCGTCGCCGTCGCGGCGCCGGGCTCGCTCGACCCGGCCGCAGCGACGATGGGCCCCCTTGCGCCGTACTTCGAGGCTGTCTATGACACGCTTCTGCGTGTCGATGCCGCCGGTGAACTGCAGCCGTGGCTTGCGACTGAGTGGGCATACAACGATGACCGCACCGAGCTCACGCTCACGCTCCGGGATGACGTCGAGTTCACCGACGGCAGCGCGCTGGACGCTGAGACGGTCGTTGCGAACCTCGAGCGCTTCAAGGACGGCACCGCCTCCAACGCCAGCCGGCTCGCCGGTGTGACTTCGATCGAGGCATCCGATGACGCGACCGTCGTGATCACCCTCGCTCTCCCCGACCCGAACTTCACTCTCTACCTCGCCTCGGAGGCAGGCCTCGTAGCCTCGGGGGAGGCGCTCGCTGATCCCGATCTCGCCACCAACCCTGTCGGTTCCGGGGCCTACGTGCTCGACACCGAGGCGACCGTCATCGGCTCCTCGTACCACTACACCGCCAACCCGGATTACTGGAACCCCGATGTCCAGTACTTTGACGAGCTCACGGTCACGACGTTCGCCGACCCGGCGGCGATCGTGAGCGCGATCTCGGCCGGCGAGGTCGACGTCGTGCAGCTTCCCAAGGAAGGCGTGGACCCTGCTGAAGCCGCAGGATGGACCGTCGACCAGATCCAGCCCGGTGGGTTCGCCGGGCTCATGCTGTTCGACCGCGACGGTCAGCTTTCGGAGCCACTCGGAAAGGTCGAGGTTCGTCAGGCGATCAACTACGCGCTCGACCGTCCCGCGCTCATCACGGCGCTCAACAACGGCATCGGGGAGCCGACCACGCAGGTCTTCCCGTCGGCCGGCGCCGCCTACGACGCCGCCCTCGATGAGGCCTACCCCTACGACCCCGAAAAGGCCAAGGAACTGCTCGCCGACGCGGGATACCCCGACGGCGTCACGCTGAACCTCCCCGATTTCGGCAACCGCGACAACTACGCGATCCTCGAGCAGATGCTCGCAGAGGCTGGCATCACGGTCGCCTGGACTGAGGCACAGCTGCAGAACTCGATCACCGACATCCTCAGCCAGAAGTTCTCGGCGGTCTACTTCGCGCTTGGAGAGCCCACCGACTGGGGCACGATCAAGCAGATCATCTCGCCCGAGGCGGCCTTCAACCCCTTCCACACCCAGGACCCGGCGCTTGACGAGCTGATCCTGTCGGTGCAGACGGGCGACGAGGTGGCTCAGGCCGAGGCTGCGCGTGAGATCAATGAGTACATCGTGGAGAACGCCTGGTTCGCTCCGATCCAGGGCAGCTTCTCGCTCATCGGATCGAGCCCCGATGTCACCGTCACTGTTCCGACGCTGACGACCTATCCGTCGATCTTCGACATCCAGCCCAAGTAACACCTTCCCCATCGGGGCCGGTCGACGGCCGGCCCCGATGGCGGGGAATCGAACCATGCGCCGATACATCACCGCGCGACTGCTCTCCGGGATTGTCCTGGTGCTCGTGGTCGCCTTCGTGACCTTTGCGATGCTCTTCAGCTCCAGTGGAGACATCGCCCGACGACTCCTCGGGGAGTCCGCGACGCCCGAGACCGTGGCCAAGAAGGCCGCCGAGCTCGGACTCGACGAGCCGCTGATGCAGCAGTTCTTCCAGTGGATCACGTCCGCGTTCACCGGTGATCTCGGACGATCGTGGGTGACGGGCCAGCGCGTGACCGACGCGATCACGAGTCGGCTCCCGGTCACTCTTTCGCTCGTCATCCTCACGGTGGCGGTGACCGCGATCATCGCGGTCGGTCTCGGGGTTCTCGCGGCCTACCGCGGCGGATGGGTCGACACCCTCATTCAGATTCTGAGCGTGGTCGCTCTGGCGATCCCGAGCTTCCTCATCGCGCTCTGGCTTCTGATCGTCTTCGCGATCAACCTCCACTGGTTCCGTGCGACCGGGTTCACGCCCATCACCGAGTCGTTCGGCGGATGGATCACCTCGATCACCCTGCCTGTCGCGGCACTGTCGATCGGCGCGATCGCCGGCGTCGCCCAGCAGGTGCGCGGATCCATCCTCGATACCGTGAATCGCGACTACGTGCGGACACTCCGAAGCCGCGGTCTGACCATCAACCACGTGCTGTACCGACACGTGCTGCGCAACGCGAGCGGCCCTGCGCTCACGATTCTCGGACTCCAGTTCATCGGCCTCCTCGGCGGAGCGGTCTTCGTCGAGCAGATCTTCGCGCTCCCCGGGATCGGGCAGCTGGCAATCAACGCCACGCTGTCGACCGACATCCCCGTCGTCATGGGGGTCGTCGTCGTCACCGCGATCGTCGTCGTCATCGGCAACCTCCTCATCGACCTCACGCAGGCCGCCGTCAACCCGAAGGCACGCCAATGACCGAGATGCTCGCCTCCACGCTGACTCCTGCTGCCGCCGTTCGCCAGCCGCGACTGTTCTTACGGCTCCTCCGGCGGCCCCTGACGGTCATCGCCCTGGTCCTCCTCGCGATCATCGGGTTCGTCGTCGTCTTCGCACCGTGGATCATGCCGTACGACCCGACCGTCGCATCGATCGACGACATCCTCCTGCCGCCCAGCCCCGAGCACTGGCTCGGCACCGACAACCAAGGACGTGACGCACTCTCCCGGGTCATCGCGGGCTCACCGCTGAGCGTCTGGACCGGACTGTTCGCGCTCGTCACCGCGCTCGTGTTCGGCGTCGGCGGAGGGCTCGTCGCCGGCTACTTCGGCGGTTGGTTCGACACGCTCTCGTCGTGGATCGTCGGCGTCCTGATGGCACTGCCCGCGATCGTCATGATCGTCGCTGCTCGCGCGATCATCGGACCGTCCCTTCTCGGGATGATGTTCCTTCTCGGGCTCTTCTTGTCGCCGGTGTTCTTCCGCCTCACATACGGCGCGGTGCGATCCGTGCGCGATGAGCTGTACGTGGATGCCGCGCGGGTGTCGGGACTCGGCAACGGCCGCATCATCGGACGCCACGTCCTCTCCGCCGTGCGCGCGCCCATCATCGTGCAGTCGGCCCTGGTGGCGGGCATGTCGGTGGCACTGCTCGCCGGCCTCGAATTCCTGGGGCTGGGAAACCCGAGCACGCCCACGTGGGGATCGCTCCTGTCTGCGGGCTTCCAGCAGGTCTACAGCGCGCCCTGGCTCATCGTCGGCCCCGCGGTCGCTCTCGGGCTGACAGGCGTCGCCTTCGTGCTTCTCGGCAACGGGCTTCGAGATGAATTGGAGCGCACGGTGCCACCGCGCCGCCGCGGTCGTCGCGCGGTCACGACCCGCACGGGGTCGATAGCCGCCGTCACCACGTCGGTGTCGCTGAGCGCGGGCGACCTCGATGACGCCCTCATCGATGATGAGGATGCCGCGCCGATCGTTCATCGCGAGGAAGTGCGCAGCGGCGGAGACGTGCTGCTCAGCGTCCATGACCTGCGTGTCGCGTATTCGCAGACCGACGGTTCGGATGTCGAGGTCGTGCACGGTGTGTCGCTGGAGCTGCGAGAAGGCGAGGTCCACGGCCTCATCGGTGAGTCGGGATCGGGGAAGACGCAGACCGCGTTCTCCCTTCTCGGTCTCTTGCCGCGCGGGGGCCGCGTCACCGGCGGCGAGATCCGGTTCGACGGCCGTGTGCTCGACGGAGCGGATGACCGGGCGATGTCGGCGATCCGCGGGTCTCGCATCGGATACATCCCCCAGGAGCCGATGAGCAACCTCGACCCTTCGTTCACCATCGGCAGCCAGCTCGTGCATCCGCTGCGCCATCGCCTGAAGCTGAGCAAGGCCGATGCCCGTCAGCGTGCTGTCGACCTCCTGACTCGGGTCGGCATCGCCGACCCCGCCCGCACGCTCGCCAGCTACCCCTGGGAGGTGTCGGGTGGGATGGCGCAGCGCATCCTCATTGCGGGCGCGATCTCGATGGACCCCGACATCCTCATCGCGGATGAGCCGACGACCGCGCTCGACGTGACCGTCCAGGCGGAGGTGCTGGATCTGCTTCGCGACCTCCAGGAAGAACGGGGGCTGACCATGCTCCTGGTCACGCATAACGTCGGCGTCGTCGCCGACCTCTGCAACCGGGTCACGGTGATGCGGCAGGGACGGTTCGTCGAGACCGGCGCGGTCCGGGACGTGCTCGTGACGCCCGCTCATGCTTATACGCGTTCATTGTTGGACGCTCTCCTGGAGGACACTCCTGCGCGATCGGCGCGGCACGAGGCGAAAGGTGTTCGGTGATGACGTCCCCGATTCTGCAAGCCGAGGACGTGGTCGTCGAGTACCACGGCAAGGGATTCGGCGCGAAGCCGTTCCAAGCGCTCCACGGTGTCTCGTTCGATCTGTCGCCCGGCGAGACGCTGGGCCTCGTGGGCGAGTCGGGCTCCGGGAAGACGACGCTCGGACGTGCGGTGCTCGGTCTCGCGCCCGTCGTCTCGGGCACAGTGAGATTCGACGGCCGCGACATCACCCGCCTGCCGGCGCGTCAGCGTCGCGCGCTCGGTCGCGAGATCCAGGTCGTGTTCCAGGATCCCTACTCGTCGCTCAGCCCGTCGATGACGATCGAGAGCATCCTGACCGAGCCGCTGACCGCGGCGGGGGTTCATCGACGGGACGCTCAAGCGAAGGTCGTGGAGCTCCTCGATCGCGTCGGGCTCCCGTCGGCATCGCGGACACGACTGCCGCGTGAGTTCTCGGGCGGCCAGCGACAGCGGGTGGCCATCGCCCGTGCGCTGGCATTGGATCCGCGCGTAATCGTGTGCGATGAGCCTGTATCCGCTCTTGACCTGTCCACGCAGGCGCGCGTGCTCGACCTGTTCATCGAGATCCAGGAGCGCACCGGGGTGGCCTACCTGTTCATCTCGCACGACCTCTCGGTGGTGCGGCACATCAGCCATCGCGTCGCGGTCATGTACCGGGGCGAGATCGTCGAGATCGGCGATGGCGACCAGGTCACGTCGAGGCCGACCCATCCGTACACCCAGAGGCTCTTCCTCGCAGCTCCCGTCTCGGACCCGGACGAGCAGCGGAAGCGGCGGATGCTGCGACGCGAACTCGTGAACACGGGCGACGGAGGCTGACACGACGAAAGCCACCCATCTGGGTGGTTTTTGATACAATGGTCACGCACGCGAAATGCGCTGCCATGCGTTGCAACGAAGGAGTTCACCCATGAGTCCCGCGACTCTGCTCGAGTCGGCCGAGCTCGTCACCATCACAGGCGACGACCAGGCTTTCGTCCTCAGTACGGACATCCAGCTCGAATCATCATCGCCGATCGTGCGCGCCACGCTCCGGGGAACTGCCCACGGCGTCTTCGAAGCGCGCATCGACGGTGTGGCCGTGAGCTCGGGCGTGCTCGCGCCGGGATGGAGCGCCTACGAGTGGCGGCTTCCGGTGGAGACCTATGACGTGACCGCGCTCGTACGGGACGGCGCCAAGCTCGAGGTGCTCGTCGGCAACGGCTGGTGGCGCGGCAAGCTCGGTTTCAGCGGGCTCGCACTCGACTACGGATCGAAGATCGGGTTCATCGGAGAGCTCGAGATCCGCTTCGAGGACGGTCATGCTCAGCGGATCGTCAGCGGGACCGAGTGGAGGGCGGAAACCGCGGTCGTCACCGCGAACTCGCTGTACGACGGGGTGCGCATCGACCGCACCGCGCAGGCGCGGTCGCTTGAAACCGTCACCGCAGAGTTCGATCGCACGACGATCATCCCGCAGGGCAAACCGGCGATCGAGCGGCACGAGGTTCTTGCGCCGCAGCGCATCTGGACCTCGCCCTCCGGGGGCACGCTCGTCGACTTCGGTCAGAACCTGGTCGGCTGGACGCGGCTGCGCGCATCCGGTGCCCCAGGAACGGAAGTCGTGCTGCGCCATGCCGAGGTGCTCGAGGATGAGGAACTTGCGACGCGACCTCTGCGCGGCGCCCTCGCCACTGACACCTACGTGCTCTCGGGCGCCGACGACGTCTTCGAGCCCACCCTTACGTTTCATGGGTTCCGCTTCGTCGAGGTCCGGGGCTACCCGGGCGAGCTCGACGAGTCCGCCATCGAAGCGGTCGTCGTGCACTCCCGCATGGACCGGACCGGTGCGTTCGAGTGCTCCGACGAGCGCGTCAACCGTCTCGTCGAGAACGCGGTGTGGGGACAGAAGGGCAACTTCCTCGATGTGCCCACCGACTGCCCGCAGCGCGACGAGCGGCTGGGCTGGACAGGAGACATCGCCGTGTTCGCATCGACCGCGTGCTATCAGTTCGACGCGTCCGACCTGCTCCACGGCTGGCTGCAGGATCTCGCGGCCGAGACCGCGCACTCCGGCTATGTGCCGTTCGTCGTACCCAACGTGCTCAAGCTGATTCCTCGCGACAGTCTCGGCGTCAGCGCCGCGATGCTCGGCCCGACGGCAGTATGGGGGGATGCGGCGGCCTGGGTCCCCGAGGCCCTGTGGTGGGCGTACGGCGACCGAGAGCGACTCGCCGAGCACTATCGCGGGATCGTTCTGCACTTGGAGTCCATTCTGCCTCGGCTCTCCGCCAGCGGTCTCTGGGACACCGGCTTCCAGTTCGGCGACTGGCTCGATCCCACGGCCCCGCCAGAGGAGCCGATGGCCGCCAAAGCCGATCGCGCGGTGATCGCTGCGGCCTGCCTCTACCGCACTGCACGGTTCGCAGCATCCACTGCCCACCTGCTCGGCCACGGTGCCGATAGCGAACGCTGGACCGCGCTGGCCGATCGCACCCGCGCCGCGTTCCGCGAGCACTACGTCGAGTTCGCAGGCCGTATCCGATCGGACGCTCAGGCCGTCTACGCCCTGGCGATCCACTTCGGGCTGCTCGACGAAGTCGAGCGTACGCAGGCGGGGGAGCGACTGGCCGAACTCGTGGCCGAAGGCGACTACCGGGTCGCGACGGGCTTCGCTGGCACCCCGTATGTGGTGTGGGCGCTCACCGAGACCGGCCACGTCGATGACGCGTATCGGCTGCTGCTCCAGGATCAGCTGCCGTCGTGGCTATATGCCGTGGAGATGGGCGCCACGACGATCTGGGAGCGGTGGGACTCGCTCCTTCCCGACGGCACGGTGAATCCGGGGGAGATGACGAGCTTCAATCACTATGCTCTCGGCGCCGTCGTGGACTGGCTCTACAAGCGGGTCGCGGGCATCCAACCCGCCGAGCCGGGCTACTCCCGTCTTCGTCTCGAGCCGACACCCGGCCCGGGCCTGGACTGGGCGCGCGGGACTCTGCAGACGCGACACGGCCTCGTCGAGTGCGGCTGGCGGCGGGAGCCATCCGGCGAGATCGTCGTCGACTGCCTCGTGCCCGAAGCGGTCGAAGCGGACCTCATCCTCCCTGACGGCAGCGCGCGTGTTCTGGCCGCTGGCGCCCACACCATCTCGATCCGAGAGGCCCACTGATGACCGAGGATGCCGCGGCCACCGTCGAGGCGCTCACCCTCGACCAGAAACTGCTCCTGCTGTCGGGCCGTGACACCTGGACTACCCATCCGATCGACGAACAGGGAATGCGCTCCGTTCGGATGTCCGATGGCCCGAACGGCCTGCGCGCGCAGGTGGATGGCGGCGACGCGCTCGGGTTCCAGCCGAGTGAGCCGGCCACGTGCTTCCCGCCCGCCGTCGCTGTGGGCTCGTCCTGGGATCCCGCCCTCGCCGCCAAGGTGGGAGAGGCGCTCGGACGCGAGGCGCAGTCGTTCGGGATCGACATCGTCCTCGGGCCGGGCGTCAACATCAAGCGCTCCCCGCTGTGCGGCCGCAACTTCGAGTACTACTCAGAGGACCCACTGCTGGCCGGGGCGCTCGGCGCCGGCTACGTGCGGGGGATGCAGGGCACCGGCACGGGATCGTCGGTGAAGCATTTCGCTGCGAACAACCAGGAGACCGACCGGATGCGGGTGAGCGCCGAGGTCGACGAGCGGACGCTTCGCGAGATCTACTTCCCGGCATTCGAACGGGTGGTGAAAGAGACGCAGCCGGCGACCGTGATGTGCGCGTACAACAGGATCAACGGCACCTATGCCTCCGAGAACTCGTGGCTGCTCACCGATGTTCTGCGCGGCGAGTGGGGTTTCGAGGGTGTCGTCGTCTCGGATTGGGGAGCGGTCCACCGGCCCGCCATTGCCGTCGCGGCCGGTCTCGACCTCGAGATGCCCGGGACACGAGGACGAAGCGTACGCGAACTCGAAGCGGCGCTTTCCGCCGGAGAGCTCGGTGCAGACATCGTCGATCGCAGCGTGCAGCGCGTGATCGGGCTCGGGCGCTGGGGCGGTCGAGAAGAACGGGCAGCAGACTTCGACGCGCACCACGCCCTCGCACGGCAGGTTGCCGGCGAGAGTGTGGTGCTGCTGAAGAACGACGGCGTGCTCCCGCTCAGCCCGGAGTCCCGGATCGCCGTGATCGGCGAGTTCGCCCGCTCGCCTCGGTTCCAGGGCGGCGGCAGCTCGCACGTCAACGCGACGAGGACCGACCCCTTCCTTGACGCCGTCCCCGAGATCGCGCGGGCCGTCGAGTTCGCTCCCGGCTTCGCCCTCGACGGGTCGGGCAGCGAAGCATTGTTCGAGGACGCTGTCCGACTCGCGGCGACGTCCGAGGTCTCGGTCGTGTTCGCCGGCCTCGCCGAAGCTGACGAGTCGGAAGGATACGACCGGACCACCATCGAGTTGCCCGCGGAGCAGGTCCAGCTGATCCGTGCGGTGGCGGCCGCCGCGCCGCGCACCGTGGTCGTGCTGTCGCACGGCGGAGTGGTCGGGCTCGAAGGGTGGCACGACGACGTCGACGCGATCCTCGACGGCTTCCTGCTCGGGCAGGCTGGTGGTGCTGCGCTCGCGGACGTTCTCTTCGGAATCGTGAACCCGTCAGGTCGCCTGGCGGAGACCATTCCGTTCCGCATCGAGGACACCCCCGCCTTCGGGAACTTTCCCGGCGAGCAGGGGCATGTGGTCTACGGAGAGCGGACACTCGTGGGCTACCGCTGGTACGCCACGCGGGGGATCCCCGTGAGGTATCCCTTCGGGCACGGGCTGAGCTACACGACGTTCCGGACATCCGGCTTCTCGATCGAGGTCACCGGTGGCGACACGGCCGTGGTACGGGTGAGCGTCGAGAACACCGGCGACTGCGACGGCGCGCACGTCGTGCAGGTGTATGTCGATGCATCGGGACTCGGGGTCGTGCAGCGCAGCACGCGCGAACTCCGGGCCTTCACCAAGGTGCGCGTGCCGGCGAAGGCCTCGGTGGAGGTCGAGCTCGAGCTCGACCGTCGAGCGTTCGCCTACTGGGACGTGCAGATCGGCGATTGGGTCGTCACCCCCGGCGACTATCGCGTCATCGTCGGAGACAATGCCGTGGAGGTCGCCGCCGAGGGCACGATCGCGTTGCGCGGCGACGAGGTCATCCGCGAGCTCACCCTCGGATCCACCGCCCAGGAGTGGTTCGACCATGCGATCGTCGGTCCCATCCTGCTCGACACACTCCAGTCGGATCTGCTGCGCGCGATGGCGCAGCCCGACGCGCTGCGCCTGCTGGGAACGCTTCCCATGCAGAAGATCGTGAACCTGCTCGGTGAATCCGTCTCGGCGACAGACGTCGAAGCACTGATGACCGCCTCTCGGAAGGGACATTCGGAATGACGGACATCTATTGGGAGCGCGTCGCAGCGGTCGCCGCAAAGCTGCAGGCCGAGGCCGCGAACGGTCTCGACCAGAGCGGAGATCGCGAGCTCATCGCTCGCCTCACGTTGCCGCGCGCCGGCGAGGCCGACTACCTTCGGCCGCCCGCCGACGTGACGGATGCTGTCGTGCCGTCGCCCGACCGCCCGGTTCCCGTCCGCATCTACCGCCCCCATGAGCAGAGAGAGGGGCGTCCGCTCCTGATCTGGTGCCACGGGGGAGCGTTCCTGGGCGGCGACCTCGACATGCCCGAAGCGGACTCGGTCGCCCGCGAGATCGTGCAGCGTGCCGACGCTGTGGTGATCTCGGTCGACTACCGATTGTGCCTCGGTGGCGTCCATTTTCCTGCGCCGAATGACGACCTTCACGCGGTGTACCTGTGGACGACCCGGCACGCGGAGCGGCTGGGTGCCGACCCGTCCCGCATCAGCATCGGGGGCGCGAGCGCGGGCGCGTGCCTGACGGCCGGGGTCGCGTTGCGGATTCGCGACGACGGCGGAGCGCAGCCGGCATCCGTCGTCCTTGCATACCCCGTCGTGCACGCGGTGCTTCCCGAGGCATCCGCAGAACTGGCCGCCAAGCTCGCGAGTCTGAACGCCGGAATGGCGTTCGTGCCCGAGGTGATCGAACCGGTGATGGAGAACTTCCTCGGCGGTCCGGCGTCCGCGGCATCCCCCCACGCGATCGCCGGTGTCGCCGACGACCTCACCGGTCTGCCGCCGACCCTCATCATCAACTGCGAGTACGACGGCCTCCGCGCGTCGGGGGAGCGATTCGGCGCGCAGCTGCAGGCGGCCGACGTCGACGTCGACGTGCTGCTCGCACCCGACGTCGCGCACGGTCACCTCAACCGTCCCGGACTGCCCCAGGCTCAGAGCAGCCTGGAGGCGATCAGCGAGTGGGTGGCGCGACACCGCACGGAAGCACCTGTCGGTCACTGATGAAGCTCACTCGACTGCGTACGCTCGGCCGCGTCGAGCCCATGGGGATCGACGGGAATCCCGAGTTCTCATGGATGCTGCACACGAGCGCGCGCGATGTGACTCAACAGTCCTATCGGGTCGTCGTTTCGGCTGCGGGGGAGCCGGTGTGGGATTCCGGTCTCGTCGAATCGGATGTCCAGTCCTTCGTCCGGTACGACGGCCCGCCGCTGCGCAGTCGGACCTCGTATGCGTGGGCCGTCACGGTAGTCGACAACCACGGCTCCGCGGCCACGGCGACTGCCGGATTCGAGACAGCGATCTTCGCTGAGGACTGGACGGCGCTGTGGGTGGAGAGCACGATCGAGAGACCCGTCGGCGACGGCTGGGGTCATGGCACGCAGCCGCCGGCGGTGGAGTTCCTCCGTGATTTCGAGTTGCGCAGCCCCGTTAGGCGCGCACGCATGTATGCCACCGCGCTGGGTGCTTACCGGCTCTCGGTCAACGGTGAACGACCCGACGACCGCGAGCTCGCCCCGGAGTTCTCGGTGTACCGCAGCCGCCTCTATGTGCAGACGTACGACGTCGCCTCCCAGCTGCGGGCCGGCCGGAACGTCGTCTCAATGTATGTCGGCGACGGCTGGTACTTCTGCCCGGTCACGCGGCCGCTGTCGCACCCGCTGCGCGATCTGCCCGCGGTCCTCTTCCAGCTGGAGGTCGAGTACACCGACGGCACCGTAGACGTGATCGGTTCCGATGGGTCGGTCATGTGCCGCACGGGTCCCGTGCGGTCGTCGGACCTGTACTGGGGTGAGCGTTACGACGCGACGGCAGTGGTGTCGGATTCCCGTGCGATATCGGTGATCGACCTCGGATACGGCAACCTCGTCGCACAGCCGATCGAGCCGATCCGTGCTGTCGACACGATTCCCGCCGTCGAAGTTCGTATCTCTCCGTCGGGTGACGCGATCGTCGACTTCGGGCAGATCGTCGACGGCCGAGTCCGCGTGCGGATCGACGCCCCGGCCGGAGCTGAGGTCGCGCTCGAGCACTTCGAGACGACCACCCCGGACGGCGAATACTTCAACGGCACCCTGGCCGGGCAGAAGGACGTGTACGTCTCCGACGGGTCGCTCGCCGTCTACGAACCGATCTTCACCTTCCACGGCTTCCGGTACGTCCGCGTGACCGGTCTCGACAGGGTAGTCGCCGGCGACTTCGAAGCCGTCGTCCTGTCCACCCCGAAGGAATCCACCGGGACATTCGAAAGTTCCGATCCGCGACTCAACCGGCTGCACGAGAACGTCGTCTGGTCGCAGCGCAACAACACCATGTCCATCCCGACCGACTGCCCGACGCGAGAGAAGGCAGGGTTTACGGGCGACATCCAGCTGTACACCCCGACCGCGTTCGGTATCGAAGATGTCACCTCTTTCCTCGAGGCATGGCTGCGCAACCTCGAGGCCGATCAGCTGCCCGACGGTGTGGTGCCGATGACCGTTCCCTTCACAATGCTGTACGAGTCGCTCTCGCTGCGCACCAGCGAGCAGTTCGGCACCAGCGGTGTCACCGGGATCGCGGGATGGAGCGACGCCGCGGTGATCGTCCCCTGGGAGGTCTACCAAGCGACAGGAGGCGCCGTCATCCTCGAACGCTCGTACGCGTCCATGAAGGCGTGGTGCGACAGCGTCATCGAGACCGCCCGATCGACCCGGGGTCCGGCAGAGATTCCCGATGAGCTGGACCGCCACCTGTGGAACACGGGGTTCCATTTCGGCGAGTGGCTGATCCCGAGCCAGCATCAGCAGGGCGGCGACTGGGAGAACACGAAGTCATCGGCCTTCTACGTCGCCCCCTTCTTCGGCTACCGATCGCTCGATCTGTTCGCGCGTGCGGCAGACGTTCTCGGCAGGGTCGACGACGCCGCGGCCTACCGTGCCGAGGCCGAAGCGACGAAGGCCGCGATCCAGATGGTGTTCATGGCCTCAGACGAGCTGCCGACGTCGCTGATGGGTGCGTATGTCCTCGCCTTCGCGTTCGGCCTGGTGCCCGAGGAACGTCGCGGGACGTACGCCGCGCGACTCGTCGATCTGCTCGCTGCGAACAACGGTCTGCTCGACACAGGCTTCGTCGCGACGCCGTTCCTGCTCGACGTCCTTGTCGACATCGGACGTGCGGACCTCGCGATCGGGCTCCTCTGGGAGGACCGGAAGCCGTCCTGGCTCTACCAGGTGGACCAGGGGGCGACGGCCATCTGGGAGAACTGGGATGCGATCGACCTCGACGGCACGCCGACCACCTCGAGCCTCGACCACTACGCCTTCGGGGCGGTGGACGACTGGATCACGCGCGAGATCGCCGGCATCCGAGCCGCGGCGCCCGGCTACAAGGACATCGTCATCGCGCCGCGCACCGAGGTGCCGCTCACGTTCTGCGCGCGCACCCTGCTGACCCCGTCCGGCGAGATCACGGTGCGATGGACAGCCGATTCGCTCGATGTCACCATCCCTCCGAACACCACCGCTCGCGTGCACTGGCGTGGCCTCGTGCACTCCGTGGGCAGTGGCACGTACCACTTCTGAAAGAACCGACATGACCTCACCTCTCCCCGAACCGGCAGCTTCCGACCTCGAAGCGGCCTTCATCGAAGCCGCCGACGGGAATGACGACCCGCCGCCCCTGGTGCGCGGCTCGATCAATCGCCTCATCGCCTGGGTGTTCCCCGCAGGTCTTGTGATCGCCATGATCAGCGCGATCCCCGGCGTGCTGGTGCCGTTCCAGCTCGCGCTGATGGACCCCGAGAACAAGGAGTTCAATCTCGCGCTCGTCTTGTCCGTCAGTGGAGCGGGCTCCCTCATCGCCGGGCCGATCGCGGGTCAGATCTCCGACCGCACGCGCAGCCGGTTCGGGCGCCGCGCCCCGTGGATCGTCGTCGGCTCTCTTGTCGTTGCGCTCGCGCTCGTGGGCATGGCGTTCGCGGGAAGTGTCTGGGGCATCACGATCGCCTGGTTCTTCGTGCAGGTCGCCATGGCCTTCGTGCAGGGCCCGTTCTCCGCGATTCTTCCAGACCGAGTGCCGTTGCACCGCCGAGGGGTGTTCGCCGCGGCATCCGGGATCGCGCTAATGACGGGCGCGGTCATCGGCTCGATCGTCGCGGCCGCTCTGACCGACGACTATGTCGTCGGGTACATGGTCTTCGCAGCGCTGGCCATCGTCGTCCTGCTGCTGTTCGTGACGTTCAACCCCGACCACTCCAGTCGCGACATCCACATCGACAAGCTCGGATGGATGGACTTCGTCCGCACCTTCTGGGTCAACCCGATCAAGCACCCTGACTTCTTCTGGGCGTTCACCGCTCGGCTCGTGCTCTTCACGGGCTACAACATGGTCATCGGGTACCAGTTCTATGTGCTTTCGGACTACATCGGCGTAGAGCGACCGCAGGACTTCATCCCGCTCTTCGGTGTCATCGGCCTGATCGGGATCATCCTCGGCACGGTCGTCTCCGGGCCGCTCTCCGACCGCTTCGGGCGGCGCAAGCCGTTCGTCTTCGGTGCCTCGATCGCCATGGCTGTCGCCCTCTTCGTGCCCTGGATCTGGCCCACCATCGTGGGGTGGGGCATCATGTTCGCGATCCTCGCCCTCGGCTTCGGCATGTACGTCGCGGTCGACACGGCGCTCATGAGCCAGGTGCTTCCGTCGGCGAAGTCGTTCGGCAAGGATCTCGGTGTGATCAACATCGCCGCATCCCTTCCGGCGACCATCGGGCCGGTCGCGTCGGGCATCGTCATCGCGATCTTCGGGTACGTCGGGCTGTTCCCCGTGGCCATCGTGCTTTCGCTGCTGGGCGCCTTCGCGATCTGGCCGATCAAGTCCGTCCGCTGAACACCCGTCGACGAAGAGGGAGAACCATGTCGAGAGCAGTCATCGTCAGCGGCGCGCGTACGCCCATCGCGAAGGCATATCGCGGGGCCTACAACAACACGCAGCCGCAGGAACTTGCCGGCCACGTCATCGCATCGGTCGTCGAGCGCGCCGGCATCGACCCGGCCGAGGTCGACGACGTGATCCTCGGGGCCGCACTGCAGCAGGGCGCGACCGGTGGCAACATCGCACGGCAGGCCGCTTTGCGTGCCGGCCTACCGGTGACAGTGCCCGGGATGTCGGTGGACCGACAGTGCGCGTCCGGGCTGATGTCGATCGCCCTCGCGTCGGCGCAGGTCGCGAACGGCGATCTGCGCATCGCCGTGGCCGGGGGCGTCGAGTCTGTATCGCTCGTGCAGAACGACCACATGAACACCCACCGCGCCGCGGACCCGTGGCTGAAGGAGAATGTTCCCGGAATCTACTTCCCGATGCTGAACACGGCCGAGATCGTCGCCGAGCGCTACGGGATCACCCGTGATGCGCAGGATGCCTACGCGCTGACATCGCAGCAGCGCACCGCCGCTGCGCAAGACGCGGGTCTCTTCGACGACGAGATCGTCCCCCTCGCGACGATTCAGGGCGTTCTCGACCGCGAGAGCGGGGAGGTATCGTTCCGCGACACGTTGCTGACCCGCGACGAAGGCAACCGCCCATCGACGACGCGCGCGGATCTCGCCGCTTTGCGCCCGGTGCTCGCGGATGGCGTCGCAGCGACAGCGTCGTCGGTGACCGCAGGCAATGCCAGTCAGCTCTCTGATGGGGCCGCCGCGACCGTAGTGATGGCGGAGGATGAGGCATCCCGCCGTGGACTCACGCCCCTCGGCGTATTTCGAGGGATCGCCGTCGCAGGCGTCGCCCCCGACGAGATGGGCATCGGGCCTGTTCCCGCCGTCACAGAGCTGCTTCGTCGTGAGGGCTTGGGCGTCGACGACATCGACCTGTGGGAGCTCAACGAGGCGTTCGCCTCACAGGTCGTCCACTGCCGTGACGAGCTCGGGATCGACCCCGAGAAGCTCAACGTGAACGGCGGCGCGATCTCCATCGGCCACCCGTACGGGATGTCGGGCGCGCGAATGGTCGGCCATGTGCTGCGCGAGGGCAGGCGGCGGGGGTCAAGACTCGCGGTCGTGACGATGTGCATCGGTGGTGGCCAAGGCGCTGCCGCGCTGTTGGAGGTGTCGTGACGGGCGACTTCCGATATGCCCTGTCGGTGAGCCCGTTCGCAGAGGAGGTGCTCGCACAGGGGGTGACATTCACCGACGGAACCCGATCGGCGGTCACCGTCGAGGCACTGCAGGAACTCTTCGTGGAGCACGGTGGCACTGAGGTGTACGCGCGCATCGGCACGCTGGATGTCACGAACGAGCGATCGGGTACAGCCGAACACGGTCTCGCGCGGGGATTGGAGCGCGCCGCGCTCGCATGTGGGCTCGGCCTCCCGTTCAATCCCGAGATCGGGTTGTTCGCGGGGTACGGGGATGTGCTGACCTATCAGCAGCAGCCTGACTTCGCCGACCACCCCGATCTCATCCCACCGACAGGTGCGTGGCTCGAACTCTCGCTCGAAGAGATGGCCTCGCGTATCCAGGCGTACGCGGCGCGCACCGCCCAACGGATCCTGGACACCGGTGTCGTCGTCGGCACCTGGAATCTCGGCAACGAGGTCGACTCCGGAATCTGCGGCATCACACCCCCGAGTCCCCGAGACCCGGCGACACCGGGAAGCACCGATTCCATCGACCCCGAGATCGGCAGGATCAACCGGTTCGACCTCGTCCTCCGCACGTCCGAACCGGACCGGATCCGGTGGCTGAGTGCGCACATCTGGCCACTCGTCGGTCGGCTCCTCGCCGCCGCCGCCGCGGGTGTCCGCGAAGTGGATCCCCGCGCGCGATTCAGCACTCACATCGCTGCCGCGAACCCGGAGTCAACAGCAGCGTGGACCGAGTTCTGGGATGTCGTCGCGGACGCCGGCTATCTTCCCGATGTCTTCGGCACATCGATGTATCCCTCCGGCCCGGTCGAGCATCATCCGGATGACCTGCACATCCTCGTGGGGGAGGCCGCGCAGCTCCTTCGAGAACGCTGGGGGCGCCCCACGTTCATCGCCGAGTACGCATATCCCATCGCCGACGTCATCGGCCCGTTCCCGTTCGGCCGGGAGGTGCGAGGCTATCCACGCGCCGAAAGTGGGCAGGCGGCCTATTTGAGCGATCTCGCAGCGCGCGGTCGATCCGAGGGATGGCTCGAGGGGATCCGACCCTGGGCTCCCGACCTTGTGACAGGTCACTGGGGGCCGCTCTCGCTCTTTCACCTTGACGGCTCCGTGGCCCGAGCCAACCTCGCGCTCAGCGTCTTCGATGCCTGAAGAAGAGGCCCGCGCATTCGGGTTGCGCGGGCCTCTCTCCGGGGGGACTGGTCAGGCGATCGAGGTCACGGCTGCCTCGATGATGTCCTGCTGGTTCTGGAATGCGCCGAACGCATCCCGGTCGATGACGTTCGACAGGAAACAGAACGAGACGCCGGTCGTCGGATCGGCGAACGCGATCTGACCGCCTCCGCCGCCGTGACCGAAGGTCTGCGGCGACACCGCTGGCCCGAAGGGGTGCATGACGAGGTCGATCCCGTGCTGAGGGAGGGCGAAGCGCCGGTGCTCGGAGCCGGCGATGATGAGGCCGATCGTGCGGTTCGCAGGTGCCCCGAGCGCAAGGCCGTCAGGGAAGGTGTTGCGGATGTTCGATGTCGCGTCGGTGAGGATCTCGTCGCTCCACAGGCCGCCCGGGTTGTGGAGCAGCGCCTGGTAGAACGTGGCGACCGACGCGGCATCCGAGATCGCACCCCCGCCGGGCGCGCCGGCGCCGATCACGACCGGATCGTTGGCGAATCCGCGGATGTCGAACGGGTCCTCTGCGCCGGGGTCCTGCGGTGGCGACGGCTGGCCGGTGACGGCTTGGAAGACGTCGAATGGCGCCTGTCGGATGTAGTCGATCCGGCGCACGTCGCCGAGGCGGTCACGCGGAACGCCGAGCTCGAGCCGATCGATGCCGAGCGGTTCGAGGATCTCGGAACGGAGGGCCTCACCGTGCGGCATGCCGGTGATGCGGGTCACCACCTCGGCGAGCACCCAGCCGGCCGAGAAGGGGTGATAGGTGTACGCCGTCCCCGGCTCCAGCTCCAGCGGCCACTGCTCGATCTCGTGCGCACGGTCCTCGCGGCTGCCGATCGCCTCATGCGAGATCATCGGGCTCGGGATGCCGGCCGTGTGCAGCAGCAGATGCTGCAGTACGATCGCATCCTTGCCGTGCTGACCGAACTCCGGCCAGATGTCGACGATCGGCGTCTCGAGCGAGATCAGGCCTTGGTCGATCAGTCTCCACAGGAGCGACGCGAAGACGGGTTTCGTCGACGAGAAGATGCAGAATCGGCTGTCGACCGTCGCGCCGCCGAACGCACGAGTCTCGACGGCCTGGCCGTCGAAGCCGATCGCGTACTGCGCGTCCTTCAGCTCTCCACGGTCGATGAGGTCGGTGATGAGCGCATCCAATGCGCCGAATCGGGTCATGGGTGATCCTCTGCAGTCGGGGCGGTGCGGGGTCTCTCGACCCCGCACCGCGAAGGTCGTTCAGCCCGCGACGGGTGCCGCTGCCGTGACCGAGAACCGGTCGACGAGCGCGCGACGCAGGACCTTGCCGCTGGCGCCGAGGGGCAGCTCGTCGACGACGTGAATGACCCGTGGGTACTTGAACTCGGCCAGACGTTCGCGAGCGAACGCGATGATCTCTTCGGCGTTGACCTCCTCGCCGGGCTTGACGACCACGGCCGCGTTCACCTCTTCACCGCGTCGTTCGTCGGGGAGTCCGAAGACCGAGACCGAGACGAGCTGAGGGTGGGTGGCGATGACCTGCTCGACCTCGGTCGGGTAGACGTTGTAGCCGTTGCGGACGATGAGGTCCTTCTTGCGGTCGACGATCGTGATGACGCGGTCGGTCATGGTGCCCAGGTCGCCGGTGCGGAACCAGCCATCCACGACGGTTGCGTCGGTGGCCTCTTCGCGGCCGATGTATCCCTTGAAGACATTGTGACCGCGCACCACGATCTCGCCGATCTCTTCGGGGTCTGTCGTCAGCTCGATGCGGTCGTCGATGCCGGCTTTGGCGATCGCGACATCGACGCCCCAGAGGGGGGTGCCGGCGGTGCCGGGGCGGATGTCTTCGCCGACGACGTTGAACGTCACGATCGGGGTGGTCTCGGTGAGTCCGTAGCCCTCGTGCACCTGAGCGCCGAAGCGGGCCGCGAACTTGTCGAGGATCACGCGGGGAAGCGCAGCCCCACCTGAGACTGCGTAGCGGAACCGCGGCTGGAGATCGGATCGCGCGCCCGCCTGCAGTAGGTCGACGAACATCGTCGGGACGGCAGCGAAGATGGTCACCCCCTGGTCGACGACCAGCTGGAGTGCCGCATCCGCCTCGAAGCGAGGCATGAGGGCGATCGATGCACCGCGGCGGAACGCGGTGTTCATCACGGCGGTCTGGCCGAAGGTGTGGAACAGCGGCAGCCCGCCGAAGATCACGTCATCGCGGCGCATGTCGAGCGAGTCGATGAGCGAGGTATGCGCCTGCTCGACGATCGAGAAGTGCGAGCTGACGGCACCCTTGGGCGTGCCGGTGGTGCCGCTCGTGTAGAGGATGGTAGCGGCATCCAGGGGGTTGGTCTGCTCGATCCCCGCGATCGGCGTCGCCACGGCAGCCTCCTCCTCGAGGCGGGGCACTCCCGTCGCGGCGACCATCTCGTCGGGAACGAGCACCGACAGCGTCGGCACCTGAGCGGCCGCGGCGGCGGGGAGGGCCTCGGCCAGGAACGGCGCTGCGGCGACGAACAGATCAGCCTGGGCGTCACCGAGGACGAACGAGATCTCGTTCTTCTTGAACAGCGGATGCACGGGAACGACGATGGCGCCGAGCGCGAGGGCCCCGTAGTACACGCGCATGAAGTCGGGCACGTTCGGCGCCATCAGCGCGACGCGCGAGCCTTTGCCGATTCCACGCGCCTTCAGTGCGCCCGCGTACGCGCGCGCCTGATTCCACAGTGCGGCGTAGGGGATGGTGTGGCCGGCGAAATGGACGGCGGGCGACTCGGGGTAGCGCGCGGCGCTCTCGGCGAGGATCGTTGCGACGTTGAGGGTCGCGAATCCATCGCCCTGGATGGCGCGGTCGTTGAGTGCGGTCATGGTGTGTTCCTTTCGACGTTGAAAAGCAGTTCGGTATGGGGCTACGGAGCGGGGACGAAGAGATGGATTGTTTCGGCGACGAGCGCGGGACGCTCACTGCCGTCGAGCTCGACCGTCACTTTGAGGCGCGCGCGTACGCCGCGATCTGTTTGGACGGCTTCGAAAAGCTCGGTGGAGGCACGCACTCGAGACGCGCTCGGCACGGGGGAGAGGAAGCGCACGCCGTCAACGCCATAGTTGACCACCGCCGCGACGTTCTGCACCTCGACGAGGTCCTGGATGAGTCGGGGGATCAGTGACAGCGTGAGCAGTCCGTGCGCGATGGTAGTGCCGAACGGGCCGTCCGCTGCTCGCTCCACGTTGACGTGGATCCATTGATGGTCCTCCGTGACGTCGGCGAAAGCATCGATGCGTTCCTGCGAGACCTCGAGCCAGTCGCCGACCGCGGTCGTGCCGACGAGTGCCGGAAGATCCTGCGGCCGTTCGGCGCGAATCATGACTTTGGCCCGCCCGCGACGTAGAGCACCTGTCCCGAGACGAAGCCAGCTTCTTCACGGCAGAAGAACGACACCGCCGCCGCGATGTCGTCGGGCACCCCGGCGCGAGAGACGGGGATCTGCGACACCTGCGCCTCGATGAGCTGTTCGAAGCTCACACCGAGGCGCTCCGCCGTGGCTCGGGTCATGTCCGTCTGGATGAAGCCGGGCGCGATCGCGTTCGCGGTGATGCGGTAGCGCCCGAGCTCGATCGCCAGGGTCTTGGTGAAACCTTGGATGCCGGCCTTTGCTGCGGCGTAGTTCGCCTGCCCCCGGTTGCCCAGTGCGGAAGTGCTCGAGAGGTTGACGATCCGGCCCCACGAGGCATCCACCATGTACGACTGCACCGCCTTGGTCATCAGGAAGGCACCGCGCAGGTGCACGTTCATGACGGTGTCCCAGTCGGATTCGCTCATCTTGAACAGCAGGTTGTCTCGCAGGACGCCGGCATTGTTGACGAGGATGCCCGGTGCTCCGAGCTCGGATACCACGCGGCCGACGGCGGCCTCGACAGACACAGCGTCGGCGACGTCGGCCGCGATGGCGATGGCGCGACGGCCCGACTCGTTGATTGCGGAAGCGGTTGCTGCGGCGGCGGCCTCATCCAGGTCGATCACGGCGATGTCGTGGCCGTCTGCGGCGAGGCGGAGGGCGGTGGCGGCCCCGATGCCGCGCGCGGCGCCGGTGACGATGGCAGTAGTCATGGGTGCAGTGCTTTCGGTGCGTGGGTCAGGCGAAGGCGGGGATGCCGGTGATCTCGCGGCCGACGATGAGGTTGTTCATGTCGAATGTGCCCTCGTACGTGTAGATGGCCTCGGCGTCGGCGAAGCGTCGTGCGACGCCGTAGTCGAGCTGGATGCCGTTGCCGCCGAGGACCTCGCGGCACAGCGACACCACGCGGCGCATCCGCTCGCTCACCGTCGCCTTCGCCATCGCCGACTGCTCGTCGGTGAGCGTGCCGGCATCCTGCAGCTGCGCCGTCCGTGTACACAGCGCGATTGATGCCGTGATCTCGGTCAGGCAGGTGACGAGCTTGCTCTGCACGAGCTGGTTCGCCCCGATGGGCTTGCCGAACTGCTCGCGACGGCGCGCGTATTCGACCGCGGCTTCGTACGCGCCCACGCCGTTGCCGAGTGCCTGCCACGCGACATCGCACCGCGTCTGGCGCAGGATGAGCGCCACGTCGCGGAAGGACCGCACGCGGGCAAGGCGCGACGACTCTGGCACGCGCACGTCGGTGAGCGTGATGTCGGCGTTCTCGACCGCACGCAGTGACTGCTTGCGCTCGATTTTCGTGGCGGTGAACCCAGGGGTTCCACCCGGAACGATGAATCCCTTGACGTTTCCGTCTGCGACATCTCGCGCCCAGATGATCACGATGTCAGCGAAGGTCGCGTTGCCGATCCACCGCTTGGCGCCGTTGAGCACCCACGCGTCGCCGTCGCGGCGAGCCGTGGTACGGATTCCACGTGCGGTGTCGGAACCCGAGAGGGGCTCTGTCAGACCGAAGGCTCCCACGATCTCGCCGCGCGCCATCCTCGGGAGAAGGTCAGCGCGCTGTTCGTCGGATCCTCCGATCGCGACGGAGTTCATCGCCAGGCCGCTGTGGACTCCGGCCATGGTCGCCACCGACGAATCGGCGCGCGCAAGCTCGTAGCTCACCCAGCCGCGGAACAGCGCGGAGTTGTCGAAGTCGGCGACCTCAGGAAAGCCGGCACCGTACATGCCGAGGTCCGCCAGTGGGAGGAAGAGGTGGCGCGGGCACTCCGCACGCTCCCAGTAGTCGTCCGCGATGGGGGCTACCTCCGTCTCGAGGAAGTCGCGAAGCGCGGCTAGGCGTGCCCGCTCGTCGGCGGTGAGCAGATCGCGGTATCCGTAGAAGTCGACGGGGTCTGCTTCGACGGCCTGATCGACGAAGGCCGGATCCTGCGCCTCGAGGGTGGTTACTGCCGCGATCGTCATTGATACTCCATGTCTCGGTCGTCGGTGACGTGGCCACCATACATGAAAAGCGCCCAACTGTGTGGTTTTATTGGTACACCGCTCGCGAGGTCGCGCGGCGGTGCGAAAGGATGTGCTCTGTGATCTGGGTCGCTTATGTGTTCATGGCGCTCGCCCTGCTGCTTGCTGTCGGCACGATCGCGTGGCAGACACCGTGGGTCGGTCTGTTCGGCTCGCTCGGCGGGTATCTGCCGGGCTGGCTCCTCGCGTTCGCCGCGTCAGGTACCGTTTCGGCGATCGCTGCCTGGCTGATCGATCCGTCCGTCTCCGCGATCGTCGCGGCCGTGCTCTCTCTGCTGACGATTCCGGTTGGCGTCCGCGTGATCGCGGATCAGCGGCGTGCGCTCGCGGAGGTCGGGGTCAGGGTTCACGCAAAGGACTTCTTCGGTCCCTACCGCGGATCCAAAGCAGGGCCGGATGAAGTGGTCACGTACGGTCCGGTTGACGGACACTCACCGCGGATGGGCATCTACAAGCCCGCTCCCTCCAGCACACCGGCCCGCGTTGTCGTAAACGTGCACGGCGGCGGATGGGCTGACGGCGACGAGTCGAGCGATCGGGGACTCATGCGGCAGCTCGCCGATCGCGGGTACCTCGTCTTCACCCCGACCTACACGTACGCCAGTGAGGAGCTGGCTACCTGGGAGCTCGCGCCCCGTCAGATCGCCCGTGCTCTCGTGGAGGTCAAGGCACTCGCGCCGCAGTACGGTGGGTCGGCGGAGCAGGTCTACTTGGTGGGGGGCTCTGCCGGGGGACAGCTCGCACCGTTGGTCGCGAACCGTCTCGCCGCGGGCGACACGATCGGCCAAGATGCCGATGCGCTTCCGACCATCGCTGCGATGTCGCTGTTCATCCCCGCCGTCGACCCGGCGATCGCCGAGGCCAACCGGTATGTACCCGCAGGAGCTGTCGGCCGTCGACTCGTGCACGGCCTCGTCGGGGGGACGATGGAGGAACACCCTGAGCGGTATGCCGCGGTCGATGCGACCGCTCACCTGACCCCCGCCTCGCCGCCTGCCCTCCTCATCTACGGGCCCAACGACTGGCTCGTTCCGGCTCAAGGGCCCATCGCCTACGTGCTCCGTTGCCGACAGCTCGGCGTCGAGGTCAAGTCAGTGCCGATTCCCTGGACGGGGCACCTCATGGGGCTCAATGGCGCTGCGGGCCGCGCAGGGGAGCAGCTGACGGCGGAGTGGTTCGCCGCCCACTGAGCTCCGACCGGCAGGGGTCTCAGACTTCGATGTCGCCTCGGCTGGGGGCAGCGAGACCATGCGCGATGAGCACGGCGGCCATTGGGGCCGAGAAACCCTGTCACCCGGCCAGGCTGCACCGTGAAGCTCACATCATCCACGGCCGTCTTGTCTCCGTACCCCTTCGTGAGGCCCTCTGCAACGATCATGAGCTCAACGCTGCGAATGGAGGTGCGCCGGCACATCGGCCTTGGTGCCGATCTGCCGGCCACGCATGGCACCGAGGGATGATTGTCTGCGGTGCTGCGGATCCTCTGGTTCGCTACCGCGGGGCGGACGCACGACTCGACACCGCGCACAGCTGACTTGAAGGGCCGACCTCCTCGAATCCGGCTCTACACGTCTTGCAGATCGAGGACCGTGCCGGCCGGCGCGGGCACCGCAACCTACCTCTCTGGCAGGCGAGAGGGGGCCCGGTGTCGGTCTCGATGCGGGTGATGAGTGCGGGGGATGGGTACAAGTACCTCCTCCGCACCGTCGCCGCTGCTGACGGCGAACGACCCCTCTCCACCCCGCTGACCCACTACTACGCTGAGGCCGGGACCCCACCCGGCCGTTGGCTCGGGAGCGGGCTGCCGGAGCTCGCCGACGGAAGACTAGAGGCACGATCGCGAGTCTCTGAGGCGCAACTGGAGCTTCTGCTGGGGATGGGCCGGGACCCCGGAACGGGTGCTCCGCTCGGGCGGGCGTATCCCGAGTACGCGCCATGCGAAGCGACCGTGGGCCAACCGGCCACGAAACCGGGCGCTACACAACCAAGCGCTCAACGCCGCGCCGTCGCCGGCTACGACTTCACGTTCTCACTGCCGAAGTCGGCATCCGTCCTCTGGGCTGTCGCCGATGCCAACACGCAAGCCACGATCGTCAACGCGCACCACCGAGCGATCGACGACGTGCTTGCGTTCATGGAGCGCGAGCTCGCCGCCACCCGCGTGGGCGCAGCCGGCCGCGACGGCGCGGTCGCCCAGGTCGAGGTCGCGGGCCTCGCCGCCGCCGCCTTCGACCACTTCGACTCCCGCGCGGGCGATCCGCAGTTGCACACGCACGTCGTGGTGAGCAACAAGGTGCGCACGGTGCTCGACGGCAGGTGGCGCTCACTCGACGGGCGACCGTTGCACGCGGCGACGGTCGCACTATCGGAGCTGCACACCGCGGTGTTCGCGGACCACCTGTCGCGGGCGCTCGGCGTGCATTGGGAACAGCGAGAGCGTCAAGAGGACCGCAACCCGGTGTGGGCGATCGCCGCGGTTCCCGAGTCGCTCGTCACGGAATTCTCGTCGCGCTCACGTCACATCGACGTCGAGAAGGACCGACTCATCGACGAGTACATCGCCACGCACGGTCGCGCTCCCTCGAAAGTGACGACCATCCGCCTGCGGCAGCAGGCGACGCTTGCGACCCGCCCTGAGAAGCAGCTGCGCTCGCTCGCGGACCTCACGCACGAGTGGCGCGCTCGCGCGAGCCGACTGCTCCGGCGTGACGCCACCGCCTGGGCGCGTACCGCGCTGAATCTTCAGGATGCTCCGACGCCGTTGCGTGCGCAGGACATCTCGCCCGGCATCCTCCAACATGTATCGGCTCGCGTGCTCGACGCAGTAAGTGAGCGCCGCGCGACCTGGAACCGCTGGAACCTCTACGCCGAGGCCGCGCGGCAGACGATGCAATGGCGATTCGCGGCAACAATGGACCGCGAGGTGATCGTCGGGATGATCACGGATGCCGCGCAGCAGCGCTCCGTGCGGCTCACACCCCCCGACCTCGCCGTCTCGCCTTCGGAGTTTCGACGGGAGGACGGGACGAGCGTCTTCCGCCCGCGCAACGCCGAACGCTACTCATCGATCGCGCTGCTGGATGCGGAGGAGCGTCTGCTCGCCGCATCCCATGCGAGTGGAGCGCCGCTGGTCAGCACCGCAACCCTCGAGCACGCCGAGCGTGCGCGCCGTAATCACGGGATTGTCCTGGGCGAGGATCAGCGCACCGCGCTTCATGCGATCGCAACGTCATCGCGATCGCTCGATGTGCTGATCGGACCGGCGGGTGCGGGCAAGACGACCGCGATGCATGCACTACGCCTTGCGTGGGAGCACGAACACGGCCGTGGCTCGGTCATCGGGCTCGCACCATCCGCTGCGGCCGCGCGGGAACTCGCCGACGATCTCGGCATCGCCACCGAGAACACCGCCAAGTGGCTGCACGAGCATCGTCAGGGGCGCGCAACGGTCACTGCAGGTCAGCTTGTCATTGTCGACGAAGCATCCCTCGCCGGCACTCTCACGCTCGATCGCATTTGCACCCTCGCCACGCGTGCGGGTGCGAAGGTCCTTCTGGTGGGGGACTGGGCGCAGCTGCAATCGGTCGATGCGGGTGGTGCATTCCGGATGCTCGTCGACGCACGCTCGGATGCGCCCGAGCTCGCCGACGTGCACCGCTTCCGCCACGCATGGGAGAAGGAAGCATCCCTCGACCTCCGCAACGGACGGTTGCATGCCGTCGATACCTACGGTGAACACGACAGGATCGTCGGGGGCGACGCCGACGCGATGTCCGATGCCGCCTACAGTGCGTGGCTCCAGGACATCGGGGCCGGTATGTCGTCGGTGCTGGTCGCAGGCACAGGCGAAGCGGTGTCCGCGCTCAACCAACGGGCGCGCGCCGAGCTGATCCTGTCAGGCGTTGTGGATGCCGGTGCCGAAGCATCCCTGCGGGACGAGGCTGCAGCATCCGTCGGTGACGTCGTCCTCACCCGCAAGAACGACCGCCGCCTGCGTTCGGGACGTGACTGGGTGCGCAACGGCGGGCGGTGGAAGGTTGTCGCCTTGCGTCGCGATGGCTCGCTACGCGTGCGGAACGCTGATCACGTCGGTGCGAAGCCGATCACCCTGCCCGCCGCGTACGTGGCTGAGCACGTCGACCTCGGCTACGCGGTGACGGCCTACCGGGCGCAGGGGATCACGACTGACACCGCGCATACAGTCGTCGAGCCCGGAACGACGCGAGAGAATCTGTACGTCGCGATGACCCGGGGGAGAGCGTCGAACAAGGCCTATGTGGTGACGTCTCGCCCCGACGACAACCACTCCGCTCGGCATCCCGGTGAACGGCCGGACGCCACGGCCCGCGACATCCTCGCAGGCGTGCTCTGCCACGTCGGCGCCGAGTTGTCGGCCCACGAGAAGATCACCACCGAGCAGGAGAACTGGGGGTCGATCGCGCAGCTCGCCGCCGAGTACGACACGATCGCGTCGACCGCGCAGCGGCCACGTTGGACGAGGCTTGTGGAGGCCTGCGGGCTCGCAGCCGAGTTGGCTCAAGAGGTGATCTCGTCGGATGCCTTCGGCGCGCTGACTGCGGGGCTTCGACGCGCCGAGGCGCTCGGACACGACGTCGATACCCTTCTTCCGAGAATCGCTGCTGCGCGCGGATTCGAGGATGCTCAGGATGCCGCGGCCGTACTCCACGAGCGACTCGAGCGCGTCCTCGCTCAGCCTTCGAGTGGTCGGTCGCGGGGGAGCGGCGGGCGGATGATCGCCGGCCTCATCCCTGGGGCGGCGGGGGAGATGGATGCCGAGATGCGGCGTGCCCTCGACGAACGGGCACACCTCATCGAGCAGCGCGCGGCCGTGCTCGTCGAAGCCGCTGTGGCGTCGGCGGAGAAGTGGATCGCGTCGCTCGGGCGCGTTCCTGTCGATCCGGCGCGAGCGGCTGCTTGGCGGAATCAGGCGCGAGTCGTTGCTGCGTACCGTGACCGGTACGGCGTTTTCGAGGATGACGCTCTAGGGGCTCCTGCCGCGTCGCCGAATCAACGATTGGATGCTGCAGCGGCAGTCGCGGCGCGGGATCGGGCGGTCCGACTCGCAAGATCGGATGCTCCTACACAGGCTCAGCGGGCGCCTCGGCGCAACCGGACTGTCCCCAGCCTGTAGCGGGTGGTCCTGTTCGTGCCCGAGGCGCGGGCGTACCCTGAGCGCAACCGCAAGCCTCATGCCTGAAGGAGAGGCCTGGCCGATGTTCCAACTGCTGATCGCCTTCGTGAGTCGCATGTACGCGTTCTTCCAGCGGACGATGCCGACGAACATGATCCTCCGCGCGACCCACACCCGGCGTGGGCTCAAGTGGGGAGTGCCCGCGATGCTCCTTGCGGCCGTGTACTTCGTCATCGCCGCGACGCTCGCCCAGTGGGTCGCCGGCGGAGCGCCGGGATGGATCAACCTCCTCGTGCTGATGTGCCTCTGGAACGCGCTCAAGTTCGTCGTGAACGGGCCGATCACACTCATTCGCTTGGTGCGAGTTCGGTCACTCGAGCGCCACTACCGCGCGGCAGGCCTCCCTGCGAGTGATTCGATGCCGATCGCCTGAGATCACGCCCTCCGCGACCGCGTCAGCCCGTGAAGGCAGTCTCAGTCGGCATGCCCTCATCGTTCATCTCAATGCACCGGCTCTACGGGCGCGGTGCGCCGCGCACGGCGACAAACGCCGTTGAATTCGCGTGCGCACGCGGGAGGACCGACTTGCGGGCGATTCGCTTTCCAAACCCGGCTCGCTCGAGTTGCCCAGCATGAAGAGGCCATGAAAAACGCGTGCCAACTCTTCGGGCATTGCTCAGCATGCTCTATGCGGATATGAAGGCGCGTCCCCTAACCTGGCTGAAGATCCGCATGTGCGTCGGATCTCGCCGATCAGGCCAGTCCTGACCTTCCTCAGCCGCTCCGCTGAACCCCTCTTCGCGCGCCGGAGGCCCGCTGTGCCAGTTCCTTTGATCGCTATTACAGTCGTGGGCACTCTCGTGCTTGGTGGCGGGGCTATTGCGACAGTCTCCGCCGTCAGCGAGGCCAACAACTCCGATGAGGCTGTTGTCACCCGAGTGATTGATGGCGACACCATCGACGTTCGGATGTACGGGGATGTGCACCGTGTACGACTCCTGAACATCGACTCGCCTGAAGACAACGCGGCCACCGGTGTCGCTGAGTGCATGGGGCCGGAGGCGACAGCTGCGCTCGCGAAACTGCTTCCCGAAGGCTCCGCTGTGACGCTGCGGTATGACTCGGAGCGCTATGACCGCTACGACCGGCTCCTTGCCGGCATCTTCGTCGACGGCGTGCTAATCAATGCTGAGATTGCGCGCGAGGGCCTCGCCGTGCCGCTGGTGGTCGGAAGTAACACGCGATTCATCGGAGACGTGGAGTCGGCGGTGACCGAGGCAATGACGAATCAAGCCGGCATCTTCGGCACTTCTCTGCCCTGCACCCTCGGTTCCGCCGTCGCGAGCTACCGCACGCAAGCAGACGCCGCCGTGGCCAGCACGGTGCCGAGCGACTCCGCAAGCATCGCGAATGTCATCGGTGCCACCACCGTCGCGCTCGCTGCGGCGGATGTGGCTAACGCAACCATTGACGCGATCGAGTGGGTGACACCAGATCTTCGCAAGCCCTACAAGACGCAGATCAACGATCTCAGGGGCGAGGTGGCAAAGGCGAAGACCGATCAAGAAGCCTCATACGCGTCCGCCGTCGCAGCCGAAAAGGCCGAAGCGGACCGCCTGGCTGCAGAGGAGGCCGCACGGGCCGCAGCCGAGAAGGCCGCCGCCGATCAGGCCGCGCGTGAGGCCGCCGAGCGCCAGAGCAGGAATAGCGGATCGTCCGGCGGCGGAGGAGGATCGTCCGGCGATGGGGGCGGAAGCACATACACCGGATGCCGAAACTACAACGGCTACGGAATGATCGACACCAAGGGTCGCCACTTCGAACCAATTCCCTGCCCCTGACCGAGGTCATCCGGCCGTACGGTCGCCCAACCCCGTCCGATTTGCCGCCCGTCCGCGCACGCCGACTCGATCGGCATCCGTATACGAGTTGAATGGCTCACCAAAGTGCTTGGCCCGACACGTGAGCATCAGAAGTAGAGATCCGCGCCGCAGCCAGCTCTCACTTGAAGTCGAGCCAACGCGATCGCGACAGGCGCCATGCCGCGCGCGGTGACCAGCCACAACTGTCGCGCCGCGGTTGCCGGGCAGATGCACGTAGCAGGCACATCCGAACGGCCCGCCGGGGTTCAGTCAGCGCGTCTGCGACGCGACCACAGGGCGTAGCGGCGGTATCAGCACTCAGCGTTGTAGTGAGACTCTGCCTCCGTCGCAAACAGAGCGGTGCACGGGCAGGAAGTTCCGGCTGACGCCGCCGTCGAGGCCATCTATCTAATGGACAGGTTCATCCGTTTCCTTGAAGGGGATCGCAATACTTCGCAGTCATCCAGCGCCCCGTAACCGACCAGCATTCGGTCGGGACGAACCGGCGTATCCTCTGGTTGTGTCAACCAAGACAGCGATCGAAAGTCGCCGACGCAGGTGGATTGAGAACGGCGTTGGGGAACTGGATCTCTGGTTCTTCCACGTCGGAACCCGAATACGTGAAGCGCGCCTGGCACTGGATCAAGGCGTGCGCAACCCGGTGGTGGAGGCGGAGATCGTCTTCAGTACGTGCGTGATCATCAACCGCCTAGCGCAGATAGACCTCCGCCGAGCGGATCACCTGAAGGAGGACAGCGAACTCATTGCTTGGCTGCAGGCGGCATCGGGCTGGCCGAAACACGTGGCGAAAGCATTTTGGAAGGCGATCCGCAACCCCACGATGCACCTCGGCTATGCCTGGGGACTGGCCGACCACAAGATACTCGTGGGGCAGGGAGAGGCACCTTTGAGAGCCTCTATCACCATCATTGAGGAGGCGCCTCGCGCCGAGATTTCTGGCGTGGGCTGGTATCAGATCGACTCGCCAGGGTTGGGAGGCGACGGCCCACTCTCCGGACCAACCCGGGACATCTTCTTCGACATCGACGGTGTCCTCGAGACCGTGACGCGGATTCGGGCGACGGTTGAAGATCGATTGAGAACTGCCACAGCTGAGGAGTTGGACGACTTGAGAGTCCTGAACCGGAAGGTGCCGTTCGTGTTCCGAAGCAGTGACTTTGCAGTCCCCGACGAAGCTTGACCATGTCCCGGTCGTCCAAAGGGACGAATCTCGACTTCGCGTGCCTTGGGAGAGACCCCTGAATCAATCGACATAGTTGACGGGCGCTATTGCCCGCTCACTCCGAGATCCGCGCGCTGAAGGACCATGTGCGGACATGACAGGTCAGCTTGGCTCTGAATGCTCCTCGGGCAATGGAGCACGGACGTAGCCGGCGAGTCGCTGCTCGACTGCGCCGTACCGCTCGAAGTTGCGCCGCGCCTCGATCAGGCTGGGCTTGTTTGCTCCACCCCAGTAGGACGGGTCGTTGTTCTGTACCCAGTCATTCTCCCAGAAACAGACGGGACATATCTCGTAGCTGCCATTTTCCGGATCGTCCAGCGTGAAGTACCCGCAGCAGTTGCACTTATACTTCATCGCTCCATAGTGAGGGCCGACGGCGTCGGGGGCAATTCAGCCTCGAGTGCGCCTCAGCGTGAGCAGTGCGGGGCCGACCCTCGTGCTTGCGCGAGCGAATGCTGCCACCTGCCCGTGGGAACATGGTCGAGTGATCGAGCCCACGCCGTACCAAGAGTTCCACAAGGACGGCAGCGTGCGGGGGCGCGGTCAGATGCTCGACGATGAGATGCATGGCTACTGGGAATGGTTCCGACTAGACGGGACCATCATGCGCAGCGGATCGTTCGAGCGCGGTCGCCGGGTCGGTGTCTGGACTACCTACGATCGCTCCGGTGCGCCGCACAAGGAAACGCAATTCGGCCAATAGTCGCTTCCCTGCCGTTCACTGAGCGACCGGCTCGCGGGCCGACGAGATTGACCAGCCCGTAGACAGGCTCGCTGGTCATGCGGTCTCGCTGGGCGTTAAGCCGCGTGCGAATATCGAGTGGTGCGCTCGGCGCGGCCATCGCCGAACGGTATCTGTGCTCGAGGACACCGGGGGTGCGGACACCCCGGGATCGCATGCATTGACCACCTGGTCTGCTCGGTAGGGTCGCGACATGGGGATTGTTGGGGAGCGCGCCCGGGTGCTGGTGACGGTCAAGGCGTCGCCGCAGCCTTCTGCGAAATACGGGGACACCGTGTGCGTCGCCGGGTTGCGGATCGATGAGTCGCCGCACCGATGGATTCGCTTGTACCCGGTGCCGTTCCGGTGGTTGAGCTCGAGCAGCCAGTTCAGCAAGTTCGACATCATCGACGTGACCGTGAAGCGACGAGTGCAAGACAGCAGGACCGAAAGCTTCGTCCCGGATACGCAGTCGATCGAGGTGGTGGAGCATCTGGACGGCTGGGAAGCTCGGGCGCCGTACATGAACCTGCTGCCAACGACGGCGACATGCCGGCTGATGAGTGAGGCGGAGCGGGATCATGCGGCCCCGTCGTTGGGGATGGTGCGGGTGGCGAGCCTAGAAGGGTACGCCCTAGAAGATCACCCGGGCTGGACCGCTGAGGAGGAAGCAAAGATCGCGAAGGCCATGATGAGCTCGGAGCTGGATCTGTTCGGAACGAGCGCTCCCCCGGCGACGAAGCTCAGAGCGCCGCGGCTCAAGCTCCGGTACCAGTACAAGTGCCAGGAGCCTGAGTGTCCGACTCATCAGGGGTTGAACCTGGACTGGGAGCTGACCGCACTGCAGAACCGGTATCACCGCGAATCACTCGATCACCTACGGGAGATCGTCAAGGATAAGTTCATCCGGCAGATGTTCGAGGATCGCCGGCAGACATCGTTCTTCATGGGGAACTTCGAGGCACCGTTCAAGCGGGCGAAGTTCAGTGTTCTCGGCACGTACTATCCGCCGTTGACAGTGGCGTCGAAGGTGCCGCTGTTCTGAGCGGCTACGCGCCGACGAGCTCGTCCATGCGGATGCGGATCGCGGCGAGGGCCTCTCGGCGATGGCAGTGGAGTTCCGAAGCTTCGAAGCACAACAGCGCGACCTTGTCGGTGATCGCCAGGTCTGCAAGCTCATCAATGGCCGTAGCTGCGTCGGGCCTGGTCAGGCTGTCGGTGTAGGTGTCACGGGCAGCGCGGCCGACGTCGGTGCGCCACTCCTCCGAGAAGCCGGCGCGGTTGTCACGGGCGTTCCCGAGCTCGGGTCGGTGCTGGTACGTGATCCCGGCTGCGTCGAGGGCCTCGGCGAGCGCACGCTTGGAGAAGCCCTTCTTGCGGGAGATGGCGTTTAGTCGGACGTCCACGAGGGTGGTCACCTCGAGGGCGGTCAGGTCCGCTACCAGCTGCTCGATGGTCTTGCCTTCGTAGCCGACGCCGGTGATGCCCCCGCTCTCAGTCCACATGCCGCCCAGCGTACCCGGCGCAGATGCGGGTCATCTGGATCCCGCGGTCGCCAGTCGCACGTCGGCCTGGTCGGCCGGACGCGCGCGTGCACTTTCCGTTCGGCGCGGTCAACGAAGCGACGAACTCCGGGGCGGCCGCTGAGCCACCCGCTGTCGAGCGCTTGTCGGCGTTTCTCGCAAGTGGTTGCGGCGTCGAGAAGCGGCTGAGTGACGAGATCACCGGACAGCTGTCGCGTGGCCCGCACACTCGGTCGCCGATCGCATGTTCGACCGGCTCGACGACACGCTGGGCGTGGGAACCAACGCTCGCTGAGACGGCATCGTCAGCCGTACGCGATGAAGCGCGCGGTCGTGCCGTGGAACGTGCTCGGGGTCTGGCCGGCCACGGCGGAGTGGCTTGCGGGGCCGGGCGGCGTCTCCGAGCCGTCGTCCGCGAGCGGGCGGTGGGTGTCACGGCGGGCCCCTCGCGGGCGCACGATCTCGCCTGCCGTTGGCGACAGCCGGGCGGTGATCGGCTTGAAGGACGGGATGGCTACCGGCTTGCGACTATGCCGCTTCAGCATGGCTCTGACATTCGATGCAGGCGGCCGCGGACGGCAGCACCTCGAGTCGCGCGGGCGCGATCTGGTTTCCACACCGGACGCAGCGTCCGTACGTGCCGGCAGAGATGCGGTTGAGCGCCGCGGTGATGTGGTCGACGGCTAGGCGGTGGGATGCCGTGGCCTGGTAGGCGACCGGGTCGACGCTCGGCGCAGCGAACGGCTGGAGTTCCTGAATCGCCAACAGCCGCTCGTCGAGCTGCTGCTCGAGTTCGCGCCGCAGTGCAGCGATCGGGTCGGTCTCGGGCGTCTCGATGGTCATGAATCCTCCTGGATAAACGAAAACGCGCCGCAGGTGCGACGCGATGGGGTGTCCGGTTCGACCGGTTCGACGGATCCAGTCTCACGGAGGCGCTGCGTCCCAGGTGAGCGGCGTGGAGATGCCAGCCGCGACGCTCTGCCGGGGCGGGAGTACCTCGTGGCGTGAGCCAGCGATGTCGACCACTGCCGTCACGACGGAGGCGTCGATGAAACGCTCCGTACGGTAGCGACAGGTGATCGCGGTCATGGCCATCACCATAGCCGGGTTGCAGAAAAAGGCAAGTCAGCGGATCTTTTTTGTGCGGGGAGGTCGCGAGTTGACTTTCCCTGGAAGGCGGCTAAGGTCGGGGGTTCACCCGCCAGCCAATCAGGGGAAGCGAGGCATCATGTCAGGCAGATCACCGCGAGCGCGCGACGCCAAGAAGGTGGCGCAGTCTTCGCCGAAGGAGAAGCGCGCCGAGAAGCGCGCGAGCGCGCAGTCCCGAGCGTTCATCAAGCCGCGCAAGGGCGCGTCCGGTTGACGAACGACGCGGGCTCCTCAGGGCGGGGAGCCCGCGGCACCCCCGCTCGATGTGCGTCAGCGGCGCTCGACGTCTCCTGAGCCCGTCACGTCGATTCCGGTCCTGGGTCTCCGAAGTAGGCGACCTCGCCGCGGCCCGACAGATTGACAGAGAGGCTGATTGACGCTCGCCGAGGTGGCGGGACTCGCCAACCCCGACAGGATCACGACCACATCCTCGGCGTCGAGCTGTTCGGCGCCGACACCGCCGCTGCTTCGAGGTCGACCGACAGCGCCGTCGCCAATGGACCACGAACGCCATACGGCCTGCAGGCCAGGGACCGCTATCGCGCATTGCGCGTTCGCGGATCCGCGAGGTGCGGGAGTCAGCTCCTTCTGAGGTCTTCTGCGAGCATCACGAGGATGCCGCTCGGGCCGCGCAGGTAGGTGAGCTTGTAGAGATCCCGGTAGGTCGCTACGGCACGCAAGGGGTAGCAGCCGTGCCGAGCGGCGACCTCGAGAGCCGCCTCGATGTCATCGACCGAGAACGACACGCGATGCATCCCGATCTCGTTGGGGCGCGTGGGTTCGGTGTCGATTGCAGGCGGGTGGATGTACTCGAAGAGTTCAAGCTGTCCGTCGCCCTCGGGTGTCTGCAGCAGCGCGATTTTCGCATGGTTGCCGTCGAGTCCGACCGCCGTATCCGCCCACTCCCCGCTCACCTCGTCTCGGCCCATGAGCGTCAAGCCGAGATCTGTGAAGAACGCGATCGCCGCCTCGAGATCCCGGACTGCGATTCCCACGTTCACCATCGAGATGCTCATGCGCCGCATTCTAAAGAGCACCCAGCGAACGTCGTCCGTCCTGCCCGGCGACCCACCGCTACCGCGCCTTGCCCGGATGGGGATCCCGCGACCTTGTCCTTGGACTGTGACGTCAACCTTCGAGTAGTGCGTTCCGATGGGACCGGCCGCTCGGGTGGGGCTAGTCGGGGTTGTTGTCGGTGTGCTCGGCGATGTGTGTCAGTTCGAGGATTCGCGCTTCGAGCGCGCGCAGGAGTGGTTCTCGTCGGGTGGTCTTGAGCAGCTCACTGATATAGGACTGCGCGAGACCTGTCGCGACGAGGCCGGCGTAGCCGCTGTCCTCGATTTCGACGACGAGGTCGCTGACGGCGTCTACGTCGTCGGCGACCATTGCGCGAAGGAGTCGTGCCGCGAGGCGTTCCGGTCCGGCCATGTCAGATCCTCCTGCCGTAGCTCTGAGGTCGGTCGCCGTGAGATGCGACGAGCGATCAAGGTTGAATACGACCGTTGCCCGCGCGATGGCCCGGTGTCGAGCGCCGCGCAGTGAGGGGTCTCTCCCGTCGAGCGAACGAGACCCCTCACGCGGGGTCCTCGCTGCGGAGGCAGCCACGATCGCGGCGAGTTCGCCTGCGATCCACACGAGTCGTCGATACGTCCCGGGTGCTCCGCTCTTCATCGGTGCGAGTACCGACGTCGCGGCGCTGGCGAGATCGGCTCCTCGGCGTGAGGCCGCTCGCGGGCACGGTCACGCGTCGATGCTGCGGTTCTCCTGCTGGACGATAGTGTCGCCGCTGGTGATGCCGATCTTGCGGGGCTTGGCGCGCTCGGCGATCGGGATGCGCAGGCGCAGCACCCCGGCGGTGTAATCGGCGTCGACGTGCTCGGTGTCGAGGGCGTCGCCCAGCACGAGCTGTCGGCTGAAGACACCCCAGGTGCGTTCGGCAGCGACGGAGTTCGCAGCATCCGGCATCCGGCTCAGTCGTTCGGCTCGGATGGTGAGGACGTTGCGTTCCACGTCGATGTCGAGCTTGTCCGGCTCGATGCCGGGCAGATCGAGTTCGACGACGAACTGGTCGCCCTCGCGCCACGCATCCAGCGGCATGCTCGACGGGCGGCTGACGGTTCCGAACACCTGCTGTGTGAGGCGGTCGAGGTCGCGGAACGGGTCGTGTTGCAGCAGCATTTCGGATCTCCTCCTGTTCACATCGATCGGATGCATCCGCTATCTATATCGAATGCAGTAGATTTTGTACCTCAACGTGGACAGCAATGCAAGTAGCATTCCCGTGAATCTCGGAGGTGGTAATGGAGTCAGGTCCCGAGACAGGCCGGACGCGGGGGGTTTACAGCATCGCGATCGCCGCGGAGCTGGTCGGCGTCGGCATCCAGACGTTACGGCTGTACGAATCCCGCGGACTGTTGGACCCCGCCCGCAGCGCGGGTGGGACGCGCCGGTACAGTGATGCCGACATCGACGTGCTCCGGCGCGTCGTCGCCCTCCTCGCGGAAGGCGTCAACCTCGCCGGAGCACGCCGGATCATTCAGCTCGAAGACGACAACCACGCCCTGCGCGCCACCCTCCGACTCACCCGCGGCATCGAGCACCAGTGACAGCACAGAAGGTATCTCCCGACGGGGAGGGCCCAATTTCCCGCGTGGCGAAGTTCGCAGATGCCGCGGATCTTGGGAGCAAGACCCACGCCTTTGAGGAGCTCGTGCGGGCGTGGATCTGCGCGAAGGACAGCCCGGCACAGTAAGGATCGCGTCAGCCGGTCGACATCCCAGATGCGCGACCCGGTCCCCTCAGCGGGCAGTGCCCGTATACGGATGGTGCTCGCACGTCACAGTCGCTCGGCGTAGCGTGATGTCCGTGGATCCGTTTGACGATGCGCAGCAGCCTCGGTGCCCGGAGTGCGGTACCGTCTTGCAGACCGCGAGACGTGGCTTCGCGTGCCGCGCATGCAACCTCGCGTTCGTCGACGCCATCGCCGTGGCGGAACACACCGACCCCATGCGTTGACGAGATCGGTCCTGACGACAGGTTCTCAGTGAGGTACCTTCATCGCGCGGCGCACGTAGAGGGATCCTCGCGAGCTGCCAGTCGGAGATGCCTACAGTCGGATTGAGTTCGGGCGCCGCGCGGCCCGTTGCCTTTCGAATCCGAGCGGCGCCGGTGGTGCCACGGGCTTCTGGGCGTCCTCGACGACCGGATTGAAGCGGCACAGCAGGGACACGTACCCGAAGAGGTGGTTGTACGTGAGCGCGTACCCCACGGCTTCGTCCCTGATGACACGGTCGGTGGGGCTCTGGGGGATCTCGTCGTAGACGTATCCGTTGTCCAGCGCGGCATCCCGCGTCTCGTCGCCGAAATCCCACTGAGAGAGATGCTGGATTGCCACCTCGACTCCGCTCTTGTCGATCATTTCGAGCACGGTGTCGGCGTCCTCGCCCTGGAAGAAGACGACGCTCATCCAGCGCCGCTCGGCGTTGGGCCCGGACTCATGAGGTGAGGCTGTTGCGGTGGTGCGATTGCTCATCGTGAGCTCCCTTCTCCACCTCTGAGGTAGGTGAGGGGTGCACGCTCCAGAGCGGGGATGCCGCGTCGGCATCGGGTGAATTACGCTTGATTGTGCGTGGATCAAACCGCAAGCTGTCAGGATTTCGGCAGGGGTGGCACGCAGATGGCACGGGGACCGCGCCGACGTAGATTTCCTGCATGATTCCGCGGGTCGCGACGAGAACTGGGACTTCTAGAAGTTCCGGACCACGCCGTCGCTCAGCGCTGCTCAAAGGCCCGGACCCGCAGGAATCCGCGGGTCCGGGCCTTTGTCGTTCCTTCCACGTCCGAGTGACGCAGGGGCCCCTCAGCCCTAGGGCAGTGGCCGAGGACGTGCCAGCGGCATGACGGCCGACATGAGCCAGCGCGGCATCCGGAACATGGGCTTGTCTTTGCCCAGCGCGTCGATGCCGGCCATCTCGGCTTCAGTCAGTTCGAAGTCGAACACGTCGATGTTCGCGGCGATGTGCGCGGGGTCGGTCGACTTCGGGATCGCTACGAACCCGCGCTGGACGTGCCAGCGCAGGATGACCTGCACAGCGGACTTGCCGTGAGCGGATGCCGCGACCACGACGGGCGGCTCGTTCAGGAGTTTCGCGGACCCGTGGCCGAGCGGGTACCAGGCCTCCGCGACGATCCCGTGCCGGCCGAGGTAGGGCAGCAGCTCCGGCTGCTGCCAGTGCGGGTGCAGCTCGACTTGATCCACGGTGGGGGTGATCCGAGCCTTCGGGAGCAGCTTCTCCAGATCGTCCACTCTGAAATTGCTCACCCCGATGGCCCGCACGGTGCCCGCGTCGACGGCCTCCTCCATCGCCCGCCAGGCGCCCAGCACATCGCCGACAGGCTGGTGCTGCAGCAGCAGGTCGATGTGCCCGCAATCGAGCCTCTCGAGCGACCCGGCGATGGCGGAGCGGGCCTTGTCGTAGCCATAGTCCGATGGCCACAGCTTCGTCGTGAGGAACACCTCCTCGCTCGGCACGCCCGACGCGCGGATGCCGCGTCCCACCGCCCTCTCGTTGCGATACGCGAACGCCGTGTCGACGAGCCGATACCCCGCCCCGAGCGCCGACGTCACGCTCGACTCGCACACGGCGGGATCCGACACGAGGTACACGCCGAGGCCGAGCTGCGGCATCCGGCGCCCATTCGAGAGCGTGAGGCTCGTCGTCATTTCAACATCCTTCCCGCGGCACCTGAGGTCACGGCGCGTAAGGCACAGGCTGCCACTGAGCGTCCGCGCACTCCGGCGCGTCACCGAGAACGCTCGCCGGGAACTGCGCCGCTGTGAGCACGTCGCAGGGAGGCGTGTCCTGGTGCGTGAGGAGGACCGACCACGCCCCGTCGCGCTCGATCCAGAGCAGCGCGGCCCCGCCCATCGGCGGATCGCAGCCCACGCCACCGCTGGCGAACCCTGCGAGGTGCAGCCTGCTCACCGTGATCACGCTGTCGCAGCCCGGCCCGTCGTTCTGCTGCTTCTGTGTCCAGATGAAGTCCTTGAAGTCTTGCGGCGCGCCCTCCAGCAACTCGAGGTCGGACTGCTCCTGCACCTCGACGGGCGGGTCGTAGATGATGAGGTCGCCCTCGGCGCGTGCACCTCGCGCGGGCAGCTCGGCGGGTGGCGCGCCGTCGGCGATGTACCCCTGCGTGACCATCCTGCCGTGGACGACGGCGATCCATGTCCACCCGACGCCGCTCGGGCAGCAATGCGCGTCCTGATCGGTGAGGTACGCGCCGGTGACGACGATCTGCCCATCCACGATCTCGAGGGCATCGACCACGAGTGCCGAACCGGACGCGGAGACCCCGAGGTCCGTGTTGTGCAGCAATCCGATGAGCTCGGGACCGTCGTCACCCACCGCGAAGATCGCGAAGGGAAGCGGCGGGAGCGCATTCGCGCCTTCCAGAAAGCAGGTGAGGCGCAGCACGGCGGCGGTGCCCTCCGCCAGCTCGCCGATGTCGGGCGGGAGCTGAGCGACGACGGAGTAGGTGTGGAACTCGTCGCCCACCAGCTCACCCTTGCCGTCGACCAACGTGATGTCGCCGGTGGCGTCCGGGTCGCACGACGAGGCGGGGACGGTGATCGCACGCCAGTCGTAGGCGGCGAGCGTGTCGGCGTCCGATGCCGGTGCGACGTCGGCGTCACCCGAAGCCGACACGGATGGGGACGGCGGCGGCCCGGCTGCCGAGGCGGTGCATCCTGTGACGGCGATCGCGACCGCCACGAGCAGTGCAGAAGACACTCGCCGAGACGCGGGCAACAGCCCCTCGTGTGCGTTCATTTCCGTAACCCCAGTGTCCCGGAACCAGAACCCCATCCATCGTCACGGTAGCCCCACAGCGTCAGCGGCGAAAGAGACCTGTCCTCGAAGGCCGTAGGCACCGGAGCCCGGTGGCCCCTAGGCTGGCCCCGATGCCCGTCCTCATCTCCCTGGTCTTCCTGGCGATCATGATCGCCGCGCTCGTCGACATCATCCGCCGCGATGAGGCACAGTTGCGATACCTCCCCAAGATGGGCTGGGTGATCGTCGTCATCCTGCTGCCCCTCATCGGGACGCTGCTCTGGTTCACTATCGGGCGGGTCTATCCGGAGGACCGGCCTCGTGGGGTGCGTGCGCCGCGACCGGCCGCCGCGGCTCCATCGCCGGCGATGCCGCGCGACACCCGCACCACGGAGCAGCAGCTCGCCGACCTCGAACGCGAGATCGAGGAGGACCGGCTGCGCGCGGAACTCGATCGTCGCCGCAGAGCGCGCGACGCCCGCGAATCGGGGGCGTAACGGGTCTCAGTCCCGCAGCGGCGCGGTCGATGAGCGGACCACCAGTGTCGTCGACAGCTCCGTGCGCGCGGCCGGGTGCCGGCCCGACCGCACGCGGACGATCGCCTCGACCGCGGCGCTGCCCATCTGGGCGAGCGGCTGCCGGATCGTCGTCAGCGGCGGATCGATCCACGACGAGTGGGGGAGGTCGTCGAAGCCGATCACCGACATGTCGTCGGGGATCCGCAGATCGCTCTCGCGGAGGGCGCGGATCGCGCCGAGCGCGGAGTCATCGCTCGCGGCGAAGATCGCGGTCGGGCGCGTCTGGCGGGTGAGGAGCAGCCGGGTCGCGTCGTACCCCTGATCGACGCCGTAATGAGTGCGGATGATCAGGTCGTCGTCGACCGGCATGCCCGCCTGTTGCAGAGCAGCCTGGAACCCTGCGAGACGGGCGATGCCGTTGTCTTGATCGAGGGGGCCGGTGATCGTCGCGATGTGCCGGTGTCCCAGCTCGAGCAGGTGCTGCGCGGCGTCGAAGGCCCCCTGGAAGTTCGTCGCGGCGATCGAGTACGTGCCTTCGGGCACCCGGTGCAGCGGATCGACGACCACCAGCGGGATGCCCGCCTCTGCGAGCTGCTGCCGCGCTTCGGGGCTCGGCACAGCGACGACGCTGAGCAGCCCGTCGGAGCCGCGTTCGAGGGCGTGCATCACCCAGTCGTCGCACTCCACAGGATCGGGTTCGACGGCGAGGACGAGGTCTTTGCCGTTCACCTTCGCGGCCTCGGCGGCGCCGCGGACGACAGCCTCCGACCACGCCTGATCGAGGTTCACGACGCGCATGTCGAGGAACCCCGTCGCCATCCGCGGCCGCATCCGGATCTCGTAGCCGTGTCGCTCCAGCACGGCGGCGACCCGGTCCCGCGTGGCCCGTGACACGTCCGGACGGGAATTGAGCACCTTCGACACCGTCGGGATGGAGACTCCTGCCTCGGTCGCGATCTGGGCGAGCTGGACTGCCATTCTTCCTCCGGATCAACTTTCCGAAAATGTTAGCGGAAACAGTAACGATCGCTCGCGCATTTCGCGGTGTCGTCTGGACGAGCGGCCGTCGATCGCTCTATAGTCTCACCCTGAGGCACGAAATTTCGAGCTTTCGTATCGAAATCACACAAGGGAGTGAGCATGCAAGGGATGCGAGTCACTGCGATCACGGCGATGGCGCTCGGCGCGGTCCTGGTCCTGGCGGGATGCGGGCGCAGCGCTGACGGCGCGGCCGAGGATTCGTCGGCCGCCCCGGCAGAGGAGGGCAAGGCATCGGGCGTCGTCGAGATCTGGACCGCCGGCGGCCACGCCGACAACCTGAAGAAGCTCACGGCGGACTGGGTCAAGGCGAACCCCGACGCGAGCGTGAAGATCACCGACGTGCCCTGGGACCAGGTCATCACCAAGGCCCAGACCGCGACGGCGGCCGGCAAGGGGCCGGACATCATCATGACGGGCGCCGACCAGACGGCGACAGTGATCGGGATGGGCGCGTTCGACAGCGTTCCGGACGGCGTCTACGACGCCGACGACTTCTACCCGGCCGCCGTCGACTCGGCCACCGGCGAGGACGGCCTGTACGCGATGCCGTGGTACGTCGAGACGCGCTTCCTGTTCTACCGCGCCGACATCGCGGCCGAGCTCGGTCTCTCGGCGCCCACGACCTGGGAAGAGACCGAGGCGATGGCCGCGGCGTTCAAGGCGCGCCCCGGCGGCACCTTCGGGCTGAGCCTGCCCAAGCCCACAGAACAGCCGGCGCAGGTCATCGTGCCGTTCGACGCACAGGCCGGCGGCGAGATGACCGACGGCGACGCGTGGACGATCGACACCCCCGAGTTCATCGAGGCCCTGGACTACTACGGCGGCTTCTTCCAGCGGGGCGAGGCGCCGCTCGGCGACAGCGACGCGACGTTCGAGAACGGCGGCACGCCGATGTTCATCTCGGGCCCCTGGATGCTCGACATCTACCAGGACGAGATCGACAAGGGCACCGCACCCGAGGGCTTCACGATGGACTCCGTCGGCTACACCGTCTCGCCCGAGGGCCCTGGCGGCAACAACGACCAGTACATGGGCGGCGGCAACCTCGGCGTCTTCTCGGCATCCGACAACAAGTCTGCGGCGTGGTCGCTGCTGTCGTGGCTGGGCGAGCAGGACCAGCAGGAGGCCTGGTACGACCTGCAGGGCGAGCTTCCGGCCAACGTCGCGGCCGGCCAGTACGCCCCGATCCAGGACAACCCCGTGACCAAGACCCTGACTGAGCAGCTGGCGAACACCGTCGCCACGCCGAACTACCCGGCATGGTCGCAGATCTCGGATCTCATCAGCAAGTACTCGGAGCAGGTGGCCCGAGGCGAGATCACGGGAGCCGACGCCGCGAAGGAGATCCAGTCGCAGGCCGACAAGATCGGCTTCGGGTGGTGACATCCGTCAGCGCGCGGCCGGGGAAGGTCTCTTCCCTGGCCGCGCAGCGGCGCCGCTCGGCCCTCATCGCGTGGGTCTTCGTCGCGCCGTTCGTCCTGACGTTCGGGGTCTTCGGACTGATCCCGCTCGTCAGCTCGCTCGCGATGTCGTTCACCGACCTGCGGGCACGCGACATCCGCAACCCGTTCAACGTCAACTTCGTGGGCTTCGACAACTTCGTCGCGGTGCTCACCGACCCGTCGTTCCAGCGCGCGCTGTTCAACACGCTGATGTTCGTCGTCGTGGGCGTCCCCGCCACGCTGTTCCTGGCGCTCGTGCTCGCGGTGCTCCTCAACTCGGTGAGCCGCAGGGTCGCCACGTTCTTCCGCGTGGGCTACTACACGCCGGTCATCACGACGATCGTCGCGGTGGCTGTCGTGTGGCGCATCATGTACCAGAACACGGGCGTCATCAACACGATCCTCGGCTGGGTCGGGATCACCGGGCCGAACTGGCTCAGCGATCCGAACACCGCCCTGCTCGCGATCACGATCATGGCGATCTGGCGCAACATCGGCGCCTCGATGGTGATCTTCCTCGCCGGCCTGCAGGGCATCCCCGCCGACGTCAACGAGGCCGCGTCGATCGACGGTGCGAACGCCGTGCAGAAGTTCTTCCGCATCACCATCCCGATGATGATGCCGACGATCCTGCTGAACACGATCCTGGTGACGACCGGCTACATGCAGTTCTTCGACGAGCCGTTCGTCATGACCAACGGCGGCCCGCTGGAGTCCACCACCTCGATCGCGCTGCAGGTCTACAACCAGTTCAAGTACGGCAACTACTCCGTCGGCGCCGCCGGCGCGTACGTGCTGTTCGCACTGGTCGGCATCCTCGCGCTCATCCAGTTCCGCTTCTTCCGCCAGAGGACCTGACATGACGACAACCCTCGAGAAGGTCGCCGTCGCGGCGGCCGAACCGTCGCCGGCCCGGCCGCCGCGCAAACCCATCCGGTGGGGCAACCTCGCGGTGCTGGTCGTCCTGTCGGTCGGCCTTGCCGCCACGGTCCTGCCGTTCGTCTGGATGGTGCTCGGCGCCTTCAAGACGAAGGCGGAGATCATGGCCCGCCCCGTCACGTGGTGGCCGCAGCATCCCACGCTCGACAACTTCCGCGCGTGGCTGTTCGAGTTCGACATCCTGCGCCCCTTCTTCAACTCGGTGTTCCTCGCCGCCGTGACGGTCGCCACGACGCTGCTGTTCTCGTCGATGGTCGGCTGGGCACTGGCGAAGATGAAGTTCCCCGGCAAGAACGTGATCATCGTCGTCGTGCTGGCGACGCTGTTCGTCCCCGGCATCGTGACCCTCATCCCGCAGTTCGTGCTGGTCGCGAACCTGGGCATGGTCAACACCTACTGGGGTCTCATCCTGCCGGGGATGGTCGGCGCGTTCGGCGTCTTCCTGATGCGGCAGTTCATGCTCGAGATCCCCGACTCGCTCCTGGATGCGGCGCGCATCGACGGTGCGGGGGAGTTCCGCACGTTCTTCCAGATCGTGCTGCCGCTGTGCAAGGCGCCGCTGGCGACCCTCGCGATCTTCACCTTCATGGGGTCGTGGAACAGCTTCCTGTGGCCGCTGATCATCTCGCAGGACGACTCGATGTACACGCTCCCGGTGTCGCTCGCGCTGTTCTCGGCCGAGGCCGGCGGACACGGGTCGGACTTCGGGCTGCAGATGGCGGGGTCGTTCCTCATCGTCATCCCGGTGCTCGTGCTGTTCATCGCGATGCAGCGCCACTTCATCCAGGGGATCGCGCTGACGGGGATCAAGTGACCCGGATCCCCGCCACCGACATCACATCGCCGACAGAAAGGAATCAGCATTCATGAGCAGTGTCATCGCCGCACCCGAGGGGTTCATCTGGGGAGCGGCCACCGCCGGTCACCAGATCGAGGGCGGCAACGTCAACACCGGACACTGGGAGAACGAGTACGCGCCGGGCACGCAGATCCCGGAGCCGTCCGGTGACGCCTGCGACTCGTACCACCGTTACCCGGAAGACATCGCCCTGCTGGCCGATGCCGGCCTGACGGCGTACCGCTTCTCGCTGGAGTGGTCGCGCATCGAGCCGGAGGAGGGGGTGGTCTCGCGCGCACAGCTCGCGCACTACCGGCGCATGATCGACACATGCCGCGACCACGGCGTGCAGCCGATCGTGACGCTCCACCACTTCACCTTCCCGCGCTGGTGGGACCACTCCGGCGGCTGGTACTCCGAGCAGAGCACCGACCGGTTCCGGCGCTTCACCGAGATCGCGGCCACGATCCTCGACGACGTGGACCTCGTCGTCACGATCAACGAGCCGAACATGATGGTGAATCAGACCGAGGCGCGGATCGACACCGAGCACGGCGTCAACTTCCCCGGTCCGTCCCCGTTCGTCGCTCGTGCGATCGCCGACGCGCACCACGCCTCGACCGAGGTGCTGCGCGGTGTCGGCGGCATCCGCTCGGGATGGACCGTCGCCAACCAGGTGTTCCAGGCGGTGCCCGGATGGGAGAAGCAGCGCGACGAGTGGCAGTACTGGCGCGAGGACTTCTTCCTCGAGCAGTCCCGCAAGGACGACTTCATCGGCGTGCAGTCGTACCTGCGGACCATCATCGGCCCGACCGACGACGAGCTCGGCTACGGACCGCAGGAGTGGCCAGAGGGCACCGAGCGCACCCTCACCGGCTGGGAGTACTACCCCGAGGCGCTGGGCCACGCGCTCCGTCACACCCGCGAGGTCACCGGCGGCGTTCCGATGATCGTCACCGAGAACGGCATGGCGACCACCGACGACGCTCGTCGCATCGACTACACCACGGGCGCCCTGGCGGGCATGGCCGCGGCGATGGCCGATGGCTGCGACGTGCGCGGGTACCTGCACTGGTCCCTGCTCGACAACTATGAGTGGGGATCGTTCCGGCCCACGTTCGGGCTCATCGCGGTCGATCGCCAGACGTTCGTCCGCACTCCGAAGCCGAGCCTCGGGTGGCTCGGCGACCTCGCCCAGCGGAACGTGATCCCCGCGGCCTGAGACGAGTGCGAGATAGAGATGGTGGATGCCGGGCGCCCGGCATCCACCATCTCTTCCTGTACGACGGCAGCCTCAGGGGTGCCAGCTCACGCGCTTCGGGCGCGGCGGGGCATAGGTGCGGATCTTGGAGGTCTGCAGCCCGAGCGAGACCAGCGACTCCGCGATCTTCACCGCGGCCTGCACCCCGTCGACGACGGGGACGCCGCACTGCTCGCGCACGCGCGGCTCGAGTTCGGCCATGCCGCCGCAGCCCAGCACGATGACCTCGGCGCGGTCCTCGGTGACGGCACGGCGCGACTCCTCGACGATCGCGGCGACGGCTCGCTCGGGGTCCGACTCGAGCTCGAGGACGCCGAGGCCGGACGAGCGGACCGAGGCGCACCTGTCGAACAGCCCGCCCAGGATCAGGCGGTCCTCGATGAGCGGCACCGCGCGATCGAGCGTCGTGATCACCGAGTAGGAACGGCCGAGGAACATCGCCGTCGATGCCGCCGCCTCCGTGATGTCGACGACCGGTACGTCCAGCAGCTCCTGAAGCCCCTCACGGCCGTGCTCGCCGTAGCCGGCCTGGATGACGGCGTCGAACGGCTCGGCGTACGAGCGCACGGCGTCCATCACGGCGACGGCGGCGAGGTAGCTCTCGACGTTGCCCTCGCACGACTCGGCGCCGAAGCGCGGCGTCAGACCGATGATCTCGGTGCCGGGTGAGGCGGCCCGGCGGGCGGCATCGGCGATGCCGTCCGTCATGGACGGCGTGGTGTTCACGTTGACGGTCAGGATGCGCATGCGCGGGTCCTCTCGGGTGGGGATCAGTGCTTGGTGGCCACGGCGATGTCCTCGCCGTCGGCGTCCACGAACGGGCGCCGGCGGTCCGCGAGCAGGAAGTACGCGATGGCGCCGAATCCTGCGCCGAAGAACCACGCGAAGTCCGCGAGCGACGACAGCGCCGGCAGGAACGCGACCAGCAGCGCCAGCCCGCCGGAGATCACGAGCGCCCACACCGCGCGCGGGTTGAAGCCGCGCCGGTAGAAGTAGTCGCCCGTCGCGTTCTCGCGGTACAGGTCGGGCACGTTGACCTTCTGCTTCCGGATGATCCAGTAGTCCACCATGATGATGCCGAAGAGCGGCCCGAGGAGGGCGCCCAGCCCGCCCAGGAAGTACACGATGACGACCGGCGAGTTGTAGAGGTTCCACGGCAGGATCACGAGGCCGATGACCGCCGAGATGAGCGCGGCCCGACGGAAGTTCAGGTGCTTGGGGAACAGGTTCGTGAGCGCGTAGGTGGGGGCGACGAAGTTGGCCATGAGGTTCACGGCGATCGTCAGCACGATGAGCGCGAGCGAGGCGAGCACCAGCAGTGCGGTGTTCGGGATCGCCGCCACGATGTCGGCGGGCGACTCGATGATGCGGCCGTCGATCTTGTACTGCGCGCCGGCGAGGGTCACGACGATCGCGCCGAACAGCAGCATGTTCGCCGGGATGCCCCAGAAGTTGCCGCGCACGATCGCCTTCTTGGATGTGGCGCCGCGCGTGAAGTCGCAGAAGTTGAGCACGAACGTGCCGTAGATCGCGATCCACAGGGCCGCACCGCCGAAGATGTGCGCCCACATCTCACCGCCTGTGAAGGCGTTCGCGGTCTCCCACGAGATCGTGAAGCCGGCCTCGGCGAGCATCCAGATCGCCAGCGCCAGGAAGGTCACGAGGATGATCGGTCCGGCGAAGGCCTCGTACTTGCGGATCATCTCCATGCCGTAGCTGACGATGATGACCTGCACGATCCACAGCGCGACGAACGTGATCCAGCCGAGCGTCGACAGACCCAGGATGCTGTCCTCGTCGAGCGGCTGCAGGCCCGGGAAGACGGCGATCAGCGCGACGCGCAGCACGAGCGACGCGAGAAAGGTCTGCACGCCGAACCAGGCGATCGCGACGCCGCCGCGGATGAGCGCGGGGATCTGGGCGCCGTAGATGCCGAACGAGATGCGGCTCATGACGGGGAAGGGCACCCCCGTCTTCTCGCCCATGAAGCCCGAGAGCGTCAGCAGCAGGAAGAGGAACACCGCGCCGATCGCGAGGGCCGCGAGCAACTGCCACCCGCCGAGGCCGAGCGCGAACAGCCCGATCGCGAAGGCGTAGTTGCCGAGGCTGTGCACGTCGTTGGCCCACAGTGTGAAGATGCTGTACGCGCTCCAGCTGCGACCGGCACGCTTGCTGGGGGCGAGGTCGCGGTTGTACAGGCGGGGGCTCGTCGATTCGGGGATCTCGTGGACCGTTCCGGTCATCGAGATCGCGGTGTGAGCGACGTGCTCTTTCGTGAGCTGTTCCGACACGTGGTTCTCCATCGATTCCGCGCGACGGCGATGTCGCGGCGCCCGACAAGTGTAAGAACGAAGCGTGATATTCCACAAGGAAGAAATCATTATCCACATCGTGGAAATGAAACGGAATCGACGGAGTCGCGTAATAACCGCGGCTCCCCATCGTCTCTAGGGCGGGGGAGAGTGCCGGAGCCCCGGTCCGGCGCCCCGGCCGCGAGTCCCGAGCTTGTGGCTACCGGGGGAGCCGGCATCTCGCGTCGGCCCCCCGGTCAACCTTCAGCGCCGCGTCGACGCGGTGACGGTGAACTTCGCGTTGCGGGCGATCTGCCGCGTCGGGCCGACCAGGCGCTCCAGCGTCGGCCGGTACTGCAGGCCCGAGTTCCACACCGTCCACAGCTCGCCGCCGGACCGCAGCACGCGTGCGGCCTCCGCGAACATGCGCGGTGCGATCCCCTGGTGCACGGCAGCGCCCGAGTGGAACGGCGGGTTGAGCGCGATGAACGCCGCGGATCCGTCGGGCTGCGCACCGAGCATGTCGTCGCGGACGACGTCGACACGATCGCCGACCTCGTTGGCCGTCGCGGTGGCGCGCGCCGAGGCGACGGCGACCGCTGACTGGTCGCACGCGATCACGTCGCGCGAGGGATGCCGCAGCGCCAGCGTCGTCGCGATGACCCCGGTTCCGCACGCGAGGTCGATCACGGCTCCGCCGGTGGGGAGAGCAGCCGGCAGGTGCTCGAGGAGCAGTCTCGTGCCGATGTCGACCGCGGCGCCGGCGAACGCTCCGCCGTATGCGCACACCAACAGGCCGTCATCGGTCGCGCACGCGGGAACCGGATCGTGACCTGGTCCCGGTTCGCGCGCGATCAGCACGCGGGACTTCTGCCGTGCGTGCGACACGTCCAGCCGGGCGAAGTCCCCGCGGAGCACGTCGTTCATCGCCAGCGTCATGTGCTTGACGCGACCGCCTGCGAACACCACGACGTCGCGGGCGGCATGTGCGGCGATGAGCCCGGCGATCTCGCGGAGCGCGTCGAGCGAGCGGGGGAGTCGCAGCAGCACGATCTCGGCGCCGTCGACGAGTCCCGCGTCCAGGGGCAGCGACATGAAGGCGTCGGCGATCCCGAGCCTGTCGGCGTTGGCGTGGAGCGCGCGCTCGCCGGTGAGCGGATCCTGATGCACGCGGATGCCGCGGGCCCCGGAGGCCGCGGCGCCCAGCGTGAGTGCGCCGTACGCGTCGCCGATCACGACCAGTCCTCCGTCGGGTACGACGGCGCGCGCGGCGGCCGACTCGTCGAGGATCAGCCGGTCGGCGGCATCCACCGCGACGAGATCCGGCGCCTCGACATCGGGCCAGCGCCGCAGGCTCTCGAACAGGGACGTCACCGTCCCACGGTAGCGGGGCTAGCATGAAGCGCGTGTCGTCCGAGCGCCCCTTCAGTCCAGTCATCTCGCTCCTGACCGTGGCGAGCGTGTGGGACGCCCACCTCGGCGCCCAGTTGAAGGACCTCGGGCTCACCACGCGCAAGTACGGTCTGCTGGCGCACATCCGCTCTACACCGGGCATCTCGTTCAGCGAGCTTGCGCGGCGATCGCAGGTCACGGTGCAGTCGGCGCACACTGCCGTGCAGTCCCTCGTGGCCGACGGGCTCGTCGCCGACGCGACGGCGCACGCCGGTGCGGCGTCCGACCTCCGGGTGACCGATCGCGGAGGAGAGGTGCTGCGCGCCGCCGAGCAGCGGCTCGCCGCGCTCGACGCCGGCCTCGCGTCGGGGGCGCCGGAGCTGGCCGCGGCGCTCAAGGGTCTGCACGAGGAGCCGTTCGGGCTCGATCACGGCTGAGCCGCGCCCCCGTTCGGCGAACCTTCAGCAAGCCTGAAAGTGTTTCAGTTAGGCTGAAGGTGTGTTCCGCAATCCCCACTCCCTCTTCCGGGCGCTCGCGATCGCCGAGGCGATCTCGTGGACGCTCCTCATCGCCGGGCTGATCATCCGCGCCACGACCGGCTGGGCGCTCGGCGTCACCATCGGCGGCGGCATCCACGGGTTCATCTTCCTGTCGTACGGGGCCACCGCCATCCTCGTCGCCCTCAACAACCGCTGGCGGGTCTGGCCGGCCGTCGTCGCGCTCGCGAGCGCCATCGTGCCGTACGCCACGATCCCCGTCGAGATCTGGCTGCAGCGCACGGGGCGCCTGGTGGGCTCCTGGCGTCTCGATGCCACCGACGACCCGCGCGACCGCCGCTGGTACGACAGCCTCATGCGCTGGTTCCTGCGCCGCCCGTGGGTGCTCGGCGCGCTCATCGCGCTCGCCGTCGTGGCGCTGTTCGCGGTGCTGCTGATCATCGGCCCGCCAGGCGGTCGGGACTGACGAGCGACTTCGGAGGCCGGCATCCCCTCGCGACGGGAGGATGCCGGTCGCCGTCGTGTCGACTGCGACCGCCCAACGTGAGCCGCTCGGTCGTCGAGCGAGCGTCAGCGAGACGAACGCAGTCGCCAGAGGAGCCTCGGGGATGCCGTTGCTCCCGGCTGCTCGCGGGGTCGAGTGGGCCCCACCCGTCGGATGAGCGTCGGTGTTCATGGTAGGGGTGGATGCCGGAAAAAAGCTGATCAGAACCGATTTCGGATCTTGTGGTCCTCGAACAGATCTTCTAAACTGAAGGTATGACCCAACCCGCCGCTCCTCCCTTCCATGAGGGTGGTGAGGGCTGGTTCCCGCCGGTGCCGGATGCGGTGGATCTGGTGGTGGAGGCATCGACGATGGTGTCGGTGTTCGCCGCGCAGCGCTACGCCCGCGTGGACGCGATGCGCCGCGACCAGGTCGCGCAGGCGCGGCGGTTCGGGGCGGGCGAGGTCGAGCTGGTGGAGCGGTCGATCCGGTTGGAGCTGGCCGCGGCGATGCGGGTGACCGAGTACGCGGCGGGCCGGTTGATCGTGGTCGCTGAGGCGCTGGTGCGGTCGTATCCGGCCGCGTGGGAGGCATTGGCCGGTGGCCGGATCACCGAGAAGCATGCCGAGGTGCTGGTGGATCTGCTCGGTGAGCTGCCGGACGGGGCGAGTGAGGCATTCGTAGCCGACGCGGTGGCGTTGGCCGAGGCGGAGCCGGTGGGCACGTTCCGGCGGGCGTTGCGGGCCCGGGTCACCGCGGCGCAGGCGGAGGCGTTGGAGGACCGGTATGTCCGCGCGGTCGCGGGCCGGCGGATTGTCGTGGAGCCGGGCGTGGATGGCATGGGCGATCTGTGGGTGCACGCCCCGCTGGTGGAGCTGCACGCGATCGAGGGTCGCGTGACGGCGATGGCCAAGGCGATCAAGACGGCCGGTGACCAGCGGACGTTGGATCAGCTCCGTGCCGATGTGGTGTGTGATCTGCTGATCGACGGCACCACCGAGGCGATGCCGGCGGTGGTGTCGGGAATCCGCGCGCAGGTCGTGGTCACGGTCCCCGTGCTCGGCCTGCTCGACGACGACCGGGGCGACTCGGGGGATCTTCCGGTGGTGGAGGGTGTCGGTCCGATCCCGCTCTCGCGGGCGCGGGATCTGTGCGGCGGGGCCGGCACATGGATGCGGGTGCTCACCCATCCCGAGACCGGGATGGTGCTCTCCGTCGGCCGGGATCGTTATGAGCCCCCGGCGGCGCTGCGGAGGTTGGTGAAGTGGCGGGCAGACCGGTGCATGGCACCGGGGTGTGTGATGCCCGCCTCCCGATGCGAGATCGACCACCAGATCCGGTGGGCCGACGGCGGTCACACCGGGTTGGCGAACAACACCCCGTTCTGCAGAGGACACCACTTGATCAAGGACAACACCGCCTGGCGGGTCAGGCAGGTCCCCGGATCGGGCGGGGTGATCGAGTGGACCTCACCCACCGGGCGAAGATACCTCGTCACACCCGAACGCCGCGTCCCCGTCTTCACCACACCCGCACCAGAACCCGCGCCACCCTTCTGACACGGCGGCCGACATGCCCACAGCGGAGGGTGCCGGCCGCCGTCGTTCAGCGCGGCGGCAGCTGCTGCAGCGTGAAGGTGTTGCCGTCGGGGTCGTCGAACTGCACGAAGCGGCCCCATGCCTGTTCGTCGACGCCCTGCGCATCGACGTCGACGCCGCGCAGGTGCGCGAGAGCCTCGTCGGCGTCGGGCACGACGAGCTGGATCGTGTTCTGGCGCCCCGGCTCCAGGGTGTTGCCGAGTCCCGTGCCGAATGCGATCGAGCACGCCGAGCCGGGCGGGGTCACCTGCACGAAGCGCAGCCCCTCGAACGGGGTCTGGTCGTGATCGACGTTCCAGCCGATCCGTTCGTAGAACTCCTTCGCGCGATCGACGTCGGTGACCGGCACGTAGATGAGCTCGATCTTCCAGTCCATGGTTCTCCCTCTCTGCGGTGAAGCGGGTCCCCTCCGCGCCCGAGGCTACGCCGAGGCGCCGACACGCGCGGGTGTCGGACTGTTTCGCGCGCCGGGGAATACCTGCGGATCCCTCTCGTTGAACTTGACATCGCTTGTGTCAAGTTCAAGACTTGATGCCTATCCACTCAAGTTTCAGGAGATGGAATGCCCGAAGACTTCACTCCCCAGGCCGGTGACGGCAGCGCGTTCGACGACTTCCTGGCGCGTTACCTCGCCGGCGAGCGCGCCCGCGAGGAGCGCTCGATCGACCTCAGCCGCTTCCTCGGCGCACGCACGCAGGAGCTGCTGCAGCGCGCAGGCAAGTACGCGCTCGACCGCGGTCAGCGCGAGCTCGACGCCCTGCACGTGCTGCGCATCCTCGCCGCCGAGGCGCCTGCGCGCGAGGCCATCCGCGGCATCGGCGCCGACCCCGACGCGATCGTGCGCGCCACCGAGGAGCGCCTGCCGGCGGCATCCCGCCCGGCCGACGTCGACGGCGCCGTCATCACGCCGTCGGTGCAGCGCGCGCTGTTCCACTCGTTCCAGGTCGCCCGTTCGTCGGGGTCCACCTACGTCGACCCCGAGCACCTGTTCTTCGCCCTCGTGCTCGCGCAGGACACGCCCGCCGGTCAAGTGCTGGCGCGCGCCGGCGTCACCGCCGAGGCGCTCACGCAGAGCGTGCGCGAGACCGTCACCCCGGCGGGTGCGTCGTCGGCGGACGCAGAGCCGGATGCCGCGGCATCCACTTCTCCGATGCTCGACATGTACGGCACCGACCTCACCGCACGCGCCGTCGCGGGCGGGCTCGACCCCGTGATCGGGCGCGCCGACGAGATCGAGCAGACGATCGAGATCCTCAGCCGCCGCACCAAGAACAACCCGGTGCTGGTGGGCGAGGCCGGCGTCGGCAAGACCGCGATCGTCGAGGGGCTCGCCCAGGCGATCGTCGACGGCGCCGTGCCCGAGCAGTTGCTCGGCAAGCGGGTCGTCGCGCTGGACCTGCCGGCGATGCTGGCGGGCACGCGCTACCGCGGCGACTTCGAGGAGCGCCTCACCAAGACGATGGACGAGATCTCGGCGCACAAGGGCGAGCTCATCGTCTTCATCGACGAGGTGCACACCGTCGTCGGCGCCGGCGGCGCGGGCGACGGCGGCATGGACGCCGGCAACATCCTCAAGCCCCGCCTCGCGCGCGGCGAGCTGCACCTGGTCGGCGCGACCACTCTCAAGGAGTACCGCGTCATCGAGAAGGACCCGGCGCTGGAGCGGCGCTTCCAGCCGGTGCGCGTCGGCGAGCCCTCGATCGAGGATGCGCTGCTGATCCTGCGCGGCCTGAAGTCCGCGTACGAGGAGCACCACGGCATCGTGTACACCGACGAGGCGCTGCGCGCCGCCGTCGAGCTGAGCGACCGCTACCTGACCGAGCGCGTGCTGCCCGACAAGGCGATCGACCTCATCGACCAGGCCGGAGCGCGGCTGCGCCTGCGGCTCGGATCGAAGGTGGACGTGAGCGCGCTCGTGGAGCGCTTGGCGACCCTCGAGGCCGACAAGAACGCCGCGGTCTCGGCCGAGCACTACGAAGAGGCGTCGCAGATCCGCGATCAGATCGCCGATGTCCAGGGGCGCCTGGAGCGGGCCACCGCTGCCGGCGCCGCCACGACGACCGCCGCGATCGTCGACGAGCCCGAGATCGCCGCGGTGATCAGCCGCGCCACCGGCATCCCCGTCAACCGCCTCACCGAGACCGAGCGCGAGCGTCTCGCCTCGCTCGAGGACGAGCTGCACGACCGCGTGATCGGGCAGGACGACGCGGTCACGGCGGTCGCCAAGGCCGTGCGCCGCAACCGCACCGGCATGGGCGACGCCCGTCGGCCCGTGGGCTCGTTCCTGTTCCTCGGCCCCACCGGCGTCGGCAAGACCGAGCTGGCCAAGGCCCTCGCCGCGAGCCTGTTCGACGACGAGGGCGCCGTGATCCGCTTCGACATGAGCGAGTTCGGCGAGCGGCACACCGTGTCGCGCCTGGTCGGCGCCCCTCCCGGATACGTCGGATACGACGAGGCGGGGCAGCTCACCGAGCGCGTGCGGCGCAACCCGTACTCGATCGTGCTGTTCGACGAGATCGAGAAGGCGCACCCCGACGTGTTCAACCTGCTGCTGCAGGTGCTCGACGACGGTCGGCTGACCGACGGCCAGGGCCGCACGGTCGACTTCCGCAACACGGTCGTCGTGATGACCTCGAACCTCGGTTCGGAGTTCCTCGCCTCGCGCGGCGGCGCCATCGGCTTCCTCGCAGACGGCGGCGGCTCGACCGGGTTCGGCTCCGAGAAGGACCTGCGCGACCGCGTGTTCGCGAAGCTCCGCGAGGCGATGCGGCCCGAGTTCCTCAACCGCATCGACGAGATCGTGCTGTTCCGCAAGCTCGAGAAACCGCAGCTGCAGAGCATCGTGCGACTGCTGCTGGCGGCATCCGACGCCCGTCTCGCCAAGCGCGACATCGGCCTGGTCGTGACCGACGAGGCCGTGGCGTGGCTCGCCGAGAACGGGTACGAGCCCGAGTACGGCGCCCGGCCGCTGCGCCGGCTCATCCAGCGCGAGGTCGACGACCGCATCGCCGACCTGCTCGTGACGGGTGCGCTCAGCGACGGCGGGACGGTGACGGTGGATGCCGCAGCCGACGCGCTGACCGTGCTCGCGGCCGCGCCGTTCGCCGCCGCGGCCTGAGCCTCCGCCGACACCCGCGATGTTCTCGTCGCGAGTGTCGGCGGCTCCTGCCAGAGTGGGTCCATGACCCGCATCGGTGCGATCTTCAACCCGTACACGCACACCCCCGACGAATTCCACGACGCCGTGATCGCGGCCGAGCGGGCGGGTGTGCCCGAGCTGTGGGTGTGGGAGGACTGCTTCAAGCAGTCGTCCTTCGCCACGGTGGGCGCGGCGCTCGCGTGGACCGAGAATCTCAAGGTCGGGATCGGCATCGCGCCCATGCCGCTGCGCAACGTCGCGGCGACCGCGATGGAGATCGCGACGCTGGAGCGGCTGTTCCCCGGGCGCCTGCTGCCGGGTGTCGGGCACGGCGTGCTGCCGTGGATGGGGCAGGTGGGCGCGCGCGTCGCCTCGCCGCTGACCCTGATGCGAGAGTACGTGCCGGCGCTGCGCGGCCTGCTTGCCGGTGAGCGGGTGAGCGTCGACGGGCGATACGTGAAGCTCGACGATGTCGTCCTGGACTATCCGCCGACCGTCGCCCCACGGATCTACGCCGCCGCCGAGGGGCCCAAGACCGTGCGGCTCAGCGGCGAGGTGGCGGACGGCTCGGTGCTCGACTCGCGGCACACCGTCGAAGAGCTCGCCGAGCGGGTCGCGTCGATCCGGGCCGGCCGAGCGGATGCCGGGCGTCCGGGGGCGCAGGACCAGCGCGCCCACGAGCACGACACCGTGGCGTTCGTCGTCGCGACCTTCGGCGCGGACGCCGAGGCCCGCGCGCTGGCCGATGTCGGCGACGACCATCCCGATCCCGGTGCGCGGGCGCTGTGGGGGACGCCCGAGCAGGTCGCCGAGGGTGCACGTGCGTACTTCGCCGCGGGGATCGACGAGGTGATCCTGCAGCCCTCGTCGCGGGTCGACCTCGTCGAGTTCTACGACGCGGCCGGCGAGGTCGCCCGTCTCGTGGCGGCGGTCGAATGAGCGCACCCGTCTCGCTCGGCATCGCCGCGGCTGCCGGCGTCGAGGTCGCCGCCCTGCTCGCACCCGCGGCCGAGCGTGCGGGGTTCCACGCGCTCTGGGTCAACGACACCCCCGGCGCCGACGCGTTCGAGGTGCTCGCGGCGGCTGCCGCCGTGACCGACCGACTCGTGCTCGCGACCGGTGTGCTGCCGGTCGACCGGCGCACACCCGAGTCGATCGTGGCTCGCGTGGATGCGCTGGGTCTGCCGGTGGATCGGCTCGTGCTGGGCATCGGGTCCGGCTCCGGCGGCGCGGTCGGCGCACTGGCGCGGGTGAGGGATGCCGCCGCCGCCCTGCGCGCCGGATCCGATGCGAGCGTGGTCGTGGGTGCGCTGGGCCCCAAGATGCGGCGGCTCGGGGCCGGGGCATCCGACGGCGTCCTGCTCAGCTGGCTGACGCCGGAGGCCGCGCGTGCGCAGACGGACGCCGCGCACGAGGTCTCGCCCGCGGCCCGAGCCGCCCTCTACGTGCGGGCGGCGACGGATCCGGCCGCCCTGGACCGGCTGCAGAACGAGGCCGCGCGCTACGCGGGGTATCCGTCGTACGCGGCCAACTTCGCCCGCCTCGGCATCGCCGCGGCCGACACCGTGCTGCGCCCGCAGGGCTTCGCCGCCGAACTCGCCGCCTACCGCGAAGCGGCCGACGAAGTCGTGCTGCGGGCGATCGTCTCGGGTGACGACCCCGCCGACTATCTGGCGTTCACGGCGTCTGCCGCCGACGCGATGACTGCGGGGTGACCCATGCTGCTCGCGGAGCTCGTGACGGTGACGGATGCCGTCGCCGCGACGTCGTCGCGCCTGGCCAAGGTCGCGGCGCTTGCCGAGCTGCTGCGCCGGCTCGAGCCTGACGAGATCGGCCCGGCGGTGGGGTTCCTGCTGGCGTCGCCGCGGCAGGGGCGTCTCGGGGTCGGCTGGCGGAGCGTCACGAGCCTCGACGTCGCGCACGCGGCCGAACCCGGTCTCACGGTCCTCGACGTCGACGCGGCGCTCGATCGTCTGGCCGCGGCCGAGGGACCCGGGTCGGCGTCCGCCCGCGCCGCCGAGCTGAAGGGGCTCGCGGGTCGGGCCACCTCGGGGGAGTGGGACCTGCTCACCCGGATCATGCTCGGCGAGCTGCGCACCGGGGCGCTGGAGGGCGTGCTCCTCGACGCTGTCGCGCAGGCCGCGGACCGGGCCGCGCCGTCGGTGCGCCGCGCGGCCATGCTCTCGGGCGACGTCGGAGAGACGGCCCGGCTGGCGCTCACCGGCACCGCCGCCGAGCTCGGCGCCGTCGGCCTGCAGGTGGGGCGCCCTGTCATGCCGATGCTCGCATCGACCGCGTCGAGCGTGGCCGACGCCCTCGCGACGATCGGCGGGCCGCAGGCCCGAGGTGCGGCATCCATCGAGTTCAAACTCGACGGCGCACGCATCCAGGTGCACCGCGACGGCGACGAGGTTCACGTCTACACCCGCAGCCTTGCCGACATCACGCACCGCGTGCCCGAGATCGTCGAGGCTGCACGGCAGCTGCCGGCAGAGCGGGTGATCCTCGACGGCGAGACCCTCACCCTCGACGAGGACGGCGCGCCGCGCCCGTTCCAGGACACGATGGCGCGGTTCGGCTCCGAGTCCGAGGTCGCGGCCCTGCTGCGACCGTGGTTCTTCGACATCCTGCATCTCGACGGCCGCGACCTCATCGACGAGCCGCTGTCGACGAGACTCGAAGCGCTCGCCCGCGTCGCCGGCGCCGCACGGATGCCCGGAATCGTCACCGACGACGTTGCGCAGGCGGAGGCCTTCTCGCGCGATGCGCTCGCGGCCGGGCACGAGGGCGTCATGGTGAAGGCGCTCGACGCGCCGTATGCGGCAGGGCGACGCGGTAAGAGCTGGCTCAAGGTCAAGCCCGTGCTCACCTACGACCTGGTGGTGCTGGCCGTCGAACCCGGCTCCGGCCGGCGCACCGGGTTGCTGTCGAATCTGCACCTCGGCGCGCTCGATCCGATGGGCGAGTTCGGCGAGCCCGGCGGCTTCGTCATGGTCGGAAAGACGTTCAAGGGCCTCACCGACGCGACCCTGCGCTGGCAGACCGAGCACTTCCCGACCATCGAGACGCGCCGCTCGGCCTACGCTCTGCACGTGCGGCCGGTGACGGTCGTCGAGATCGCGATCGACGGCGTGCAGCGTTCGAGCCGCTACCCCGGCGGCATCGCCCTGCGGTTCGCCCGGGTCAAGGGGTACCGGCCCGACAAGCGCGCCGACGAGGCCGACACGATCCAGACGCTGCGTGCGCTGCTGCGCGGCTGAGCGGTCCGTCATGCGCATCGTCGTGCTCACCGGCGCCGGCATCTCGGCCGAGAGCGGGGTGCCCACGTTCCGCGGCCCCGACGGGCTGTGGGAGGGGCACCGCGTCGAAGACGTCGCGACGCCCGAAGGGTACGCCGCAGACCCCGATGCCGTGCTGGCGTTCTACGACGCGCGGCGCCGGGCGCTGGGGAGCGTCGTCCCGAATGCGGCGCACCGCGCGCTCGCACGCCTGGAAGGCGCGATCGGGGACGATCTGCTCGTCGTGACGCAGAACGTCGACGATCTGCATGACCGCGCCGGCAGTCGCAACCTCGTGCACATGCACGGCGAACTGCGTCGCGCCCGCTGTCTGGCATGCGATGCGCGGCCGGTCTGGGACGCCGACCTGATCGACCGGCCTGCGTGCCCGGAATGCGGAGAGCGGATGCTGCGCCCCGACGTCGTGTGGTTCGGCGAGATGCCGTACGGCCTGGACCGCATCGAGCAGGCGGTGGTCGCGAGCGACGTCTTCGTGTCGATCGGCACGTCTGGAGAGGTCTACCCGGCGGCCGGCTACGTCGCCCTCGCCGCGGCGTTCGGCGCGTGGACCGTGGAGCTCAACCTCGAGCCGAGCGACCCCGCCGTGCCGTTCGACGATGCGCGGGCAGGCCGCGCCGGCGACCTCGTGCCCGCGTGGGTGGACGAGGTGCTCGCGCTGCGCGCGTGACGGCGGACAGACGAAGAGCGCCGGGTGGAGGCATCCACCCGGCGCTCTTCGGCGACGCGCCGTCCGCTACATGCGCAGCCCGCCCGAGCGCACCCGGGAGAGCGCGTCGACGGAGGCGGCGAGGATCAGCACGCCGCCGGTGACGAGCAGGTTGATCCCCGACGGCAGCGAGAGCAGCCCGAGGCCGTTGGTGATCACGGCGATCACCAGCGCGCCGATCGCAGCGTGGACGAGTCGACCGCGTCCGCCGAACAGGCTGACGCCGCCGACGACGGCCGCCGCAACGCCGGAGAGCACGATGTCGCGCCCGACTGTCGCGTCGACCGACTGGATGCGGCTCACCGTGAACAGGGCGGCGGCCACCGCGAGCATCGAGCAGAGGACGAAGGCCCACCACTTGATCCAGCGCACCTTGACGCCCGAGCGGCGTGCCGCCTCGGCGTTGCCGCCGATGGCGTAGACGTAGCGACCGAACTTCGTGCGATCGAGCAGGAACGTGCCGAGCCACAGGATGACGAGCGTGACCGGGACGATGATCGGGACGCCTTGAACGGCGTGCAGCGCCGATCCGCGGTTCTCGTTGAGGACGAAGACCACGACGCCGCCGAGCACGGCGATGACGCCGAGCTTGATCCACACGAGCGCGAGCGCACGGTTGGGGACGCCGGCGCGGGTGCGCCGGGCCCGGTCCCAGAACGAGGTGGCAGCCGAGATCGCCAGCATGATCACCAGCATCACCCACCCGCCCCACACCGGCAGGTTGCCGTTCTGCAGCGCGATGAGCTCGGGCACCTCGATGCGGTACAGGCCGCCGTCGCCGATGATCAGCAGCGTCAGGCCCTGGTATCCGAGGAAGAGGCCCAACGTCACCACGAACGACGGGATGCCGACGCGGGCGACGAAGAAGCCGATGAGCGCGCCGGTGGCGAAGCCGACGCCGAACCCGATCAGCAGCGCCAACGGCCACGGCACGTGGAACTGCGAGTTCAGGACGACGAAGACCGCCATCGCGACACCGCCGGTGACGCCCGCGGACAGGTCGATCTCGCCGAGCAGCAGGACGAAGACCAGGGCCATGCCGAGCATCACGAGCGGCGCGGCCTGGTTGAGAAGATTGGCGAAGTTGCGCTCGGTGAGGAAGTAGGGGCTCAGCGCCGTGAAGAGTCCGCCGAGGACGACGAGCCCGCCGACGGCGGGCAGGGCGCCCATCTCGCCGCCGCGCACGCGCTGCCACCAGGCGCGGATCTGGTCGCCGAGCCCGCCCTCGACACCGCTGCCGATGAGGTCTCCGGCGACGGGGTCGGGCGCGGCTTCGGTGCGTGTCGTTGCGCTGCTCACTGTGAGCCTCCCTCGGTGCGGATGGTCTCGGTGCCCACGATCTGGACGTTGCCGAGGGTCTTCGTTCCGGTGATGTAGCCGACCACGTCGTCGCGCGTCGTGTCGGCCGTCGCGATCTGGGCGACCATCTGGCCGAGATACAGCACCGCGATGTCGTCGGCGACCTCGAAGACGTCGGCGAGGTTGTGACTGATGAGGACGACGGCGACGCCCTGCTCGGAGAGCCGCTTCACGAGGTTCAGCACCTGCTCGGTCTGAGCCACGCCGAGGGCGGCGGTCGGCTCGTCGAGGATCACCACGCGCGCCTTCTTGAGCACGGCGCGTGCGATCGCGACGGTCTGGCGCTGCCCGCCCGAAAGGCTCGAGACCTTTTGGCGGACGGACTTGACCGTCCGCACCGACAGGGAGCGGAGCGTGTCGGACGCCTCCTTCTCCATGCGGCCCTCGTCGAACGTGCCGGCCGACATCTCTTCGCGCCCGAGGAACATGTTCTGCACGATGTCGAGGTTGTCGCACAGCGCAAGGTCCTGATAGACGACCTCGATGCCCAGGCCCGACGCGTCGCGCGGCGCGTGCAGGTCTCGATGGACGCCGTCGATCAGGACCTCGCCCTCGTCGTAGGGCTGCACGCCGGCGAGGCCCTTGATCAGCGTGGACTTGCCGGCGCCGTTGTCGCCGACGAGGGCCGTCACCTTGCCGGGGCGGACCAGAAGGTCCACGCCCTTCAAGACGCTGACGGGCCCGAACGACTTCTTGACGCCGACGAGCTTGATGATCGGCTCGGCGCCGGTGCCCGCGAGGGCATCGGGGAGGGGTGGGGTGATGGTGTCTGACATGCTCGCTTCCTTGCGGGACTCGGCGGAACCGTCGCGCTGCGGAGGGCGCCGCGCCTGTCGACGCGACGCCCTCGCAGCGATGCGGTGCTTACTTGGTGACGCCGTACTGGTCGCAGGCGGCCTTGACGTCGGCGGTGCAGACATCGTCGTACGACGCGTCACCTGCGGCGACGACGTCCTTGACCTTGTCGGGTCCGACGAGGATCGGCGTGACCTGGATGTAGGGCGTGCCGTCGTCGAGCTTCGCGTCGGCGGACGGCTTGTCGCCCTTCAGCAGCGACACGGCAGTGTCGACCGCGGCGGTCGCCTCGTCCTTGACCGGCTTGTAGACGGTCGCCGTCTGCCAGCCGAGCAGGATGTACTGCAGCGCGCCGACCTGCGCGTCCTGGCCCGACACCGCGACGCCGGTCAGGTTGTTCTTCTGCAGGATCGAGATGACACCGGCCGCGTTGGCGTCGTTGGCCGACCACACACCGTCGACCTTGCCGCCGGTGGCGGTGAGGGCCTGCTCGAAGTTGGTCGCGGACTTGGCCTGGTCCCAGACACCGGCGGGCTCGGCGGCCGGCTTGATGCCTGCTGCCTCCATGACCTCGACGGCACCGTCGTGGAACATCTTGGCGTTGCCGTCGGTCGGGTCGCCGCCCATGTAGATGACGATCGCGGTCGCCGGGTCCTTGCCGGCGGCCTTCAGACCGTCGACGACCGTCTGCCCCTCGAGCTGACCGACCTGGTTGTTGTCGAACGACACGTAGTAGTCGGCGCCGGTGAAGGGGCGGTCGTAGGCGATCACGGGGATGCCCTCGGCCTTGGCCTTCTTGGCGACGCCCTCGGCGGCACCCTGGTAGTCGACGAGGAGCATGACGCCGCAGCCCTTGGTGAGCTGCTGGTCGGCGATCGTCGAGTACTTCGAGGTGTCACCCTGCGCGTTCTGGATGTCGACCTCGAAGCCGGCGTCGGTCAGGCCCGACTCCAGGTACTTGCGGTCGAAGTCTTCCCAGCGGTTCGACGAAGCCGAGTCGGGAAGGATGACGCACGCGCGGCCTTCGGCGCCGGCATCGCCGGTGCTGGTGTCCGTACCGCCGTCGTTGCTGCTGCTGGAACAGCCAGCCAGCACCATAGCGGCGGCGCCGGCGAGGGCGGCCGCAGCCAGGAATGAAGACTTCTTCATCTTTCGCCTTTCGTCATTGAAGCGAGCGAGGCCCAGGTTCGGTCCTGAGTGTTCATCGCTGAAAGCGATCATCGACGATGGGGATTCTTATCGTCAAGTCTTGAACGTAACGCTTTGGCAACGCACGTGGAACGTCGGCGTGTGCGCTGAGAGCGGTCTCAAAGAGAGAGCGCTTACCGTGCAGATTGCCCAGTCAATGGCATCAATTCACGAAGTTCTGCGCAGCAAGAGGAGAAGGTCAGTGGATGCCGCCATCACCCGTGTTCGTCAAATGAAGGCAGCGGTGCGTCGCGGGATTCAGGCGCGACCGGTCGCGGCGCGGGTGCGGCGTGACAGCGAGTCGACGATGACGGCGAGCACGAGCACCACGCCGGTGACCATGAACTGCACCGACGAGTCGAGGTTGAGCAGGGTCAGACCCGACGAGATGGACTGGATCACCACGATGCCGACGAGCGCCGAGAACGCCGATCCGCGGCCGCCGAACAGGCTCGTGCCGCCGATCACCGCCGCCGCGATCGCGTTGAGGTTGACGTCGCCGGTGCCCGAGCTCTGATTGGCCGACGCCAGTCGCGCGGCGGCCAGGATGCCGCCCACGGCCGCGAGCGTCGAGCACAGCGCGAACACCGACAGGTAGATCCGATCGACGCGGATGCCGGCGCGCCGCGCCGCCTCGACGGAGCCGCCTACGGCATAGACGGACCGGCCCCACCGTGTGCGAGTGAGCAGGAAGTTCATGACCACCACGAGGGCGAGGAAGAACAGGAACATCACGCCGACCCCGCGGTCGAGGTCGAGGTACCAGATCGCGGCCACCAGGAACACGAGCAGCGCGCCACTGCGCACCGCGATGGAGGTGTAGCTCTGACTCACGAGGTTGGCGGCCGCCCGCCGCTGCGCGTGTCGCACGCGCGACCACGCGTACGCACCCACGGAGGCCACGGCCAGGGCGTACGCCGCCCACGACGGCAGGAACAGCTGCTGCGCGAACTGCACGATCCACGAGTCGAACGGGATGGCGATCGAACCGGTCTCGCCGAGCACCCACAGCTGCAGCCCGAGGAAGCCGAGCAGGCCGGCGAGCGTGATGACGAAGCTCGGCAGCCCGAACCGCGTGAACAGATAGCCGTACAGGAGGCCGACGGCGCAGCCGATCGCGAGTGCCGCGATGATCGACACCACGAGGTTCCACTGCAGCTGGACGAACGTGACGGCGAGGACCGCAGCGGCCAGGCCCGACACGGAGCCGACCGAGAGGTCGATCTCGCCGACCAGCAGCACGACCACCACCCCGAGCGCGATCGTGCCGATCGCGGCGCACTGCATCGTGAGGTTGACGAGGTTCTCGCTGGAGAGGAACACCGGGTTGAGCGCCTGGAAGACCGACCAGATCACGACGATGCCGAGCACCACGGGCAGCGCACCCAGGTCGCCGCCGCGGATGCGCGCCACGAAGCCCTCGAACAGGGTGCGGATGCCGCTGCTGCTGAGCCGCCGCTCATCGGCGGTCTGCTCGGCGATCCGCTCGTCGCCGCGCGAGCTCATCGGCGTCCGTTCTCGCGGGGGTGCCGGCGGGAGCCGGCGTGGGGCATCCGGATGACAGTCCCGCCGGTGTCCTCGTCGACCGGGGCGACCAGCTCGGGGGCGACGGGGTCCGGGGCGGCGGTCGGCACCGGCGGCCGCCGGTCGGTGGCCGGGCGCACCGGTCCGACCGCGCCGGTGATGGCGGCGATCAGCGTCTCGCTCGTGACGTCGGCGACGTTGTATACGCCGTTGTTGCGGCCCAGCCGCAGCACGACGACGCGGTCGGCGACGGCGAGCACATCGGCCATGTTGTGGCTGATGAGGATCACGCCGTGGCCGCGTTCGCGGAGCCGTTCGATGAGGTTCAGCACCTCGGCGGTCTGCGCGACGCCGAGCGCGGCGGTCGGCTCGTCGAGGATCACGACCCTCGGCTCGCCGATCAGCGATCGCGCGATCGCGACGGTCTGGCGCTGCCCGCCCGAGAGCGAAGCGACGGGCACGCGGACCGAGGGGATCTTGGCCGACAGCTCGCGCAGCAGCGTCCAGGTGCGGCGCTCCATGTCGACCTCGTCGAGCGTCGCGCCGTCGCGCAGCTCGCGGCCGAGCCACAGGTTGGCGACGACGTCGAGGTTGTCGCAGAGTGCGAGGTCCTGGAAGATCGTCTCGATCCCGAGGTCCTGCGCGTCGGCGGGGGAGTCGATGTCGACCGGCTCGCCGTCGAACTCGATCGTGCCGGCGTCAGGCGGATGGACGCCCGCGAGCACCTTCACGAGAGTGGACTTGCCGGCGCCGTTGTCGCCGACGAGGGCGACGACCTCGCCCTCGTTGACCCAGAAGTCGACGTCGGTGAGCGCCTTGACGGCGCCGAAGCGCTTGCCGATGCCGCGCATCGTCAGCACTCGTTCGCGCGGTCGTCCCGTCCGCGGGTGCGTCATCGACATCCTCCGGACCCTACCCGATGCCCGCGGCCTCGCACGCATCGGCGTACGCCGGTGTGCAGATGTCATCGACCGTCCAGAACCCGTCGGCGACGACGGTCTGCATGATGTTGTCGACGGTGACCGCGACGGGGTCGAGCAGCGTCGACGGCGTGCCCTGGATCTCCAGCGGCGCGGTCACGGTCTCACCGTGCAGCAGTGCGACGGCGACCTCGGCCGCGAGGCGCGCCTGCGGCTTGATCGCCTTGTACACGGTCATGTACTGGTCGCCGGTGAGCAGCCGCTGGATCGCCGACAGCTCGGCGTCCTGGCCGGTGACGATCGGCCACGGGCTCACGTTCGCGACCCGCAGCGCGGCGACGGCCCCGCCCGCGGTGGCGTCGTTGGCGGCGTACACGCCGGCGATCTGGCCGCGATGCTGTGCGATCTGCCCCGACACCCATTCCTGGGCCTTCTCGGGGTTCCAGCCGGGGGTGTCGTACTCGGCGAGCACGTGCAGGCCGCTGTCGTCGATGATGCTGTGGGCGCCCTCTTTGAACAGTGCGGCGTTGCTGTCGGTGGGCGATCCGTTGACCATCAGGATGCCGCTGCCGTCGGCGAGGTCCTTCATGCCCTCGACGAACGCGGTGGCCTGCAGCACGCCGACCTTCTCGTTGTCGAACGAGACGTAATACGCCAGGTCGCCGCCCGCGATGAGCCGGTCGTACGAGATCACGGGCACGCCGCGCGTGTTGGCCGAGGTCACGATGCTGACTGCCGCGTTCGCGTCGACGGGGTCGAGCACGAGCACGCCGGCCCCCGCCGTGAGCGCGGACTCGGCCTGCTGCTGCTGCTTCGCGGCGTCCTGATCCGCGTTGGCGTAGAGCACCTTGTAGTCGCCGAGCTCGTCGACGCGCTCCTCGAACAGCGGCCGGTCGAACGTCTCGTAGCGCGCGGTCTTGGCGTCGGGCAGCAGCAGCGCGATCGTGGAGTCGTCGGGAGTGCTCTTGGGCGAGGGTGTCGCGGTGCACGCCGCGAGCATGGTCGCGCCGAGCAGGATCGTGGATGCCGCCGCCACGGCGCGTCGCAGGCCAGGGTGCGAGGGCAGACCGCGCGAGGGCGCCGGGCGCCGTCGCGGCCGGAGCAGTCGCGTGAGGGGCATCGGAAGAGCCTAAGCCGTGATCGGCAGGGTCGGTGCGCCGGGCAACGGGCCGGTGCCCGACATGCCGTCGAGGCCGGCCCCGGCATCCAGCACCGTCACGTGGTCGAGGGCGATCGCGATCGCGCCGCGGGTCTCGGCCCATTCGCCGAACGAGGCGCCGACGATCTCGGGCAGCCCGTCGGCCGAGGGCAGCGCGGTGCGCTCCAGCGAGTGCCGCATCGGCGCCATCAGGATCTCACCGGCCTGGCCGAGCTCGCCGCCCACGACGATCAGCTCGGGGTCGAACAGATTGCACAGGCTCGCCGCGGCGATGCCGATGTGGCGTCCGGCGTCGGCGATGACGCGCCGTGCGCTGCCGTCTCCGGCCTCGGCGGCCTGCAGCAGGTCGCCCAGACGGTGCATGCCCTCACTCGGCGGGAACAGCGACAGCAGTGCCGGTCCGCCCGCGTAGGTCTCCAGGCACCCGCGGTTGCTGCAGCGGCAGATCGGCCCGTTCTCGTCGAGCGTCACGTGCCCGATCTGGCCGGCCTTGCCGTTGACCCCGCGGAACAGGTCGCCGTCGACGACGAGTCCGGCGCTGATCGTGTGGCCGACGCGGATGAAGACACTGGATGCCGCCGCCCGGCCGTTCCCCTCGCGCGCTTCGGCGAGCCCGCCGAGGTTGGCTTCGCTGTCGACGTACACGGGGCGTCCGATGCGGATCGACAGCGACTCGGCGACGTCGACGCCCTCCCAGCCGCGCAGCAGACCCGGCGTCGACACGCGCCCGGTGCGCGGGTCGATGGGTGCGGGCAGAGCGAGGCCGACCGCCAGCAGGTCCGAGAGCGACCCGCCGATGGACTCCATCATGTCGCCGAGCAGCAGCGCCAGCCTGTCGAGCTCGGAGTCGTGGCGGTGGTCGAGGGGGAGCGGCAGCGAGGACTGCGTGACGATCGTGCGGGCCGTGTCGGCGATCGCGATGTGCAGGTGCCGCGAGCTGTAGTGCACTCCGGCGACGAGGCCGAGCCGGCGGGCGAGCGACACGAGGGTCGCGCGGCGGCCGCTGCTCGTGGTGAACGACGTGTGCAGCAGTCCCGAGGCGGTCAGCTCTTTGACGATGTTCGACACCGTCGCGGGGGACAGGCCGGTGCTGCCGGCCAGCTCGATCTGGGTGAGGCGGCCGTGGCGCTTGAGGGACTCGACGACGCGCGCGCGATTGGCCTCGCGCAGCGAGGTCTGCGAGCCCGGCGGGGCATTACGGCGTGCCACGGGTCACACTGTACCGGACCGGTGTTTTCCGGGGCCGGGTGTTGTGCGGACCAGGAAGCGAAGCGTGCGGTTCGGGGGCAGGCTGTCGCCGGGCATAGCATCGGAGGGCCATGCCCCCCATCGCCGAGGCGCTTCGCGCCGTCCTGCCGCCGGATGCCGTCACGACTGAGCGCGAGACGCTCGATCAGCTCAGCCACGACGACGCGGAATGGGCCGACTTCGGTCGTCCTGCCGCGGCCGTCTTCGCGTCGTCCCTCGAAGACGTCGTCGCGACTGTCGCCGCGGCGGCCGCGCATGGCGTCGCGGTGGTGCCGCGCGGTGCCGGCACCGGGCTGTCGGGCGGGGCGAACGCGATCGAGGGGTGCATCGTGCTCTCGCTCGAGCGGATGAACCGCGTCCTGAAGGTCGACACCGCCGAGCGGTACGCCGTGGTGGAGGCCGGGGTCCTCAACGACGATCTGCGGCAGCATGTGGCCGCCCAGGGCCTCTGGTATCCGCCGGACCCGGCGAGCCAGGCGATCTCGACCATCGGCGGGAACGTCGCGACCAATGCGGGCGGCATCTGCTGCGTGAAGTACGGAGTGACCCGCGACTACGTACTGGGCATGACAGTGGTGCTCGCCGACGGCACCGTTGCCCGACTCGGGCGAACGACGGCGAAGGGCGTGACGGGGTACGACCTGACCGGGCTCTTCGTCGGCTCCGAGGGGACGCTCGGCGTGATCGTCGACGTGACGGTGAAGCTTCGTCCGCTGGGCGGCCGCGAGGAGCGGGCCGTCGTCGGCTACTTCGGCACCCTCGCGGACGCCGGGCGCGCCGTGTCCGCGGTGACCGCGGCCGGCATCGTGCCCTCAGCGCTCGAACTCATCGATCGCACGTGCCTGCACGCCGTCGCCCGGTGGCAGGGCTGGCTGCTGCCCGAGGCGGCGGGGGCGCTGCTGCTGGCCAAGGTCGACGAGCCGGGCGCGCGCGGCGAGCAACTGGCGGCCGAGATCGAGGGGCTGTTCCGTCGCGCCGGCGGCAGCCGCGTCGAACGTGCGGTCGATCCTGCCGAGATCGACCGGCTGTTCGCGGCCCGGCGCCTCGCATACCCCGCGTTGGAGCGACTGGGGCCGGTACTCACCGAGGACGTCTGCGTCCCGCGAGGAGCCGTACCCGAGATGCTCGCACGCATCGAGGCGACGGCTGCCGAAGCTGACGTCGTGATCGCCAACATCGCCCACGCGGGCGACGGCAACCTGCATCCGCTCATCATCGCTCCAGAAGGCGACGACGCCGCGCGGTCGCGTGCGAAGCGGGCCTTCGATCGCATCGTCGACGATTGCCGCGCGCTGGGCGGGACGGTGACCGGTGAGCACGGCGTGGGGCTGCTCAAGCTTCCCGGCGCTGCCGAAGAGCTGAGCCCTGTCGTGCGCCGCATGCATCACGCGATCAAACACGCCCTCGATCCGGCCGGGATCCTCAACCCCGGCAAGGCCTTCCCGAACGGAGATTGACATGCCCGCGATCCGTGCTGACGACGGTGTCCGGCTGCAGTACGAGGCGGCCGGTGATCCGAACGGGCGTCCGGTCGTGCTGCTCGCGGGCTTCAAGGCCGCAGCGACCAGCTGGATGTATCAGGTGCCCGCGCTCGCTGGTGCCGGGTACCGTGTGCTGTCGGTCGACGTACGCGGGCACGGAGCGGGGGAGCGGCCCGAGAGCGGCGTCGACATGGCGCGGCGGGCTCGCGATGTGCGCGACATCCTCGACGCGCTGGACCTTCGTGACGTCGTGCTCATCGGCGGCTCGATGGGGGCGAGCACGATCTGGTCGTATCTGCATGCCGAGGGCGAGCAGCGCACTGCGGCCGTCGTGTCGGTCGACCAGACGCCGAAGATGCTCAATACCGAGGACTGGCCGCACGGGTTCTACGGCTACACACCCTCGAACGCCGACACGTACTTCGCCGAAGGCATCCCCGCCACCGGCCGCGGCACGCCGCTGGTGCGCCGCGGATTGCGGCTCGTCCGGCTGCTGCGGGCGATGAAGGGCGCTGAGCGGGCTCTCACCGCCGGCGAGCTCTCGCTCCTGCACGATCACGCGACCGCCGATTGGAGAGGCGTCATCGCGGCCACCGGGCTGCCGGTGCTGTTCGTCGCCGGGGCCGACAGCGAGTTCTGGCCGAGCTCGCACGCCGCGGCGTCCGCGGCGCTCGCGGCGCGAGGCGAGTCGGCCGTGATCGCTCACGACGGACACGCGGCGAACATCGAGCAGCCCCGGGCGTTCAACGCGGGACTGCTCGAGTTCCTCGCGCGGACCGCGCCGGCGTCCGGCCGGTAGACGGGGGCCTGTCGGTCGGCGACCCCGCGTCAGCGCCGTGACGGCGCCAGCCGGATGAGCACGATGTTGCCGGACTCGTCGACCTCGGCCACGTCGGGGTGGGCCTTGACGAACTCCGAGAAGCTCTTGTGGCCCAGGCCCTTCTCACTGAACGACGGGTCGAGGCGCTTGATGAGGCTCTTGACGGCCGACGCGTGCTGCCACTCCACGCCCTCTTTGTCGCTCTCCAGCCGGAGCGCGCGCTCGAGCAGGCTCTCGACAGGGTCGGCCGACGGCTTCTTCGCGCGGCGGCCGCTCTTGGCGGCACCGGCGGGTGCGGCATCCTTCTTCCCGGTCGGCGGCGCGGCGACGCCGGGGAGGGCGTCGTACGAGTCGAACTGGTCGCATGCCGCGGCCAGCGACTTGGCGGTGGAGCCGGCGACCCCGACGCCCACGACGAAGCGTCCGAGCCGCTTGCAGCGCTGTGCGAGCGGCACGTAGTCCGAGTCGCCCGCGACGATCACGACGTGGGTGAGGTCGGGGAGGCGGAACATGTCTTCGACCGCGTCGACCGCGAGGCGGATGTCGGCGCCGTTCTTGGCGTAGGCGGCCGCGGGGAACAGCTGCACGAGATCGACCGCGCGGGCGACGAGCTGCGAACGGTACTCGGCATTCACAGGTGACGACCAGTCGGCGTACGCGCGCGTGAGCACGAGCGTGCCGAACGACGTCGCGTAGTCGATGATCGCGCCGACGTCGATGGTGGCGGCCGCGAGGCGCTCGGCGATCTCGGGGTCCGAGGGGTTCGCGGCGATCTTCTGCCGGTCCCGCGAGTAGGAGTTCTTGCCGTGCACGCGGTCGTACCACGACATCACGATGTTGTCGAAGTCGAGATAGACGGCGACTCGGGCGCCCTGCAGGTCGGCCATGTCAGTCCTCCACGGGGTAGCGGACGCCCACGAGCGAGCGGATCTCGTCGAGGGTCGCCATGATCGCGACGCTCTCGTCGATCGGCAGCTCGTCCGAGTCGGTGCGCCCCGCCGCGACGATGCGCTCGGCCGCGAGCGCCTGATACTGCATCCCGCGTCCCTCGACCTCGGAGCGGTACTCCTCGAGCACGCTGCCGTCGGGCGCGACCACGCGGAACGAGGTCGGCGTGTACCAGACGCGGTCGATGTCGATGCGGGCGTCCGTGCCGACGATCGAGGCCGTGTTGGGCCCCGCCGAGCGCGACGAGGTCAGCGTGGTCGACAGTGCGCCGTTGGCGTGCGCCATGATCGTCGCGATCTCGGTGTCCGCGCCGGTCTCGCCCAGTCGCGCCGAGGCGACGACGGTGAGCGGCTCGCCGAGGATGTCCCACGCGAACGACACCGGATAGATGCCGAGATCCAGCAGCGCGCCGCCGCCGAGCTCCAGCGCGTTCAGCCGGTGCGCCGGATCACTCGTGATGCGCTGCGTGTGGTCGGCGGTGACGGCGCGGATCTCGCCGAGCACACCCGACGCGACGATCTCGCGGATGCGGATCATGTGCGGCAGGTAGCGGGTCCACATCGCCTCCATCGCGAGCAGCCCGCGCTCCGCGGCCGCCTCGCGCACCGCCTCGGCCTCGGCCGCGTTGAGCGTGAAGGGCTTCTCGACGAGCACGTGCTTGCCGGCTTCGAGGGCGAGGAGCGCCTGACCGGCGTGCATCGGGTGCGGCGTGGCGACGTAGACGATGTCGACGTCGGGGTCCGCGACGAGGTCCTCGTACGAGCCGTGCGCGTGCGGGATGCCGAAGTCGGCGGCGAACGCCTGAGCCGATTCGAGACGGCGCGACCCGACCGCCGCCACGTCGAGCCCCGCGGTGCGCAGGTCGCTCGTGAAGGCGCGGGCGATGCCGCCGGGGCCGAGGATGCCCCAGCGGAGGGATGCCTGAGAAGTCATGAGACCGAGGCTAGTGGCCTGCGTATGCTCTTCGCGTGAGTTCTTCCGTCGAACGCTTCCGCGAGCTGCTGCAGATCCCCACCGTGTCGCACGCCGACGAGGCCGAGACCGACTGGAGCGCGTTCGACGACTTCGCGGCCGCCGTCGTGCGGCTGTACCCGGCCCTCCACGCGCGCCTCGAACGCGAGGTCGTCGACGGCCACTCCCTGCTGTATCGCTGGCGGGGCGCGACCTCGGCGCTCCCGCTCGTGCTCATGGCCCACATCGACGTCGTGCCGGTCGTGCCCGAAGAGTGGGATCACGCCCCGTTCGCCGCCGAGATCGTCGGCGAGGGCGCGGATGCCGTCCTGCACGCGCGGGGGGCGATCGACGACAAGGGGTCCCTGGTCGCGATCCTCGAGGCCGTCGAGGAGCTCGCGGCCGAGGGCTTCGCGCCGGCGCGGGACGTGTACCTGTCGTTCGGCCACAACGAAGAGACGGCGGGCGGCGGCGCACAGGCGATCGTCGCCCTGCTGCGCGGGCGCGGCATCCGTCCGGGCCTCGTGCTCGACGAGGGCGGCGCCGTCGTCGACGGCGTGGTCCCCGGCGTGGCGGTGCCCACCGCGATGGTCGGCGTCGCCGAGCGCGGCGTCATGACTCTCGAGCTCACCGCGCGAGAGGGCGGCGGGCATGCGTCGACCCCGCCGTCGTTCCCCGCCACCGCACGCCTCGCGCGCGCGGTCGACCGACTGCACCGGCATCCCTTCCCGACGAGACTCGCCGCGCCGGTGCGCGCGATGCTCTCGACAGTGGCGCCGCACGCGCCGCAGCCCCTGCGGGCGCTGTTCCGCAGCCTCGCGGTGACCGGCCCGCTCGTGGCAGGCGTGCTGGCGCGGCTCGGGCCCGAGATGAACGCGACCGTGCGGACCACCGCGGTGGCCACGCGGCTGCGCGGCGCACCCGGCGACAACGTGCTGGCGACCTCGGCGACGGCCGCCGTGAACATCCGGCTGCTGACCGGCGACACCGTGGACGGTGCGACCGCGCGGGTGCGCCGGGTCATCGCCGACCCCGAGGTCGAGGTGACCCTGGCCCACGGTTCCGACCCGTCGCCGATCTCGCCGTGGCGCGGCGACCAGTGGCGCCGGATCGCCGCAGCGGTGACGGCATCGCTCGGCGAGGACGTCGTGACGCTGCCCTATCTGCAGCTGGGCGCCAGTGACAGCCGCTGGTTCACCGCGATCTCCGACAACGTGTACCGGTTCACGCCGTTCCACCTGACGCGGGCCGAGCGCGACGCGCTGCACGCCCACAACGAGCGCATCCGCGTCGAGGTGTGGCTGCGGGGGATCGGGTTCTACCGGGCGCTGGTCTCGGCGAGCTGACGATCCGCCTCGGCCGGGGTGAGGGCGGCGGCGACGCCGTCGAGCGCGCGGCGGAGGTCGTCGACGATGTCGTGCGCGTCCTCCAGGCCGATCGAGAGCCGCACCGTCGTCGGCGAGATGTAGGCCTCGGCGAGCTGCGCCGGCGACATGTGGCTGTGCGTCATCGACGCGGGGTGGGCCACGAGGCTGCGCGCATCGCCGATGTTCGCGACGAGGCGGATCACCTGCAGCCGGGAGATGAGGTCCTCGACGAGGCGGAAGTCCGCCTCGGCGTCGCCGGTGGCGCTCAGATCGAACGCGAACACCGAGCTCGCGCCGTCGGGCAGGTAGGTCGCGGCGTTCTCGCGCCACGGGCTGGACTCCAAGCTGGGGTGGTGCACGCGGGCGACGGCGGGGTGCTGCTCCAGGAATCGCGCGACCGTGAGCGCCGTCGCGGTGTGGCGCTCCATGCGCAGGTCGAGCGTCTCGAGCCCCTGCAGCAGCTGGAACGCGTTGAACGCCGACAGCGATGGGCCGAGGTCGTGCACGTACTTGGTCTTGACCAGCGCGATGTACGGCGATGCCGTCTCGCCGAAGCGCTCGACGAGGCTGCCGTCGGGCACGCGCGCGTAGGTCTGCGTCAGCTGCGGCCACCGTTCGGGCTCGGCCGTGAAGTCGAAGGTGCCGAGATCGACGACGACGCCGCCGAGCGACGTGCCGTGGCCGCCGAGGAACTTCGTCGCGGAGTGCACCACGATGTCGGCGCCGAAGTCCTTCGCGCGCTGCAGGTACGGGGTCGCGACGGTGTTGTCGATGACGAGGGGCACGCCCGCGCGCCGGGCGACGGCCGCGACAGCGCCGAGGTCGAGGACCTGGGCGATCGGGTTCGAGATCGACTCCGCGAACAGCGCGCGGGTGGTGGGGCGGACGGCGGCCTGCCAGGCGTCGAGGTCGTCCTGGTCGACGAAGGTGACCTCGATTCCCCAGTCGGCGAACGTGTCCTGCAGCAGGTCGACGGTGCCGCCGTACAGCTGCCGTGCCGCGACGATGTGCTCGCCCTGCTTCGCGAGGGCGAGGAGGGCGACCGCGACGGCCGCCTGGCCCGAGGCCACGCCCGCCGCCCCGATGCCGCCCTCGAGCTCGGCCACCCGGCGCTCGAACACGAGCACCGTGGGGTTGGCCGCACGGCTGTAGATGTTCCCGTCCTTGCGGAGGGCGAACAGGTCGCGCGCCTCGCTCAGCGACGCGAACTCGAAGCCGTTCGACTGGTGGATCGAGGGCACGGCGGTGTTCTCGGCGAGGCCCGACACGTAACCAGCCTGGACCTGCGCCGTCGCGAAGGAGCCCGACCTGGTCTGACGAGAGGGGGCGGAGCGACGAGTCTCTTCGGGCATGGGAACCATTGTCGGTCCCGCGCCTGGATGCGTGCTCGTCGTGTGTCGTACTGTTGCGGGCGCGGCCCGCGGGCGCCGGGTGGGCGGTACGCGCGCACGGGATGAGAATGGACGTGTGGCGCAGCTCATCACCCCCGCAGAACTCGACGTCCTCCTCCGCACCGGCACCCCCGTGCGCGTGCTCGACGTCCGCTATCGCCTCGACCAGCCCGACGGCCGCGCTGACCACGCTGCCGGCCATGTGCCCGGCGCCGTCTACGTCGACCTCGAGTCGGAGCTGTCGCGTCACGGTCGTCCCGATGAGGGGCGGCATCCGCTTCCCGCGCTCGCCGATCTGCAGGCGGCCGTCCGTCGCTGGGGACTGCGCAGGGGCGAGACGGTGGTCGTCTACGACGATGCGCGTGCGCTCGGTGCCTCGCGGGCGTGGTGGGCGCTCACCCGCTCGGGCATCGCCGACGTGCGGCTGCTCGACGGAGGCCTGCGCGGCTGGATCGATGGCGGCTTCGGACTCGAAACCGGTGCGGTCACGCCCGAGCCGGGAGACGCGGTGGTGCACGACATCGCCGAACCCGTGCTGTCGATCGACGATGCGGCCGGACTGCCCGCGAACGGGGTGCTCGTCGACGTGCGCGCGGCCGAGCGCTACCGCGGCGAGGTCGAGCCCATCGATCCGATCGCCGGGCACATCCCGGGCGCCGTGAACCTCGCGACGACGGCGTACATGGACGGCGAGCGGTTCCGGGATGCCGCCGCCCTCGCCGAGCTGTTCGCCTCGGTGGGCGTGGTGCCCGGCGCCGACGCGGCGGCGTACTGCGGCTCGGGCGTCACCGCCGCGCAGGCGGTGTTCGCCGCTGAGCTGGCCGGGCTGGAGCTCGCGCTCTACCCGGGCTCGTGGAGCCAGTGGTCGAACACTCCGGGCCGCCCGATCGCCACGGGCGCCGCCCCCGGGGAGGTCACCGGCACCGTGTGAGCGCCTGCGCGCACCGGGTCAGGGGAGGAGCGTGATCTTGCCGGACACGCCCTCGGCCAGCGCGCGATGCGCCGCCGCGGCGTCCGCGAGTGCGAACTGCGGGCCGAGCTCGACCGAGAAGGCACCCGCCGCGAGGAGGGCGAGGGTCACCGGTGCCGACTCGGCGCGCCAGGTCTGCTGCTGCGCCGTGAGCGGTTCGGGCGAGCCGCCGGAGAAGGCGCGGATGCCCAGGCCTGCGGCATCCGCACCCCGCACCAGCGTGGCGATCCGCCGGCGGTCGGGAACGAGCTCGAGCGACGTCTGCAGCGCCTCGTCGGTGCCCGCGGCGTCGATCGCGACGGTGACGCCCTGCGGCGCGGCCTCGCGCACCCGGTCGGCGAGCCCGTCGCCGTAGGCCACCGGGGTCGCGCCGAGGTCGCGCAGCCTGCCGAATCGTGCGGGCGACGCGGTGGCGAGGACCGTCGCGCCCCACAGCACGGCGAACTGCACCGCCGCCTGCCCCACGGCGCCCGATCCGCCGTGGATCAGCAGGGTGTCGCCGGCGCCGACGGCGAGCGAGCGCAGCGTCTGGTAGGCGGTGCCGGCGGGGATGCCGATGGCGGCCCCGACGGCGGCGCTCACGTCCGCCGGCCGCGGGTGCACGTGCTCGGCGCGGACCGCGACGGCGTCGGCGTACGCGCCGTGGGCGCCGCCGAACACGACGGCGTCGCCCACCCCGAAGCCGTCGACCCCCGCGCCGACAGCGGTGACGATCCCGGCGCCGTCCGCGCCCACCCGGCGTGGTTCGACGATGGCGGCCGAGGCGCGCAGGCCCGCGCGCAGCTTGGCGTCGATCGGGTTCACGCCCGCGGCCTGGACGCGGATCGCGACCTCGCCGGGTCCGGGCTGGACGTCGGTGGTCTCGATCTCGTGCAGGACCTCAGGGCCCCCGAACTCGGTGTACGCGATGGCTCTGGTCATGTCGTGTGAATCCCTCCGGGGTCGCGGGCCATTCCCGTGTGTCGCCGCGTGACATGCCGGCGTCCGGCGCTACTCGCGCAGCGCCTTGCCGATCCGCTGCAGCGACACCGGCTCGGCCGTGCCGAGACCTTGCGCGAACAGGCTCACCCGATACTCCTCGAGCAGCCACCGTGTATGCGCGATCGCCTCCGGCGCGTCCGCGACCGGCGGAATGGTCCCGCCGGCCTCGGCGTACAGCGCGCTCGCGCGCTCGAACTCCGTCATGCGCTGCCGGTCGCGTCCGGGGTTGTCGGCCAGCGCCTTGACGCGGTCGAGCGCACCGCGCAGGTACCGGGGAAGGTGCGCGAGCCGCGCGGTGCCGGTGCGCGACACGAAGCCGGGGAACACGAGCCCTGCCAGCTGCGCCTTCACGTCGCCGAGCGCGCCGAGCAGCGTGAGCGAGTTCGCGTCGCGCATGCTGCGCTCCACGTCGCGGGCGGCGGTGAGGATGCGCGCGGTCAGCGACACCGTCTGGAACAGCTCGTCGACGATCACCGCCGACAGCGCATCGCGCGCGGCCTCGAACCCCGCCTGGGTGCGCACGGCGCCCGGACCCGCGACGCGGGCGATGACGGCATCCGCCACGGCCACGCGACAGTCCTCGACGAGCGCCTTCGCGGACGGATACGGGGATGCCGCCAGCGCGAGCTTCTCGGGCGAGGTCAGGTGATCGAGCACGTACGCGGTGGGCGACGGCACGGCCAGCAGCGCGAGCCGTCGCACGCCGGCGCGCGTGGCGCTCACGGCGGCCTCGGGCGTCGCCTCGATGCGCAGCGCGACGGAGGAGCCCTCGTCGACGATCGCGGGGTAGCCGCGCACGACGCCGCCGGCGACGCGGGTGTCCACGACGTCCGGGAGGTCGCCGAACGTCCATTCGGTGAGTCCGGTGCGCTCCGCGAAGGCGGGGCCGGCGGGCGCGCCGGCGGGGGCGGGGCGCGAGGTGGTCGCGGGGCCCTGCGGGCCGCGGGCGGGGGCGTTGAGCGAGCGCGACACCGATGCCCGCGCCCGGTCCGACAGCCGTGCCTGCAGTGCGGCGAGGTCGCGATCTGACCCGACGGCGCGGCCGCGCTCGTCCACGGCGCGGAACGACACCTGCAGGTGGCCCGGGACGCGGTCGAGCTCGAAGTCGGCCGCGGTCACCGGCTGGTTCGCGACGCGCTGGATGCGGGCGGCGAGGGCGTCGCGCAGCGCGGTCGGCGGAAGACCGTCGTGCGCCTCGGGGCCGAGACCCGCGAGGTCGGCCGCGAAGGTCGTTGCCCAGTCCGCCGCGGGCACGACGTGCCGGCGGATCGACTTGGGCAGCGCCCGCAGCAGCGCTGTGATGAGCTCGTCGCGCATGCCGGGCACCTGCCAGTCGAAGCCGTCGGGCCGCAGCTGCGCGAGCAGGGCCAGCGGCACCACGGCCGTCACACCGTCGTCGGGTGCGCCCGGCTCGAACCGGTAGGCGAGCGAGAGAACCTGGTCGCCCTGCTGCCAGCGCGCTGGGAAGTCGCGCTCGTCGCCGCGCGATGCCTCGTCGACGAGGTCGGCCTCGGTCATGTCGAGCAGCCGCGGCGTGCGGGCGGCGGCATCCTTCCACCACGCCTCGAACGAGCGCGCGTCGAAGACGTCCTGCGGCAGACGCGCGTCGTAGAACCGGAAGACGGCCTCGTCGCCCACGAGGATGTCGCGGCGGCGCTCGCGCTCCTCGATCTTCTCGAGTCGACGGCGCAGCTCGTGGTTGCGGCGCTCGAACGCGGTCAGGCGCTTGTCGAGGTGCGACCAGTCCCAGTCGCCCTCGACCAGCGCGTGACGCAGGAACAGCTCGCGCGCGTACGGCCGATCGAAGCGGGCCAGCTGCACACGGCGCTTGGGGACGATCTCGACGCCGAAGAGCGTGACCTTCTCGTACGCGGATGCCGCACCGGACGCCTTGGACCAGTGCGGCTCGCTCAGCGACCGCTTGGCGAGGTCTCCGGCCAGCGGCTCCGCCCACTCCGGGTCGATCGCGGCGACCGTCCGCGCGAACATCCGGCTGGTCTCGACGACCTCGGCGGCCATGACCGCCTGCGGGCGCTGCTTGCGCAGCCCCGAGCCGGGGAAGATCGCGAAGCGCGTGCCGCGCGATCCGAGGTACTCGGCCGGCGGGGTGCGCCGCTTGGCGTCGCCGGCAGCGGCCTGCCCGCGACCCGCGGCGCGGGCGGCGGTGCGTTCGTCGAGCACGCCGAGCTGCGAGAGCAGCCCGGAGAGGATCGCCTTGTGCACCTGGTCGGGCTCGGCGGTGCCGTCGTGGTCGACCCCGCGGCGCGGGGCGTTCACGAGCGCGCTCAGCTGCCGATGCACGTCGGCCCACTCCCGCACGCGCACGTAGTTGAGGTGCTCGGCGCGACACAGGCGCCGGAAGGCACTGGAGCCGAGCTCAGCCTGCTTCTCCTGCAGGTGGTTCCACAGGTTCAGCAGGCTCAGGAAGTCGCTCGTCGGGTCCGTGAACCGCGCGTGGAACCTGTCGGCCTCCTCGCGCCGCTCCTCGGGCCGCTCGCGCACGTCCTGGATGGACAGGCCTGCCACGATCGCGAGCACGTCGCGCAGCACGCCCGTCCGCCGCGCCTCGATGAGCATGCGCGCGAACCGCGGGTCGATCGGCAGCCGTGAGATCTCGCGGCCGAGATCGGTGAGCGTATGGTGCTCGCGGCCGGTCTTCACGGCGCCGAGCTCGACGAGCAGATCGAATGCGGCCTTCACCCCGCGCGAGTCCGGCGGGGTGAGGAACGGGAACGACGAGATGTCGCCGAAGCCGAGCGCCAGCATCTGCAGGATCACCGACGCGAGACTCGTGCGGAGGATCTCGGGCTCGGTGAACTCCGGACGGGCCTCGAAGTCCTCCTCGGCGTAGAGGCGGATCGCGACGCCCGCGCTGGTGCGGCCGGCGCGCCCCGAGCGCTGCTGGGCCGAGGCCTGCGACACCGGCTCGATCGGCAGGCGTTGCACCTTGCTGCGGTTGCTGTAGCGCGAGATGCGGGCCGTGCCGGTGTCGACGACGTAGCGGATGCCGGGCACCGTGAGGCTCGTCTCGGCGACGTTGGTGGCCAGGATGACCCGGCGACGGACGCCCGCCACGTGGGACGGCTCGAACACGCGATGCTGCTCGGCTGCCGAGAGACGGCCGAACAGGGGCAGCACCTCGGTGGGGGCGGCGTCCTTCGCATACAGGCCGCGCACCGCGTCGGCGGCGTCCCGGATCTCGGCCTCGCCGGGGAGGAACACCAGCACGTCGCCCGCCGGCTCGCGGTCGAGCTCCCGCAGGGCCGCCGTGATGCCGTCGACGTCGTCGGACTCGTCGTCGCGCCGTGCGGTCCCTGCGCCCGTCGCGGTCCTTGCGCCCGTCGAAGGGCGGTAGCGGATCTCGACCGGGTACGTCCGGCCCGACACCTCGATGATCGGCGCGGGGGTCCCGTCGGGCTCGGCGAAGTGCTTCGCGAAGCTCTCGGGGTCGATCGTGGCGCTCGTGATGATGACCTTGAGGTCCGGCCGCTTGGTGAGGATGCGGCGCAGATAGCCGAGCAGGAAGTCGACGTTGAGCGACCGCTCGTGCGCCTCGTCGACGATGATCGTGTCGTAGCGGCGCAGCAGGCGGTCGCGGTGGATCTCGTTGAGCAGGATGCCGTCGGTCATGAGCGCGATGCTCGTGTCGGCCGAGACCTTGTCGGTGAAGCGCACCTTGTAGCCGACCGCGGTGCCCAGCGGCACCCGCAGCTCCTCGGCGACGCGCTCGGCGATCGTGCGGGCGGCGAGCCGCCGGGGCTGGGTGTGCGCGATGCGCGTGCGGCCGAGCTCCAGCGCGATCTTGGGCAGCTGCGTCGTCTTGCCCGACCCGGTGGCGCCCGCGACGATGACGACCTGGTGGTCTTGGATCGCACGGGCGATCTCGTCGCGCGCGGCGCTGACGGGGAGCTCCGGCGGGTACGAGATGACGGGTTCGGGCGCAGACATAGCCTTCGATCGTATCGCGTCGGCCGGCCGCCCGGCTTCAGTCCCGGGGGAGCCGGTGGTGCCGTCCGAACGGGGCGACCGTCGGCGTGCCGCTCACGGGGTCGGGCACGACGACCGAGTCGATGCCGAACACGTCGCGGACCAGCGCGGCATCCACGATGTCGGACGGCGCGCCGGCGGCGATGACCGCGCCGCCGCGCATCGCGACGAGGTGATCCGCATATCGGCATGCCAGGGCGAGCTCGTGCAGCACCATGACGATCGTCGTGTCGCGCTCGGCGTTGAGGTCGACGAGCAGGTCGAGCACGTCGATCTGGTGGCTGATGTCCAGATACGTCGTCGGCTCGTCGAGCAGCAGCAGGTCGGTCTGCTGCGCGAGGGCCATCGCGATCCACACGCGCTGGCGCTGGCCGCCCGACAGCTCGTCGACGGAGCGCTCGGCGAGCTCGAGCACGCCCGCCGAGGCCATCGCGGCGTCGACGATCGCGTCGTCCTCGCCCTGGCGACGGCGCAGCCAGCCCTGATGCGGATAGCGGCCGCGGGCGACGAGATCGGCCACCGTGATCGCGTCGGGCGCGACCGGCGCCTGGGGGAGGAGCCCCAGCACACGTGCGACCTCGGCCGTCGGCATCCGGTGGATGTCGCCGCCGTCCAGCAGCACCGAGCCGGACGTCGGCGGCAGCAGGCGTGACAGTCCCCGCAGCAGCGTCGACTTGCCGCACGCGTTCGCGCCGACGATGACCGTGATGCGGCCCGGCGGGACCTCGAACGTGAGCCCGTCGACGACGGTGCGGCCGTCGTAGGCGAGGGTCAGGTCGCGGGTGGCGAGCGAGCGTGCGGCGGTCATGTCGTTCCTCCGGAACGGGTGCGGTTCGACCGGGCGAGCAGCCAGGCCAGGTACGGGGCGCCGATCGCGCCCGTGACGACGCCGACGGGGAAGGAGACCCCCGGCACCAGGTACTGCGCGAGCAGGTCGGCGGCGCTCACGAGGGCCGCCCCCGTCGCCGCCGCGGCGACCAGCGAGAGCGAGGTGCGGCCGACGAGCCGCCGTGCGATCTGCGGCGCCATCAGCGCGACGAAGGCGATGGGGCCGCTCGCGCCGACGGCGATCGCGGCGAGCACCGTGGCGATGAGCAGCACGACGACCCTGTCGCGTTCGACGCGGAACCCGAGCGCCGCCGCCGTCGTGTCGCCCAGTTCGAGCGCGCGCAGCGCACGGGATCGCCACGCGAGCGCGACGAAGGCGATCACGGCGAGGATCAGGGTGATCGACACGATCGGCCACGACGCGCCGTTGAGACTGCCGACCAGCCATGTGTAGGCGACCCCCGCCTCACGGATGTCGACGCGGGTGAGCAGGTAGGACGTGAGCGCGGTCGCGAGTGCGGCGACGCCGATCCCGACGAGCACCAGGCGCAGCCCGTGGATGCCGCGCTGCCAGGTGAGCATGGCGACGGCGATCGCGGCGGCGATCCCGCCCGCGATGACGATGAACGACAGCGCGATCCCCGACGCGTGCAGCACGACCACCGCGACGACACCCGCGAACCCGGCGCCCGACGTGATGCCGACGATGTCGGGGCTCGCCAGCGGATTGCGCACCACCGACTGGAACACCGCCCCCGAAGCGCCGAGGCATGCGCCGACGATCGCGGCGGCCAGCGCGCGCGGCAGGCGCAGCTCGAGCACCACGTAGGCCGTGATGCGGTCGGCGCGTCCGGTGAACGCCGAGAGCACCTCGGCGGGAGAGAGCCCGGCCTCGCCGAGCAGCAGGGCGGTGATGAACAGCGCGACGACGACGGCGCCGAGCCCGGCGCAGACGATCGCGGTCCGCCGGCGCAGATGCGCGCGCCACGCGCGGGTCGTGGCGCCCGAGCGCGCGGTGGATGCCGCGGTCACAGGGCCACCGCCCGTCCGCGGCGTACGAGGGCGATGAAGACCGGCGCGCCGAGCACCGCGAGGACGATCCCCACCTGCACCTCGCCCGGGCGTGCGACGACGCGCGCGACCACGTCGGCGGCGACGAGCAGGGCGGCGGCGGCCGGCGCCGAGTACGCGAGGATCCAGCGGTAGTCCGGCCCGGTCGCGACGCGGACGGCGTGCGGCACGACGAGCCCGAGGAAGGCGATCGGTCCGGCGACGGCGGTGGCCGCACCCGCCAGGACCACCACGATCGCACCGGCGATCAGCCGCGAGCGTCCCACGCGCAGCCCGAGCGCCGAGGCGGTGTCGTCGCCGAGCGCGAAGAGGTTGAGCATGCGCCCGATCATCAACGCGGCGGCGGTGCCGACGACGAGGGCGGGCAGCGCGGGAAGCAGGACGTCGAACCCGCGACCGGCGAGCGATCCGACCTGCCAGAAGCGCATGGTGTCCAGCGCCTGCCGGTTGGCGATGAGCAGGCCGGCGACGAGGGACGAGAACGCCGCGGCGACCGCGGCGCCCGCGAGCGCGAGCTTCACCGGCGTGGCGCCCTCGCGACCGCGCGAGGCGACAGCCCACACGAACACGCCCGCGACGCAGGCGCCGGCGAACGCGAACCACAGATACTGCGAAGGCTGCGTGAGGCCGAACAGCACGATGCCCGCGACGACCGCCAGGGCCGCACCCTGGCTGATCCCGAGGATGCCGGGGTCGGCGAGCGGATTGCGGGTGACGCCCTGCGCGACGGCGCCGGCCAGTCCCAGCGCGACGCCGACCGCGACGCCGACGATCGTGCGCGGGAGCCGCTTGAGCACGATGGCGATGTGCTCGGGGTTCGCCGGATCGTACGCGGTCAGCGCGTCCCACACCGTGTGCAGGGGGATGGCGGCGGTCCCCACGGCGAGACTCGCCAGGCACGCGACGATGAGCGCCACGACGATGATCGCGGCGCCGAGCGCACGGCGACGCGCCGGCCTCGTCCCCGAACGGGACGAGTGCCGGCGCGTCGCGGCGGGGGTCGTGTCAGCCGACACGTGCCGCCGCGTCGGCGAGCTGCGGCACGTACTGGTCGAGCATCCACGGGATCGACAGGACGGTGGGCGCGCTCGACGCCATCACGAATGATTCGCCGACGATCGGCGCGAAGCGGCCCTGCGCGACCTGCGGCATCGCGGCCACGAGCGGGTCCGCGACGAAGGCGTCAGCCTCGTCCTGCGAGCCGAAGTAGGCGACGAGCACATCCGAGTCGAGCTTCGAGAGGCTCTCGAAGCCGAGGCCGTAGAAGTACGTCTCGTCGTCGGCCTTCGGGTCGAGCTCGGTGACCGACGGGGCCAGGGACATGCCCAGCTGGGTGAGCAGCTGCACGCGCGGGTCGCTGTCCAGGTAGAGGTTGAGGATCTCGGGCTCGTTGTTCGCGCCGTACGCGAACGTCTTGCCGTCCAGGACCGGGTACTCCGCGGCGAGGTCGGCGACGTCGGCGTCCGTCTGGGCGACGAGCGCATCGGCTTCGTCGCTCAGGCCGAGGGCCTTGCCGACGAGAGCGGTCTGGTCCTGCCACGTGGTCGCCCACGGCTGGTCGGGGTAGGCCACGACCGGCGCGATCTTGCTGAGCGCGTCGAACTCGTCCTGCGTGAGGCCCGAGTACGGCGCGAGGATGACGTCCGGGCGCACCGCGACGAACTCCTCGACGTCGATCTCTCCGGTGTCGGTGCCGGTGAGCAGGGTCGGCGTCTGGCCGCCCAGCGTCTCGATCGCATCCGCGTCCCATGGCAGCACGCCGTCGACGCCGCCGTACGCGTAGGCCGGCATCGCGGCAGGGACGACGCCGAGCGCCAGCACCGCATCCTGCGTCGACCAGCCCCACGTTGCGACGCGCTCCGGCTTCTCGGTGATGACCGCATCGCCGAGGGCGGAGGTGATCGTCACGGGGAACGCGCCGTCCGCCGCCGGAGTCCCGGCAGCGGGCTCGTCCGTCGTGGGGGAGCAGGCGGTCAGAGCCAGGACGGCGGCGAGAGCCGCGGTGACGCCGAGGGCGGCGTGAAGTCGTCGGCGCGGGCTGAAGGAGGGCATGCGTCTCCATGTGTCTGAATGTGCGGGAACCCGATTAGGTTAGCCTTGCCTCGCCCGATGTCGCCAATCCGGGGCGGGCGGACCGCGGAGACGGCGGGGGCTTCTAGGCTGGATGCATGACAGTCCCCAGCGTGACCCTCAACGACGGCAACCAGATCCCGCAGCTCGGCTACGGCGTCTTCCGGGTGCCGCCGGCCGACACGGAGCGGGCCGTGAGCGAGGCGCTCGAGGTCGGCTACCGTCACATCGACACCGCCGCGATCTACGGCAACGAAGAGGGCGTGGGCGCGGCCATCGCCGCCAGCGGCATCGCCCGCGACGACCTCTTCATCACCACCAAGCTCTGGAACGACCGCCAGGCCGGCGACGAGCCGAACGCCGCCCTCGCCGAGAGCCTCGAGAAGCTCGGGCTCGACCAGGTCGACCTGTACCTCGTGCACTGGCCCGCGCCCGCGCACGACAACTACGTGCACGCGTGGGAGAAGCTCGTCGAGCTGCGCGGCCAGGGGCTCGCCCGCAGCGTCGGCGTGTCGAACCACCTCGTGCCGCACCTGGAGCGCATCGTCGCCGCGACCGGCGTCGTGCCGGCCGTGAACCAGATCGAGCTGCACCCGGCGTACCAGCAGCGTGACATCACCGACTGGGCAGCCGCGCACGACGTGCGGATCGAGTCGTGGGGCCCCCTCGGTCAGGGCAAGTACGACCTGTTCGGAGCGGAGCCCGTCGCCGCAGCGGCTGCGGCCCACGGCAAGACGCCGGCGCAGGCCGTGCTGCGGTGGCACCTGCAGAAGGGGTACATCGTCTTCCCGAAGTCGGTGCGCCGCGAACGCCTGCAGGAGAACCTCGACGTCTTCGACTTCGAGCTGACGGCCGACGAGATCGCCGCGATCGACGCCATGGACACGGGCGACGGCTCGGGCCGCGTGAGCTCGCACCCCGACGAGGTCAACTGACGCCGGACCCCCTGCCGGAGCGGATGCCGTGAACCCTCGCCTCGCGGATGCCACGAGCCCGTACCTGAGAGCCCACGCGGGCAATCCGGTCGGGTGGTTTCCGTGGGGCGAGGAGGCGTTCACCGAGGCTCGGCGGCGCGACGTGCCCGTCATGGTGTCGATCGGGTACTCGACCTGCCACTGGTGCCACGTGATGGCCCGGGAGTCGTTCGAGGACCCCGCGACCGCCGCCGAGCTCGACGACGGGTTCGTGTCGATCAAGGTCGACCGCGAAGAGCATCCCGAGGTCGACGCCGCGTACCTGGCCGCGGCGTCCGCCTTCACCCCGCACCTCGGCTGGCCGCTCACGGTGTTCGTCACGCCGCAGGGCCGCCCGTTCTACGCGGGGACCTACTTCCCGCCGGCGCCGCGCGCCGGCATCCCGGCGTTCCGCCAGGTGCTCGCAGCCGTGCGAGAGGCATGGGCCGAGCGGCGCGAAGAGATCGACCGGACCGCGGACGCGATCGCGGACGCGCTCGCCGAGGCGCGCACGAGCGCCGCGGCGGAAACGGACTCACCGTCCGCCGAGGCGCTCGTCGTCGCCGCTCACGCGCTCGCCGCGCGTGAGGACCCGCGTCACGGCGGGTTCGGCGATCCCGCCGCCCCGGCGCCGAAGTTCCCGGTCGCCACGGCACTGCGCTTCCTGCAGGCGCGGGTCGTCCGCGAGGGCGCGGCCGATGCGGCGGCCGTCGCCGACCGTGCGCTCGTGGCGATGGCGTCCTCGCCCCTGCGCGACCCGGTCGAGGGCGGGTTCTTCCGGTACGCGACGCGACCGGACTGGACCGTGCCCCACTACGAGCGCATGCTGACCGACAACGCGCAGCTGCTCGAGGTCGCCCTCGATACCGTGCCGCCGCAGCCCGGGATCGTGCGCGGGATCGCCGCCTTCCTGATCGACGTGCTGCAGCAGCCCGGCGGCGGCTTCGGCGCCGCGCAGGACTCCGAGTCGTGGATCGACGGCGCGCGCAGCGAGGGCGGGTACTACCTGCGGGATGCCCGCGGCCGTGCGGACCTGGAACCCCCGGCCGTGGACGGCAAGGTCGTGACCGGCTGGAACGGGCTGGCGATCGGCGCCCTCGCGCGCGCCGGCGCACGACTGGGCGAACCCAGCTGGATCGAAGCCGCGCGCTGGGCCGCCGACGCCGTGCTGGAGGCCGGCACGAGCGCCGAGGGCGGGCTCGTGCGCGCCTCGCTCGACGAGATCCCGTCACGATCGCCCGCCACGCTCGCCGACCACGGCGAGCTGGCGGCGGGCCTGATCGCCCTGGCGCTGGCCACCGGCGAGGTGGCGTACGCCGTCCGGGCGCGCGAGCTCGTCGAGGCCTGCGTCGACGACGACGGGCAGGCCGCGGTGCCCGGCGGAGGAGACCCGGTGCTCGCGCAGCAGGGCATCGGTGTCCCGGATGCCGCCTCCGACGCGGACGAGCCGTCCGGCGCCGCAGCGCTTGCGGGTGCGGCCGTCGCGCTATGGCTGCTCGGCGCGGACGACCACCGGCAGCGGGCGGAGCGCCTCGTGGCCGCGCACGCCGCCGCGGCGCTCGCGCAGCCCCTCGCGTACGGCGCGCTGCTGCGGGCGGCCTCGATCCTCGCGGTCGCGCCGCGGCAGGTCGTCGTCGTGACCCCCGACCGGGATGCCGGCCTTGCGGCGGCGGCGCGCGGCATCCCCGCCGATCTGTTCGCGGTGGTCAGCCCGGAGCAGGCGGCCGCGTGGGCCGCCGCCGGGTTCGGGCTGTTCGCCGACAAGGGCCTGCGCGAGGGGCTCGCGACCGCGTACGACTGCCGGGACTTCGCGTGCCGGCTGCCGGTCACCGACCCCGCCGAGCTCGTGCCCTAGATCCAGCTGTTCATCCAGGCGTGCAGGTGCCAGAAGTCGTACGTGACGTCCATGGCCGAGATCACGGGATACCAGAAGGCCGACAGCGCGAGCGCCACGCCCAGGAACACGATCACCAGCCGCTGACCCGTCGTGCGCCGGTACGCGGTCGCGTCGGGTGGGCCGGCGATGTCTCTCAGCGCGAACGTCAGAGCGAGCAGCATGAACGGCAGGATCAGCACCGTGTAGAACTGGAAGACGGTGCGCGCGGGCAGGAAGAGCCACGGCACGTAGGTCACGGCGACTCCCGTGAGCACGAGCGCGTAGCGCCAGTCCCGCGTGCGGAAGAACCGGTACGCCAGGTACAGCACGGCGGCGACGCCCGCGTACCAGATGAGCGGGTTCGGGATGGTCGAGATCACCTCGGAGCACCCGTTCGCCGCTTCGCACCCGTTCACTCCGAACGCGTCGTGGTGCCAGTACACGCCCGTCGGGCGCACCAGCAGCGGCCACTGCCAGGCCGGGCTCGCGTAGGTGTGCCCGGAGGTGATCTGCGACGTCGACCGGTACATCGCCTCGTGGTACAGCCACAGACTCTGCAGCGCGTTGCTGCCGGACTGGCGATCGTAGCCGCCGTCGGTGACGAGCCACCCGGTCCACGACGCGAGGTAGACGCCGAGGGCGACCGGGACGAACAGCACGAACGTCGCGAGCCCCTGACGCACGGCATCCGTCGGCCAGAACACGACCCCGGCGCGCCGGCGTGCGAGCGCGTCGGTGACCACGAGGTACACGCCGAGTCCCGCCAGGACCCACGCGCCCGACCACTTCACGGCGCTCGCGGCGCCGAGGGCCGCGCCGGCCGCGATGAGCCACGGGCGGTTCCACAGGATCGGACCCCAGGACGGCGGCTCATCGCCGTCGTAGCGGGCGGCCACCGTCGCCGCGATGCGGGTCATCGTGCGCTCGCGGTCACGGATCACGAACAGGATCGCCAGCAGCACGAAGAACGTCAGCGACGTGTCGAGCAATGCGATGCGGCTCATCGAGATCGCCAGGCCGTCGACGGCCATCAGCAGTCCGGCGACGACGGCGAAGGTCGTCGAGCGCGTCAGGCGCTTGGCGATCAGCATCAGCAGCAGCACCGAGGCGGTGCCCAGCAGCGCGGTCGTGATGCGCCAGCCCCAGCCGGACTCCGGGCCGAGCACGAGCATCCCCAGTCCGATGATCCACTTGCCCAGCGGCGGATGCACCACGAAGGACGGGTTCGACGTGAAGACGTTCGGGTCGCCCGCGAGGAAGCTCGCGTTGCCGTCCGACGGCCAAGAGCCCTCGTAGCCGAGGTGCAGCATCGACCAGGCGTCCTTGACGTAGTACGTCTCGTCGAACTGGTTCATCAGATCGTGCGCGGCGCCGAGGTTCCACAGCCGCAGGATGCCGGCGAGCACGACGACCAGAGCCGGGCCGAGCCATCGGTACAGGCGCTGCGCCCGCGGGCTTGCGGCCACGCTCGTCGCGAACCGGTCGTAGAGGGTCGGGCGCGGGGGAGGCAGAAGGGGCGCGGCAGGCTGGTCGGCCTCGAGCCGCGGGGCATCCGTCACCCGGCCCAGTCTAGGCGTCGCGCCCGGAGCAACCTGGGAGGGCCGAGTCTAGGCTGAGGACGTGATCATCCTCGCGGCCACTCCCATCGGCAACCTCGGGGACGCGTCCCGCCGGCTCGTCGAGGCGCTCGAAGCCGCCACCGTCGTGGCCGCCGAAGACACCCGCACGACCCAGCGCCTGCTCGCGGCCCTCGGGATCGCGAACCGGCCGCGGCTCATCGCCCTGCACGACCACAACGAGAAGGACCGGGCGCCCGAGATCGTCGAGCTCGCCCGCGACCAGGACGTCCTCGTGCTCAGCGACGCCGGCATGCCGACAGTCAGCGACCCAGGCTACGGCGTCGTCGCCGCGGCCGCCGAGGCGGGCGTGGTCGTGACGGTGATCCCGGGCCCGAGCGCGGTCGTCACCGCGCTCGCCGTCTCGGGCCTGCCGACCGACCGCTTCAGCTTCGAGGGGTTCGTGCCGCGCAAGGCGGGGGAGCGCGCCTCGACGCTCCGGGCGCTGGCGGCGGAGCCGCGCACGATGGTGTTCTTCGAGGCGCCGTCGCGGGTGGCATCCACCCTCGCCGACATGGCGGCCGAGTTCGGAGAGGACCGTCGCGCGGCGGTCTGCCGCGAGCTGACCAAGCTGCACGAGGAGATCGCGCGCGGCACGCTCACCGAACTCGCCGCCTGGGCACAGCCCGGCGTCCGCGGCGAGCTCGTCATCGTCGTGGCGGGCGCGCCTGCGCGCGGGGTCGCGTTCCCCGATGCCGTCACCCAGGTGCTCGAGCTCGTCCGCGACGGCATGCGGCTGAAGGATGCCGCGGCCGAAGTGTCCGGACTGACCGGACACTCCAGCCGCGAGCTGTATCAGGCGTCGCTCGCCGTGCGCGGGTGACGCCTCCGGCGCACGATCATGACAGCCACGCCGCCGGCGAGCAGCGCCAGTCCCAGCCACAGGGCGTCGAGCGTCATTCCGGTCGGCGGCAGCGGGGGGACCGGGGGCACCGGCGGGATCGGCGGCACGGGAGGCTCCGGCGGGATCGGCGGCACCGGGGGCTCCAGCGGCGGCACCGGCGCACATGCCGTCGTGGAGGCATCCCCGTCGGTGAAGGCGATCATCGCGGTGTTGAGCAGACCGGTGCCCTCGGTCTCGGAGCTCCGGTTGCAGTCGGCCTGCTCGGGGGTGATGGTGGAGGCCACCGTCACCGTCGCGGTCACCGCGAACGCGTGCGTGTCGCCCGCCTCGATCGTGGCGCCTGAGGTCACCCGGACGGCGTCGAGGCCGTTCCAGCTCGGGTCCACCGTCACGCCGTCGGCGGAGGTGACGGATGCCGCCGTCACCGTGACGCCCTCGCCGAAGCGCAGCGCGTCGTCGAGGTCGTAGACGTCGGCGACGCCGCCCGGATTGGCGACGGTGACGGTGTAGCCGATCACGTACGTGCCGTCGTCCTGGAGCGTCGGACCCGATGACACCGTCTTCTCGATCTCGAGCGGCGCACGGTACGCATTGACGAACGTGCAGAAGACCGTCCCCTGCAGCGGCACGTCGACCGTGACCGACGGGCCGTCGACCACCGGATCGCCGTCGGCGCCGGTGCACTGGATGGCGCCCAGCTGCCAGCCGTCGAGCGTGCTGGTCTCGGTCACGGTGTACGTCCCGGGCGCGATCAGCCCTGTCGAATAGGGGTCGGCCGCATCGGTGAGGGCGAACTCCTCGCCGTCCGGGCCCCACTCGAAGGCGAACTCCTGTGTCGAGCCGGCGGGAAGAGTGGTCTTGTCGACGATCAGCGAACCCCACTGGGTGTTCGTGAACGTGCAGACCACGGTCTCGCCCGGGTCGACATTGACGGCGCCGACCAGGTCGTCGACGGTCGATGCCGTGCCGTCGGCATCGCCGTCGGCGCACGCCAGGGCAGTGGCGTCGAAGCCGTCGCGGGCGACCTCGGCCAGCTCGTACGAGCCCGGTGCGACGTCCTCGAACGTCGCGGAGCCGGTGCCGTCGGCCGTCGTGATCGAGAAGTCCTCGGGGTCGAGCCAGCCGCCCGTGAAGTCGAACGTGCCGTCGTCGCCGTCGACGTCCTTCACCACCACGATGCGACCGGTGGCGGTGTTCTGGATGCCGCACGCGAGGGCGTCCCCCGGCTGCAGATCGAGGTCCGCGGCGTCCGCCGGCGAGGTCTCGCCGCTGCGGGTCAGCGTGCACGCGAGGTCGCCGGCGACCCACCCGGCGGCGCCGCTCTCGGTGAGCGTGTACCGGCCCGGCGGGACGTCGTCCAGCGTCGTGGTGCCGGCGCCGTCGACTGTGGTGACCGATGCGTCGATCGGGTCGCCGGCCGGATCGGTCGGGGTGAGCACGAAGTCGAACGTGCCGTCGCCGGCGACCGTCGACTTGTCGATCGTCACGCTGACCGGGTCCGGCGCGTTCGCGATCACGCAATCGAAGGAGGTGCCCGCCTGCGCGATGAAGGTGACGCTGGCTGGGTCGTCGTCCGAGTCCTCGACGCCCTCGCAGACGAAGGGGCTGGGCTGCCAGCCGGGCACCGGCTGCTCGGTGATCGTGTAGGTCCGGCCGGGGCGCAGCCCGGTCCACGTCGCGGTCTCTGACGACGGGCCGGTGCCCGAGATCGCCTGCGTGCCGCCGTCGGGCGTGACCCCGTCGGCAGGCGTCAGCGCGAACGGGAACGACCAGGCGAAGCCGTCCGGGACATCGGTCACGATCTTGGTGACCGACAGCGTCGCCGGGGTCGCGGTGTTCTCGATGCCACACGCGATCTGGTCGCCGGGGGCGACGCGGAATCCGGTCACGTCGAGGGGCTCGGAGGCGCCGTCGGCGTGGGTCACGGTACAGGCCAGCTCGCCCTGCACCCATCCCGGGATCTCGCGCTCGACGAGCGAGTACAGCCCGCGCGGCGCGAGGCCGGTGAACGTGGCGACGCCGGTGCCGTCCGCCGTGAGCACCGAGGACACCAGGGCGGGCGCCACAGGGTCCAGCGGTGTCAGGATGAACTGGAACGTGCCGTCGCCGGCCAGCGCGGTCTTCGTGATGCTGATGTCGATCGACTCGGGCTCGTTGGTGATGGCGCACTCGAGCGCCTGGCCGGGCTGGGCGACGAACGTGACTGTCAGCGGGTCTGTGTCGGCATCCTCGATCCCCGTGCAGGTGAGCTCGCCGGCTGCCCACCCCGGCTCGGCCTGCTCGGCGATCGTGTACGTCTGGCCGGGCAGGAGGCTCGTCCACGTCGCCGTCTGCGAGGTCGGTCCCGTGCCCGAGATCGTCTGCACGCCGCCTGCCGGGAGCACGCCGTCGGGCGGGGTCAGGGTGAAGTCGAACTCCCAGGGGAGGTCGTCGGTCACCCCGGTCACTGTCTTGGCCACCGAGACGGATGCCGGTGCCGCCGTGTTCTCGGCCGTGCACGTGATCTCGTCGCCCGGCGCCAAGGTGAACTGCCATCCGAGCGTGGTCGCGGCATCCGCCAGGCCGCACGTGAGCGTGCCGTCCCACCCGGCAGGCAGCGTCTCGTCCAGGCTGTAGGTGACCCCGGGGACGAGCTGGGTGAACGACACCGACGGGTCGGCGGAGGACACGGTGACGGACTGCGACGAACCGTCGGAGCCGGTGAACGCGAAGTCGAACGACCACGGCGTGCCGCCGGCGAGCCCGGTGACGGTCTTCGACAGGTTCAGCGTGCCGCGCGCGGCGGTGTTGTGGAAGACGCACTGGGCGATTCCCTGATCGGGCAGGTCGACCGTCGCCGTGAGCGTCTCGAGGTCGACGGTCGAGCTGCCGCCGTCCGACACGTCGCACGTGATGTCCGTCAGCTCCCAGTCCGGGAGGTCGCTCAGCAGTTCGGTGATGTCGTAGCTGCCGGCCGGCAGGCTCGGGCTGTCCCACGTCGCGAACCCGGGCCGCGGGTTCAGCGTGAACTGATCGGTGGGGTCCTCGCCGGCCGGGCCGAAGTCGAACAGGAAGTCCTGGTCGTACTCGAACGGGTCGGTCTCTTTCACCACGAGGATGTGTCCGGGCACGACGTTCACGAAGTAGCAGGTGACGGTGTCGCCGGGCGCGAGATCGAACTCGGCGGCGGTCGTCCCGGCGGGGAAGACGGTGTCGACGCCGCCGATCGTGCAGATGAGCGACCCGATCAGCGTCCCATGGCGGTCGCCGGTCTCGGAGACCGTGTAGTGCCCCGGCGGGATCCCGGTGAAGTCCTGGTAATAGTTCGTGCCGTCGCCGACCTCGGCGTTGATCGAGAACGTCTCGCCGCCCGGCCAGGTGCCCGTGAACTCGAAGGAGGTGTTCGGATCGGTGCCGATCGCCTCTTTGCTGATCGAGATGTCGCCCAGCTGCGTGTTGGTGAAGGTGCACTGCACGTCGGCCCCCGCGACGGTGGTCACCTCGGCGAAGGCGTCGGACTCGCTGATGACGGCGCCGGCGTCGGTGCACACGATGTCGGGGCCCGCCATCCAGCCGTCGGGGATCGTCTCGGTGATGTCGACGGTCGACCCGGGGGCGAACGTGAAGGTCGCGCTCTGACCGTCGCTGAGCGCGGCGGGGTTCCCGCCGATGTCGAACACGAATGGCTGCGTCGAGCCGTCGGGCAGCGTCTGCTTGGTCACCGTGACCGTCGAGATCGCGTTCGTGATGACGCAGTCCGTCCTCGACGAGGGATAGACCGGGAATGTGTCGGAAGGATCGTCGAGGACGAATGTGAGCAGGGCTCCGGTGCCCGGCTGGGCAGTGGTGCACACCAGGGACTGCTGCGCCCATGGCCCCGAGACCACCTCTGAGAGCCGGTAGTCCGTGGCCGACAGCACCCCCGAGAACGTGTCGGTCTCGCCGATGCCGAGGTCGTCCTGGATGCTTGTCGCCGCGGTCGCCGGCAGGACGATGCCGCCGTCCACGCGGGCGACAGCATACGGGAACCGGTCAGTGCTCGTGACATCGGCCGGGACCGCCCTCTTGGTCACCGTCAGCGCACCGCAGTTAGCGATCACCAGCGGGTCATCGGCCAGGAAGTAGTCCTGCGTCTGCGCCGTGAAGTCCGCCCCGGTGCGGGTGAGTGCCGTCGTCACGCGGAAGCTGGAGCACTGCGTGGGGCTGAGCAGCCCGGCGGCGGTGAGGTCGACAGCGAACTCGCCGAACGTGGCCTGTGACTGGTTGCCGAGCGGTGGCCCCTCGGCGCGGACGCCGACCGCCCAGGCCGTCTCGATGACCCTGCCGGTGCTGACCCACGCCCCGGTGCCGTTCGGATTGGCGCAGGCGTCGCCGGCGCTGGGCACCCACGCCCTCGTGTGCATGGTGGCGGTGCTGGTGCTGGAGTCGTAGTCGAACACGACCATGACGTCGTCGCAGCGACCGACCGCGGCGCCTTCGAGCACCTGCAGCACGCTGAGGCTGCCGTTGCCGACGGCGCGCGTCCAGTACGAGTACAGCACCGCGTGACGGACGCCCTGCGCGTCGGCGACGACCTCGTACGCGGAGGCCGTGCTGCAGAGGTCGCCTTTGGCATTGGTGTTCTGCGGGCCGGGCGCCCACGGGTTCGTGTTCGGCGTCTGGCTGCCGGGCGAGCCTGTCGCATCGAGCGTGGTGGACTCGCACGCGTCGGCGAGGGTGCCGTTGTCCCACTCGAACTTCGCATCCAGGATGCCCGTCGAGCGATTGCCCTGCGCGGTGGTGTACGAGCCCGTGGGAGTGAACGAGTAGGTCCCGTCGGCCTGCGGGGCGCTGAGGAACGAGTTCCAGTCAAAGGTGTTCGGCGGGGTTCCGCCGGTCTTGTCGCCGTCGATCTGCATGCCGGTCTGCAGCCCGCTGGGCTGCAGAGTCGCGGCCGTCGCGGCACCCGCGACGCCGAAGGGGGCGGCCAGCGCGCCGATCAGCGCACCGACGACGACGAGTGAGACCAGCTGGATCCTGCGCATCGACATCCCTCCAGGGCGTGCGCACGTCCTCCCCACCCGTGGACCCGCACGCGTCGTGATTCCAGACCCTAGCCGACCGCGCCGGTCCAGACGAGGGGGAATGCCTGGTCTCGGCGGCGTTCACCCGCCGCGGGTGATGTCGGCCCCGGCGCCGACGGCACCGGGGGCCGGCATCCCTCAGCCCTTCGTCTTGACGACCTTCAGCTGGTGCACGGCCTTCACCACGAGCTTCGCCGCGTCCTTCACCTCGCGCGCCGACGCCTGCGAGGCCGCGACCACGACCTCGCCGATCGCCGTCGACTCATCGAGCTGTGCGAGCGAGGCCGCCGTGTAGCGCGCCCGGTCCACGGCGGCGGCCGTGGCGAGCGCCTGCTGGACAGCGGACTTGTCGATCGGCTCGCCACCGCCCGCCGAGGCGGCGTCCACCAGCCGCACGTCGTCGAGCACGCCCCATGCTCCGGCCGTGAGCGAGAAGTCCGCCGAGATCTCGACCACGCCGTCGGCGCCCACGACGATGCCGGCGACAGTGGCGGTGTGGAAGTCGTTCCACACGGTCAACGCCATCGGTGCGGTCCACGTGCCCGCGGACGTGCGGGCCGTCAGCGTGCGCGTGTCAGTCGCGGGGCTGTTCGTGCCCTGCGTCGTCGCCTGCAGCACGTACGTGCCGGCCGGCACGCCCGTCACCGTCTGCGACGCCGACGTCTGGTAGGCCCAGCCGCTCCAGAACGTGACGGCGTGGTCGCCGACCGCGGCGTCGGCGGTCTCTTGACGGGCGGCGGGGTCGGTGAGGCGCCACGCGCTCATGTCGGCGTCCTCGAACCCTCCGTTGACGACGTGGTTCGCCGCCGCGACGGTGACGTCGGCGGTCAGGGTGAGGCCGGATGCCGTCCGCCCGGGGATCGCGTAGTGCCCGGGACCGCGGATCCAGTCGACGGCGCGGCTCCACGTCACGTCCTGCCGCTCGCTCGTCCGGTCGTTGTACGACACCTCGACCGCGGCCGGGAGCTCGACGGGAGAGCCGTCGACGACAGTCAGCGACACCTGCTGGACGGCCACGACCTCGCGCGGGGCGACCGCGCCGGTGCGGACGTATGCGAAGGTGCGCAGCGACTCCAGCGGCGTGCCGTCCCAGGCGAAGAGCGACTGGTTGTCCCACGCCGACCCGCCGTAGGAGTCGCCGACGTGCAGCGGGTCGTAGCCGCTCGCCGCGCTTGCGGCCCAGCCCGAGCCGTACTGCTCCCACAGCAGGCGGTTCGCATCGACCTGGTCGGCCGGACCCACCGGCAGCCATGCCGGCTCCCAGTAGTACACGCCCACGCCGGCATCGCCGACGGCCGCGACCGCCGCGATCACGTCGCGCAGCTCCCAGGCCTGCCCCTGCACGCTGACGGGGTACTGGCTGGTGGTGCCGCTCGCGCCGATGACGTTCGGGTAGCCGTCGCCGTCGTCGAGCGTGCGCGCCCAGCTCGTCTCGGCGACCGTGACCTTCTTGTCGTAGGTCGTGGCGACCTGCGACAGCACCGTGGTCAGGTTGTCGAGCGTGCCGTGCCAGTACGGGTAGTACGAGCTCGCGAAGACGTCGTAGTCCACGCCGTACTGCGCGAGACCCGCCGCGTACTCGGCGTACCGGCCCGGTGTCTCGGGGTTCGTGAAGTGGACTGCGACCAGCGCGTCCGGGAGCACCTCGCGCACCGCGGCGCTGCCCGCCGACACCAGGGCGGCGAACTGCTCGTCGATCGCGCGCCCGGCGCGCGTGTGGCCGGCGATCGCGTTGTTGGTCTCGTTGCCGATCTGGACCATGCGCACATCGACGCCGGCGTCCTCGAAGCGCTGGAGCGCGTCCGCCGTGAAGTCGTGCAGCGCGGTCACGGTGGCGGCGTCGTCCAGCGCGGCCCAGGCCTTCGGCGCGAGCTGACGCGCCGGGTCGGCCCAGAAGTCGGAATAGTGGAAGTCGACCAGGACGTCCAGGCCCGCCGCTGTCGCACGCTCACCGATCTCGACGGCGCGGTTGACGTCGACAGTCCCGCCGCCGTAGCCGCCGCCCGATGCGTCGTAGGGGTCGTTCCAGACCCGCACGCGCACCGAGTTCACGCCGTTGTCGGCGAGCACCTCGAAGACGTCGGCCGGCCGGCCGGCGGCATCCCGGAACACCACTCCGCTCGCTTCGAGCGAGAGGACGGTCGAGACGTCGACCCCCATCGCGAAGTCGTCGGTCAGTCCGTCGACCCGGTCGACGAAGATGCCGGCGTCCACGGGGTCATCGCCGGCGGCCGCCCACGCGGCCGGTGCCGCGGCACCCGCGACGAGGGTCACTGCGACGGCGGCGCCGAGCACAGCCCTCCGGGTTCGGGATGTCGTTCGCTGCACGTTCGCATTCCTCTCTGAATGACTGCATGGATGCCGGGCGCACCGGCGCGGCGGGTCAGCCCTTGACCGAACCCGCGGTGAGGCCGCCGACGATGTAGCGCTGCAGCGACAGGAACAGGACGAGGACGGGGATCGCGGCGATCACGGCGCCGGCCGCGAACAGGCCCCAGTTGGATGCCAGCTGGTTCGACACCCACTGGTACATGCCGACCGCGAGGGTCCAGTTCTCCTCGGAGACCAGGACGATCTTGGCGATGATGTAGTCGCCGAACGCGGCGATGAAGGCCAGCAGCGCCACAACCGCGAGGATCGGCGTCACCAGCGGCATGATGAGCCGCCAGAAGATCTGCGCGTGCGTGGCGCCGTCGATCTTCGCCGACTCGTCGATCTCGATCGGGACGGTGTTGAAGAAGCCATACATGAGGAACGTGTTGACGCCCAGAGCGCCGCCCAGGTACACGCAGATGAGCGCGATCTTGGAGTTGAGTCCCAGTGCCGGCACCACCTCGCCGAGCGTCAGCAGCATCAGGAAGATCGCGACGAACGCGAGCGCCTGCGGGAACATCTGGATGATGAGCAGACCGGTCAGGCCCGCACGGCGGCCCGAGAACCGGAAGCGCGAGAACGCGTACGCGGCCGCGGCCCCCATCAGCACGGCGCCGACCGACGAGATGCCGCCGATCAGCAGCGTGTTGCCGGCCCACGTCCAGAACTGCGTCTGGCCGAGCGCGAAGAAGTTCGACAGGTCGACGACGCTGAACAGGGCGTTGCTGGCGGCGAGAGTCCCGTGCGGGTTGAGCGAGGCCGACAGCACGTAGACCAGCGGGAAGACCGCGTAGAAGATGACGACGACCGCGAGCAGGTACTTCCAGCCCACGTCGAGCAGCCAGCGCCGGCGTCGTGCGCCGCGTCGCGGGTCACGGGCGGTCGTGGCGGCGGGAGCGGAGGCCGTCGTTGCGGTGGACATCACTGGAACTCCTCGAGCTTGCGGGTCTGCCGGAACGCGATCGCCGAGATGCCGCCGACCACCGCGAACACGAGGATCGACAGGGCGCTCGCGAGACCGTAGTCGGCCGCGCCGCCCGACACTCCGGAGATGTCGTAGATCGCCGAGATGAGGATGTCGGTGGCGCCGAGGGCGTACGGTGCGCCGGGGATCGACGGCCCGCCGTTGTTGAACATGTAGATGACCGTGAAGTTGTTGAAGCTGAACGCGAACGACGAGATCAGCAGCGGCGCGGTCGCGACGAGCACGAGCGGCAGGATGATCGACCGCAGCTGGCGGGCGCGCCCGGCGCCGTCGATCGACGCCGCCTCGAGCGTGTCCTGCGGCAGCGCCTGCAGCGCGCCGGTGCACACCAGGAAGTAGTACGGGTAGGTGAGCCACAGGTTGACCCAGATCACGGCGGCCCTGGCCAGCCACGGATCGCCCAGCCAGTTGATGTGCGCCCCGAAGAAGAAGAGGTCGTTGATCACGCCGAACTCGGCATTGAACATGCCGCGGAACAGCAGCGCCGACATGAACGCCGGGAACGCGTACGGGAGGATGTACAGCGTCCGCAGGAACCGGCGCCCCTTGATCCGCGCGTCGTTGTAGATGAGCGCGAGCAGGAGCCCGAGCGCGAACGGCAGCAGCACCGACAGCGTCGCGAACACGAAGGTCCACACGGTGACAGACAGCAGCGTGCTCGCCAGCGCCGGGTCGGTGAAGATCCGCACGAAGTTGTCGAAGCCGACGTTCACGTACCAGCCGGCAGGCAGCGTCGATCCGTCCTCGGCGACGAACGACCCGCGGTCGTCCGCCGTGTAGACGGTGCCGGTCGTGGTGTCGGTGATCGTCTGGGCGTCGGCATCCCACACCAGCGTCGACTCGTAGACGGCGCCGGTCGAGCCGTCGCGCGTGCGGATGGAGCCGTCGTTGGGGTCGTCCGACACGGGCACCCGCAGCGCCGCGATCTCGGCCTGCAGGTCGGCGTCGGTGATCACGGTGGCCTTGGGGATCACGGTCCAGCCGGGCACCTCGGTGGGCGTGCCGGTCTGGCCGATCTCGGCGCCGCGGACCTGGTAGAGCGGCTCGTCGGCGGTGCCGACCTGGATGTCGCCCTCGTCGTCGACGATCGCGAAGCCGAGCTGGTCGCCGCGCTGGAGCACCGACAGCGGATAGGTGGGGGAGTCCTCGACGCGGCGCTCGCCCTGGATCAGCGCCGCCTCGACGGCCTGCTCCTGCGTGCCGGCGTGACCGGTGCCGTAGTTGGTGAACGCGATGTAGGCGGTGTAGCCGAAGATGAACACCTGGAACACGAGCAGGAAGACCAGGCCGGGCAGCAGGTACTTCAGCGGCAGGGCGCGCTTCGTGAAGTACACGAGGTCGGCGACGAGCAGGAGCACCAGCATCCCGCCGAAGACGATCCACGATTCGGCGCGGAACGCGCTCAGCAGCGTCATGACGCCGAACGCGTTCACGAGCGCCATCAGCGCGAGCTTGACGAGGAATCCCCAGCCCGGGCCGCGCCAGCGGCGGGCGTGCGATTCGCGAGGCGGGAGTTCGACGGTCGCCGGCGGCGAGGGAGGTGCATCCACCGTCATGCGTGTGCTCCTGGAGGTCTGACTCCCGCGTCGGCGCGGGAGGCGAGGAAGGGATGGAGTCCGGGAGGCGGGGAGAGGCACTCGCCCGCCTCCCGGAGGGGATGCCGGCTGTCGGGGTCAGCCGGCGGTCTTGCGGGTCAGCGGGCTCAGCCCTTGACCGCCGCCTCGACGTCGGTGACCATCTTGTCCCACGTCGACACGGGGTCGGCGCCGTTGATGATCTGCGACTGCGCGGCGTTCCACAGGTCCCATACCGAGCCCATCTCGGGGATGCTCGGCATCGGCACGCCGTTCTGCGCCGAGGCGAGGAAGCCCGCGATGATCGGGTCGGACGCGACCTCGGTGGCCAGGGTCGACCACGCCGGGATGCGCGGGTCGGCCTCGTAGAGCGCGCGCTGCGCCTCCTCGGTGCCGAGGTAGTCGACGAGGAACGACTGCGCGAGCAGCTTGTTCTTGGACTGCGAGCTCAGGTAGAAGCCCTGCACACCCACGAACGGCGCCGCGGGCTGGCCGCCGGCGGACGGGATCGGGCTCACGACGATGTTCTTCACGTCCGGGTAGGCGCTGATCGCCCAGGGGCCCTGGATCGTGTACGGGGCCTTGCCGGTGTTGAAGAGCTCGTTGTTGATGTCGTAGTCGACGGTCGTCGAGATGTAGCCGGTGCCGTTCTTGCCGTTGGCGCCGAGCCACTGCGCGAACGCCTCGCCCGCCGCGCCGCCCATGCCGACCTCGGTCGTGTACGAGCCCGACGCGTCCTGCACGAAGACCGGAGCGCCGAAGGACGTCTGGAAGCCGTACATCGTGTAGCCGTCGCCGGTCTCGCCGTTCGTGTTGATGACGAACGGACGCTCGGTGCCTGCCGCGAGACCCTTCTGGATCATCTCGTCCCACGTCGCGGGTGCCTCGGTGCCGACCAGGTCGGCGTTCTGCACGAGCGCGATCGTCTCGAGCGAGTAGGGCAGTGCGTAGAGCTGGCCGTCGTAGGTCATTGCCTCCAGCGCGACGGGCTCGAACTCGGACGCCTTGTCGCCGAGGTCGATCGTGTCGACGACGCCCGCGGCCACGAGCGCGCCGAGCCAGTCGTGCGCGCCGACAGTGATGTCGGGGCCCTTGCCGGTGGGGACCTGGGCGATGAAGTCGTTGCGGAGGTCCTCGAAGTTCTTCTTGACGATCTTGACGCTCGCGCCGGTCTCGTCCTCGAAGGCCTGCGCGGCGTCCTTGACGGCGGCCTGGCGCTCCTCGTCGGTCCAGATGACGAGCTCGGCACTGCTGTCGCCCGAGCTGTCGCTGCTCTTGTCGTCGTTCGAGCCGCCGGCGCAGCCGGCGAGGACGACCGCTGCCGTGAGCGCCAGCGCTCCGAATGCGATCTGCTTGCGCATGGGTTTTCCTTTCGGTGGTGGTGTGATGCAGAAGTACGGGTCAGGGGGTGGGGCTCAGCCGGACGACGGCGAGCCCCCCGGCGGGCACGGTGAGGCTGCCGTCGACCGGTGCGCCCGAGATGAGCTCGACGCCGCTCGCGGCGAAGGTCGCAGGCTCATCGCGGTGGTTGATCGCGACGGCGAAGTCCGCGTCGTCGCCACGGCGCACCACGACCTCGAGGCCCTCGGGGTGCGCCGCCGGGGTGATGCCGGCGTCGGCGTAGACCTCGGTCATGAGGGTGCGCAGGGCGGCGGCATCCAATCGGGTGCTCACGTACCAGCCCACGCCCGAGCCGTGTGCGTGGCGGGTGATCGCGGCGCCTCCGGCGCCGGGGCCGTCGAGGTAGGTGCCGATCGCCTCGGCGCCGTGGAGGACGACGTCCTCCTGCCACGCGTCGGCCAGGAGCAGCGCGGACTCGTCGGTGGTCGCATCGCCGTGCCACTGGACAGCGTGCCGGGCGCCTTCGCGCAGCGGCAGGAACTCCTCGACGACGATGCCGAGCGCGTCGCACAGCGGGGCGACGAATCCGCCCGCGGGCACGGCGTCGTTCTCGTCGACGACGGCCGAGAAGAACGACACCACGAGCGTGCCGCCGGACTCGACGAAGCGAGTGAGGTTGGCGGCGTCGGCGGCGCTCAGCATGTACTGCGCGGGCGCGACCACCAGCTTGTAGCCCGAGAGGTCCTGGCCGGGCAGGGCGAAGTCGACGGTGATGCCGTCGCGCCACAGGCGCTCGTAGAAGGAGCGGATGCGCTCAGCGTGCGACACGTCGACCGATGGGCGCCACTCGAGGTCCTGCGCCCAGAACGACTCGAAGTCCCACAGGATCGCGACATCGGCCGAGACGCGCGAGCCGCGCACCTCGTCGAGACGCCCCAGCACCTCGCCGAACTCGACGACCTCGCGCCACACGCGGGACGACGTGCCGGCGTGCGGGATCATCGCGGAGTGGAACTTCTCAGCGCCCGAGCGTGACGCCCGCCACTGGAAGAAGAGGATCGCGTCGGCGCCGCGGGCGAGGTGCGTGAGGGAGTTGCGGGCGAGCTCGCCGGGACGCTTTGCGACGTTGCGCGGCTGCCAGTTGACCGCCGACGTGGAGTGCTCCATCAGGATCCAGGGCTTCCCGCCGCCCACCGAGCGCGACAGGTCCGCGGCGATCGCGAGGCCGATCTCGCCCTCGGGGTCGGCGGCGACGAGGTAGTGGTCGTCCGACACGATGTCGACCTCTCGCGCCCACGCCCACATGTCGGTGGTCCAGCTCTGGTTCGCCATGAAGTTCGTGGTGATCGGCTGCGAGGCGTGCGCGCGGATCGCGTCCCGCTCGGCGATGAAGCACGCGCGCAGCTGGTGGTCGGTGAACCGCGCGAAGTCCAGTCGTTGTGCGGGGTTGACCACCGAGGGTGCGGCGGCGGGGGCCCCGACGTGGTCCCACGAGCCGTAGCGCTGGCCCCAGAAGGCGGTGCCCCAGGCGGCGTTGAGCCCGTCGAGCGTGCCGTACTTCTCCTGCAGCCAGCCGCGGAAGGCGTGCACCGACTGCTCGGAGTAGTCCTCGCCGACCGGCACGCCGTACTCGTTGTGCACGTGCCAGAGCACGACCGCGGGGTGGTCGCCGTAGCGCTCGGCCAGTGCCGACGCGATGCGGACGATCGCCGCGCGGTAGGCGGTCGACGCGTGCGAGGCCATGCCGCGGGCGCCGAAGCCCATCGTGACGCCGTCGCGCGTGACGACACGGGCGTCGGGATGCTCGGCGAAGAACCAGGCCGGGGGAGAGGCGGTGGGGGTGCCGAGGTCGACCGAGATGCCGTTCTCGTGCAGCAGGTCGAGCAGTTCGTCGAGCCACGCGAAGTCGAAGACGCCTTCGGCGGTCTCGATCAGGGCCCACGCGAAGATGCCGACGCTGACGAGGTTCACCCCGGCCTCCCGCATGAGGGCGACGTCTTCGCGCCACACCTCTTTCGGCCACTGCTCGGGGGTGTAGTCGCCGCCATAGGCGATTCCCCGGATCTCGGGCCAGCGGTCGGGCGAGGTCATGGACGCTCCATCGGGTCGGGTGCAGGGCTCGTGCCCGGGCGGTGGTCGGGGCGGGCGGCCACAGTGACTGTGACCGGTCACAGTGTTGCTCGAGTGGATGCTGCACCGCACGGCCGGGCCGGCAACCGTTACCCAACTGTGACCGGTCACAGGGTGTCGTCGTGTCGACGGCCGCCTCGTGGCCCCGGGCGGGGTAGAGTCACTCGTCGTGGACGAGACGACCGCGCGGCGCAAGCCGACGATCCGCGATGTCGCAGCGGCGGCCGGGGTTTCGCGCGGCACGGTCTCGCGCGTGATCAACGGCGGCCACTGGGTCTCGCCCGATGCGCGGACCGCGGTCGAGGACGCGATCCGGCGCACCGGCTACACCGCCAACCATGCCGCGCGGAGCCTCGCGACGGGGCGGTCGGGCTCGCTCGCGTTCCTGCTCACCGAGCCGCAGCACCTGCTGTTCCAGGACCCGACGTTCGCGCTGCTGCTCCGAGGTGCCGCCGAGGCTCTCGCCCAGCGGTCGATGACCCTCGTGCTGCTGGTCGCCGGCACGCCGGCCGAGCGGGCCGGCGTCGCCACATTCGTCGGCGCTGGGCACGTCGACGGCGTGCTGCTCATCTCGTCCCACGAGGCCGACCCGCTCGTCGAGCAGCTGCTCGAAGCCGGCGTCCCCACCGTGTGCTGCGGCATCCCGCTCGGCCACGAGGCGAACGTCCCCACCGTCTCGGTCGACGAGATCGGGTCCGCGCGCGAGATGACGCGCTACCTCCGATCGCAGGGTCATCGCCGCATCGCGATGATCGCCGGTCCCCACGACACCCCCGGCGGCCGGTTCCGGCTGGTCGGGTTCGAAGAGGAGATGGGCGCGGACTTCGATCCCGGACTCGTCCAAGAGGGCGACTACAGCCAGGAGTCCGGCGCTGTCGCGATGACCCGGCTGCTCGAACGTACGAGCGACATCGACGCCGTCTTCGCCGCGAGCGATCTGATGGCCGCCGGTGCCATCGCGGCGCTGCGCAAGGCGGGCCTGCGCGTGCCCGACGACATCGCGGTGGCCGGCTTCGACGACTCCGGGCTCGCTGCCACGCACGAGCCGCCGCTGACCACGATGCGTCAGCCGTGGGACCGCATCAGCGACGAGATGGTGTCGCTGCTGCTCGAGGTGATCGACGGCGGCCGGCCGCAGCCGATCACGCTCCCCACGACCCTGGTCGTGCGCGACAGCGCGTGAAGCGGACTGATCTCGCGGCGCTCACTGTTACGTTTGCCGGCCGTGACGCCCGCCGGCCGGGGTCCCCGGTCACAGCGCCGGGTGCGGCATCCACTCGAACTAGACTCTCCTGGTGACTTCCGGCCGCCAGTCCTTCTACATCACGACGCCGATCTACTACCCGAGCGACGTGCCCCACATCGGCCACGGCTACACGACCGTGGCGGTCGACACGCTCGCGCGCTGGCACCGCCAGGCGGGCGATGACACCTGGATGCTCACGGGCACCGATGAGCACGGCCAGAAGATGCTGCGCGCCGCCTCGGCGAACGGCGTCACGCCGCAGGAGTGGGTCGACAAGCTCGTCACCGAGGCGTGGTTCCCGCTGCTGAAGACCCTCGACGTCGCCAACGACGACTTCATCCGCACGACGCAGCAGCGTCACGAGGAGCGGGTGCAGCAGTTCGTGCAGGCCATCTACGACCGCGGCTACATCTACGCCGGCGAGTACGAGGCGCTGTACTGCGTCGGGTGCGAGGAGTTCAAGCCCGAGTCCGAGATCGTCGACGGCACGGGCGCGTTCGAGGGCCTCAAGGTCTGCGCGATCCACTCCAAGCCGCTGGAGCTGCTGCAGGAGAAGAACTACTTCTTCAAGCTGAGCGAGTTCCAGGACAAGCTGCTGGAGCTGTACTCGACGGTTCCCGACTTCGTGCGTCCCGACTCGGCGCGCAACGAGGTCGTCTCGTTCGTCAAGAACGGCCTGAAGGACCTGTCGATCTCGCGGTCGGCGTTCGACTGGGGCATCACGGTGCCGTGGGACGAGCAGCACGTCATCTACGTGTGGGTCGACGCGCTCCTGAACTACGCCACCGCGATCGGCTACGGCACCGACCCTGAGGAGTTCGCGCGCCGCTGGCCCGCCTACCACGTGGTCGGCAAGGACATCCTGCGCTTCCACGCGGTCATCTGGCCGGCGATGCTGATGGCTGCGGGGCTGGAGGTGCCGCGCGGCGTCTTCGCGCACGGCTGGCTTCTCGTCGGCGGCGAGAAGATGTCGAAGTCGAAGCTCACCGGCATCGCGCCCACCGAGATCACCGACGTGTTCGGCTCGGACGCGTACCGGTTCTACTTCCTGTCGGCGATCGCCTTCGGCCAGGACGGCTCGTTCTCGTGGGAGGACCTGTCGGCCCGCTACCAGGCCGAGCTCGCCAACGGCTTCGGCAACCTCGCGTCGCGCACGACCGCGATGATCGAGAAGTACTTCTCTGGGCTCGTGCCGCCGCACGCCTTGTACGAGCCGCGCGACCTGCACATCCAGAAGACGGTGGCCGATGCCGCGGCCGCCGCCGATGCGGCGATCGAGCGCTTCCGCATCGACGAGGCGATCGCGTCGATCTGGACCATCGTCGACGCGCTGAACCTGTACATCACCGAGAACGAGCCGTGGGCGCTCGCCAGGGACGAGGCGCAGCGCGCCCGCCTCGGCACCGTGCTCTACACCGCCGCCGAGGGCCTGCGCGCGCTCGCGGTGCTGCTGTCGCCGGTGATGCCCGAGTCGACCGAGAAGCTGTGGATCGCGCTCGGCGCCGCCGAGTCGGTCGGCCGCCTGCAGGACCAGCCGCTGCGTGAGGCGGGCGCCTGGGGCGTCCTGAAGCCCGGCACGTCGGTCAACGGCCTCGCGCCGTTGTTCCCACGGGTCGAGCAGAACGCCTGATGACCTCGGTGCCCGAGCCCGCGGTGCCGTACCCGGCCGAGGCGGCAGATCCGTCGCAGTACGTCCGCACGCGCGAGAAGGGGGCGCGCGACGTCTCGTACCCGGACGCGCCCGAGCCGCTCGCGGTGCCGGTGTACGACAACCACGCCCACCTCGAGATCGAGGACGGCGTGGGCCTGTCGCTGGACGACCAGCTGTCGCGGGCCGAAGCCGTCGGCGTGGTCGGCGTCGTGCAGGCCGGTGGCGACATCGAGTCGAGCCGCTGGTCGGCGTGGGCTGCGGCATCCCATCCCCGCGTCCTCGCCGCCGTCGCGATCCACCCGAACGAGGCCCCCGCATACGCTGCGGCCGGACGACTGGACGAGGCGATCGGGGTCATCGACGAGCTGGCGGCACAGCCGCGCGTGCGCGCGATCGGCGAGACCGGGCTCGACTTCTTCCGCACCGACGACGACGGCCGGCCCGCGCAGTACGAGAGCTTCGAGGCGCACATCGCGCTCGCCAAGAAGCACGGCATCGCGATGCAGATCCACGACCGCGACGCGCACGACGCGGTGCTCGAGACCCTCGGGCGCGTCGGCGCCCCGGAGCGGACGGTGTTCCACTGCTTCTCGGGCGACGCAGACATGGCGCGCATCGCGGGGGAGCGCGGCTACTGGCTCTCGTTCGCGGGCAACGTGACGTTCAAGAACGCCCAGAACCTGCGCGATGCGCTCGCGGTGATCCCGCGGGACCGCATCCTCGTCGAGACGGACGCCCCCTTCCTGACGCCGACCCCGCACCGCGGCCGGCCCAACGCTCCGTACCTGATCCCGGTGACGGTGCGGTTCATGGCCGCCGAGCTGGGGGTCGACGTCGACGAGCTGTGCGCGCAGCTGGCCGCGAACACGCTGCAGGTGTACGGCCCGTTCGAGGACTAGGTTCGGTTCGTGGACGGTGAGCTGTGGGACGTGGTGGATGCCGCCGGCCGCCCGCTCGGGATCACTCATCGTCGCGGCGACCCGAACTTCGCGGCGGGGTGGTTCCACGTCGTGTCGTCGGTGTGCGCGGTGCGCGAGGACGGGCTCGTCCTGATCTCGCAGCGTGCCGCGGTGAAGGACTTCGCGCTGGACTGGGAGTTCGCGGCAGGGAGCGCTCTGACCGGAGAGACCAGCCGTGAGGCCGCCGTGCGCGAGCTGCGCGAAGAGACCGGGCTGCGCACGTCGGGCGACGCGCTCGTCTTCGTCGGTCGCTGCGTCGAGGCTGCCGCGCTGTTCGACGTGTACGTCGCGCACGGCGTCGATCCCGCGACGGTGCAGCTCGATCCGGACGAGGTCGCTGCGTCGGAGTGGGTGACGCTGGACGACGTGCGGGCGCGCTACCGAGCGGGCCTGTTCGCCGCGCCCTGGGTCGCGCGGTTCGATGCGCTGTGGCCTGCGCTGGTGGCCGCGGTGCGTGGAGGCGAGGCGGCCCGGTGACGTCGTTCGCGGCGTACGCCCCCGATGCCGGTGGCCGCCCGCCCGCGGCGATCTCGCTGCGACCGGCGACGAAGGGCGACATCGGGGGCATCCTGCGTCTCGAGGTGGTGTCGGGACGCGCCGCCGGGTCGGTCGGCAGCGCGGAGGGCTATCGGCGGGCGATCGCCGATCCGGACCGCTGTGTGCTGATCGCCGAGACCGTGGATGCGGGCCGGCGCCTGCTCGTCGGCTGGGCCAAGACCCATCACCTTGTCGAGGCTGTCGACCCGGCCCCGCCCGGGCACTACCTCGGCGGGATCACGGTCGACCCGGCCTGGCGGCGTCGCGGGATCGGCGCGGCGCTCACCGATGCCCGTCTGCAGTGGATCGCGGCGCGCGCGGCGACGGCGTCGTACGTGGTGAACGCGCGCAATCGCGCCTCGATCGACCTGCACCGTCGGTGGGGATTCGCCGAGGTGCTGCGTGCGCCGCGGCTGATGGGCGTCGAGTTCGAGGGCGGCGTCGGGCTCCTCATGCGCGCGGACCTCAGCGTGGTGCAGCCGGACTGAGGATTCGATGGATGCCGCGTCCGCCGGACGGCTTCGCTACGCGGCGTCGGGCTCCATGGCAGGGTCCTCCAGCACGGGCTTGGCGGCGGCGATGTTGCGGATCGGGCGCCACACCAGCGCCAGCGTGATCGCGGAGCCGGCGAACGCGAACCACCACGGCGCCGTGAGGCCCCAGGTCTGGGCGATGAGGCCGCCGAGCAGCTGGCCGATGACGAGTCCACCGAACACGCCGACCATGTTGACCGACGCGATGCGGCCCTGCAGCGAGATCGGCACCAGGCGCTGGCGCACCGTGGTCGAGATCGTGCCCCACACGAACGCGTACAGGCCGAACCCGAACATGATGATGAGGGCGACGACGCCGTTCGTCGTCAGCGCGAACGACAGGTGCATGAGCACCTCCAGCGACAGGCACACCCGCATGAGGGTCGAGAACGACACCTGCTTCTCGAGCCACCCGAAGCTGAAGATCGCGATGATCCCGCCGAGCGCCGAGGCCGTCGTGAGCGCGCCGTACCCGATCGCGCCCATGCCGAGGTGCTCGGTGGCGTAGAGCACCAGGACGCTCCACGGCGCCGCCCACGTGACGTTGAACACCAGGATGATGAGCACCAGCGTCCGCACCGGCGGGTTGTGGCGCAGCCACCGGAGTCCTTCGCGGATCGGATGCGGCTTGACCGGCGTGCCGTCTGCGCCCACGGTCGGCGCGCCGCCGGCCGCGGCATCCTTCTCGGGGATCGGGGTGTCCGAGATGCGCGAGATCAGCACGACCGCCAGCGCGACGCACAGGATCTGCAGCAGGAACGGCCAGAACGACCCGATCGCGAACAGGAACGCCCCCAGTGGCGGACCGGCGAGCTGGTTGGCGACGAGGTACCCGGCCTGCATGCGGGCATTGCCGATGCCGAGGTCGGCGGGACGCACCATCATGGGCAGCAGCGTGCTGCCGGCCGAGTCCGCGAAGACCTCGGCGATGCCGTACAGGAACGCGGTCGCCAGCACGATCCAGACCGTCGCGTGCCCGGTGACCAGGAACACCACGAGTCCGCCGACGATGACGGCGCGGATCCCGTTGGCGAGCATCACGAGGCGCCGACGGTCGTGGTGGTCCGCGACCGAGCCGGCGAGCAGGCCGAACAGCAGCCACGGCAGGAACTGCATCATCGCGCCGGAGGCGACGAGCACCGGCGACGAGGTCATCGAGGCGATGAGCAGCGGCGCCGCCGAGAGGGCGATCCCGTCACCGAGGTTGCTGGTCCACGACGAGGCCAGCAGCCACCGGAAATCCCGGCCCAGGCGGCGTGGTGCGATCAGTTCGCCGAGCGAGGGCATCCCAGCATCTTAGGCCGCGGTCCGTCAGCTCGTGGCGGGGGCGTCCTTGCGGTGGACGAACAGTGTCTCGGTCTGCTCGATGTCCATGCCCTTCGTCTCGGGCACGCGCCACAGGACGTAGACGAACGAGAGCGCCGCGAACAGCGCGTACATGCCGTACGTGAGCGGCAGCGACCAGGACGACATCGCCGGGAACGAGATCGTGATGAGGAAGTTCGCGAGCCACTGCGCGCCGGCGGCGACGCCGAGCGCCTTGCCGCGGATGCGGCTGGGGAAGATCTCGCCCAGCAGCACCCACACGAGCGGTCCCCACGACGCGCCGAATCCCACGACGAAGACGTTCGCCGCGACGAGCGCGATCGGGCCCCATGGGGCGGGGAGGGTGACGGCGCCGTCGGCATTCGTCTCGGAGAACACGAAGCACAGCGCCATCAGGCCGAGCGACACCGTCATCATCACCGAGCCGGTGAGGAGGATCGGCTTGCGGCCCACGCGGTCCACCAGGAAGATCGCGATGAGCGTCACCAGCACGTTCGTGATCGAGGTGACGACGCTGATGGTGAACGAGTCGCTCTCGTCGAACCCGACCGACTGCCACAGACTCGTCGAGTAGTAGAAGATCACGTTGATGCCGACGAACTGCTGGAACACCGACAGGATGATGCCGACCCACACGATGCGCTGAAGGCCCAGCACCGGCCCGCGGATCGACACGCCGGCGTTCTTGCGGTCGGCCTCGATGGCGTTCTGCAGCTCGCGGATCGTCTGGTCGAGGTCTGCCGGCGGCATGAGTCGCGCGAAGATGGCGCGGGCTTCGTCGCGGCGGCCCTTCGCGAGCAGGAACCGCGGCGACTCGGGCACCGTGAACGACAGGATGCCGTAGACCGCCGACGGGATGACTCCGACGAGGAACATCCACCGCCACGCCTCGAGCCCGAACCACAGCACGTTGTCGGCGCCGCCGGCGGCGTTCGCGAGCAGCGCGTCCGAGAGGAGCGCCGCGAAGATGCCGATCGTGATGGCGAGCTGCTGCAGCGAGGCCAGGCCGCCGCGGATCTGGCGCGGCGCGATCTCGGCGATGTAGGCCGGGGCGACGACCGACGCGATGCCGATGCCGAGACCGCCGACGACGCGCCACAGCGCGAGATCCCACGGCGAGAAGGCGAGGCCCGCGCCGATGGACGAGACGAAGAACATGATCGCGCCGAGGAACATCACCCTCAGGCGCCCCCACCGGTCCGACAGGTTGCCGGCGACGATGGCGCCCACCGCGCAGCCGAGCAGCGCGATCGCCACCACGAAGCCGGTGATGACGTCGTTGAGCGCGAAGTCCTTCGAGATCGAGTCGACGGCGCCGTTGATCACCGAGGAGTCGAAGCCGAACAGGAATCCGCCGACGGCGGCCGCGACCGACAGGCCGATCGCTCGACGGCCGTAGGGGCTGCGGAGCGAGAAGGCGTCCGCCGGGATCGAGCCGGTCGTGTTCATGTCCGTCACGCTAGCGGTCGACCGGGACCGGGGCGAGGGCTTGCGCGCGCGGGTCGGCATATGCCAGGGCTCGCGGTCCGGCAGGTGGATGCCGCGACCGCCGGCATCCCGTCGGTACTGTTGGAGGCATGCCCGTGACACTGCTGGGCGCGGCCGAGATCCGCGCGCTCGCCGCCGACCTCGACGTCACTCCGACCAAGAAGCTCGGGCAGAACTTCGTCGTCGACGCCAATACGGTCCGCAAGATCGTGCACGTCGCCGAGGTGCAGCCGGGCGATCGCGTGGTCGAGGTGGGGCCGGGACTCGGGTCGCTGACCCTCGCGATCCTCGAGGCCGGGGCATCCGTCACCGCCGTCGAGATCGATCACCGCCTCGCCGAGCGACTGCCGGCGACGGCGGCCGCGCACGGCGTCCAGGACGGCGCTCTGACGGTGGTCGACGCCGACGCGCTGCGGGTCACCGAACTGCCGGGCGAACCGGCGGTGCTCGTCGCGAACCTGCCGTACAACGTCAGCGTGCCGGTGCTGCTGCACTTCCTGGAGACCTTTCCGGGTCTTCAGCGCGGCGTCGTCATGGTGCAGGCCGAGGTCGGCGAGCGGCTGGCCGCCCCGCCCCGGTCGAAGACGTACGGCGCGCCGAGCGTCAAGGCGGCCTGGTACGGGCCGTGGCGCCTGGCGGGCACCGTGTCGCGCCAGGTCTTCTGGCCGGTGCCCAACGTCGACAGCGTGCTGGTCGGCTTCCGGCGCGACGCCGAGCCGCGCGGCGACGAGGAGCTGCGGGTCAAGACCTTCCGCATCGTCGACGCCGCGTTCCAGCAGCGGCGCAAGATGCTCCGGCAGGCGCTCTCGGGCGTCCTGGGCGGCACGGCGGCCGAGGCCTCCGCGGTCCTCGAGCGCGCCGGGGTCGCCCCGACGGCGCGCGGCGAGGAGCTCACCGTCGACGACTACGTGCGCATCGCCCAGGCCGCCGTCATATGACGTTCCGCGGCTGTTCACGCGCGTGAGGGCCGGATCCGACGAAACATGCCTGTAACATTTCGGGGTCCGCCGTCCTGTTCCAGGGCAGCTCGCCTCGCGGCGGACCGGAGTGACCGCCATGCGACCCGCCGAGCACCCTGCTCCTGAGCGAATCCTGCTGCACCTGAGCGACACCCATCTGCGTGCGGCCGCGACGCCCCGCCTCTTCGGCGCCGTGGACGGGGCCGTCCAGCTGGCGCGGACGCTCGGCGTCATCGAGGCCAGCGGCGTGCGCCCCGACGCCATCGTCTTCACCGGCGACCTCGTCGACCTCGGCGAGCCCGGGGCGTACGCGGATCTGCGGGCGCTCGTCGAGCCCGTCGCCGAGCGCCTGGGCGCGCGTCTGCTGTGGGTCATGGGCAATCACGATGAGCGGGGCGCGTTCCGCACCGCGCTGCTCGACGAGGCATCCGACCTCCGGCCGATCGACCGCGTGGACGAGCTCGACGGCCTGCGCGTGGTGACGATCGACACATCGGTCCCCGGCCATCACCACGGCGAACTGAGCGACCCGCAGTTGGAGTGGCTGACCGATGTGCTGTCGGCTCCCGCGCCGCTGGGCACGATCCTCGCGATGCACCACCCGCCGGTGCCGGCGGTGCTGCCGCTGGCCGCGAGCGTCGAGCTGCGCGACCAGCGACGGCTCGCGGCGGTGCTCCACGGCACCGACGTACGCGCGATCATCGCCGGCCACCTGCACTACTCGACGTTCGCCACCTTCGCCGGCATCCCCGTGTCGGTCGCGTCGTCCACCTGCTACACCCAGGATCTCACCGTGCCCGTGGGAGGCACGCGTCCGCAGGACGGGGCACAGGCGTTCAACCTCGTGCATGTCTACGGCGACACGGTCGTGCACTCGGTCGTGCCGGTCGAGGCGCCGCACCCGCTGGAGTACATCGAACCCGACGAGGCGCGCCGGCGCCTGCGCCAGGCGGGCGTGGTGCCCGTCACTGCCGGGCGGACGGATGCGCCGACCGAGCCGATTCCTCTGCTGCGCTGAGCTCGACGCGCTCCCACGGCGCCCGCACCGGGAACATGCGCTCCAGCGCCGAGCGGAGGCTGCGCACCCGCAGATCCTCCGGCACCTCGGCGTTGCCGCCGTCGTTGAGGCAGAACATGTCCACGTCGGTGCGCGCGGCGAGCTGCTCCAGGCGCCGCACGCCCGCGGCCAGCGTCGTCTGGACGTACCGCACCCGGGGTTCGCGCGTCGGGACCGCCCGCCCCGTCATGAGCGCGAAGTAGTGGTAGAGACTGTTGGTGACCGAGATGTCGGTGGCCGAGCGGAAGCGGGATGCCGCCGTCCGGGCGAAGTCGTCGGGCAGCGTCGCTTCGAGCTCGGCCATCACGCTCCGGCGCAGGGGCGTCGCGCAATGGTCGAGGTCGCGCACGATGGTCCGCCCGAAGCGCTCCTTCAGCAGCGCCCGGTTGACGCGCAGTCCGTTGTCGTGACCGCTGCGGTGCGGCGCCGCCGGGCCCGCTCCGATGCGCACGTCGCATTCGACGAATTTCGTGACCCCGGCCGCGGTGAAGAACATCTCCTGCCCGACCATCCGGCCGAAGAACATGTCGTCGTTGGAGTACAGGAAGTGCTCGGCGAGGCCCGGGATGCGGTGCAGTTGCGCCTCGATGGCGTGCGAGTTGTGGGTCGGAAGCACCGAGGGGTCGGCGAAGAACTCCTCGCTGCGCACGAGGGTGACCTTCGGGTGCTCCCGCAGCCAGGACGGCGCGGGGGAGTCGGTGGCGATGAAGATGCGGCGCACCCAGGGCGCATACATGTGGACGCTGCGCAGCGCGTAGCGCAGCTCGTCGACGTGGCGGTACCGGGCGGGCCCGTCGTCGCCGTCGCCCACCACGTACTCGGCCAGCTGGGCCGCACGGGCTCGCTGGAAGTCGCTCGAGGAGCCGTCCACCCACGAGAAGACGAGGTCCACCTCATCGGTGAACTCGTGCGGCTGCGGGTCGAACATGCCCTCGAGGGTGCGCCAGCAGCGCCCGTAGCGCTCCACGGCGGCGTACGCGATGTCGGCCGTCGGCGTCCGCCGCCGGGTGAGGGCGTTGTCGCGCGGCGCCTCGACGACGTCGTCCCCGAACCGCCAGAACTCCATCGCCACGCCGAGCCCCGCGCCGTAGCGCAGCGACCCGGTGCGGGTGATCCGCGGCCGGTAGACCCGGATCGCGGAGGGCACCGCCGCGAGCGGGGCGACGGCGCCCGCCAGGTCCGCGGCGGCGCCCTTTACCTTGACGTAGACCGGTTCGGTGTCGCACAGCGCCGCGAGGGCGGCCAGGGCCGCGGCATGGTCGTCGACGTCCACGGCGAGCGCCGGCACGGCGTGGTCGCGACGGATGAGGAGGACCTCGACGTCGGCGCGCTCGAGCGCATCCGCCACCAGCAGCAGATCCGCCGTGCGCGCCTCCTGCGGCGTGACGTCGTCATGCACGAGGTGCAGGATGCCGCCGTCCCACGCGATGTCGGGCCGCTCGAGCAGTCCGTTCCAGGTGTGGGCGGGCTGCGGAAGCGCGGTGAGTGCCACCATGAGTCCTCCTCCATCGCAGCGGATCTTCGCTCCGATGCCGTCACAGTAGGCCCGTCCCGTTACGGCGACGTTTCGCGGCGCACGCGCCGCTCGCCTGCGCTCGGACGCTCCGCGCCGATAGCCTGGACCGGTGACCGCAGACGACCGCTACCTGTCCCGCGGCGGAGACCTCCACCGCCCCTACACCGCCGCCGACGACCGCTACGTCGGCGCCGACTACCGACGAGTCGGCACGTCCGGCCTGACGCTGCCACCCGTGTCGCTCGGTCTGTGGTGGAACTTCGGCGACAACATCCCCTTCGACAACCAGCGCGCGCTGCTGCGTCACGCGTTCGACCGGGGCATCACGCACTTCGACCTCGCGAACAACTACGGCCCGCCGTACGGCACCGCCGAGACCAACTTCGGCCGCATGATGCGCGAGGACTTCGCGCCGTACCGGGACGAGCTCATCATCTCGTCGAAGGCCGGCTACGACATGTGGCACGGTCCCTACGGCAACGGCGGTTCGCGCAAGTACCTCATCGCCAGCGCCGAGCAGTCGCTGCAGCGCATGAGCATCGACTACGTCGACATCTTCTACTCGCACCGCGTCGACCCCGACGTGCCCGTGGAAGAGACGGTAGGCGCTCTCGACACGCTGGTGCGACAGGGCAAGGCGCTCTACGTCGGCATCTCGTCGTACAGCGCGGAGCGCACGGCAGCGGCGGCCGCCGTCGCCCGCTCGCTCGGCACGCCGCTGGTGATCCACCAGCCCGCGTACTCGATCCTCAACCGGTGGGTCGAGGACGGGCTGACCGGCGTCCTGAAGCAGGAGGGCATGGGCGCGATCGCGTTCACACCGCTCGCGCAGGGCCTGCTCACCGACAAGTACCTGTCGGGCGGCTCCGCCGAGCGCGCCCAGCAGCGCGGATCGCTCCCGAAGGGACCGCTCAGCGAGAACGGCCTCGCGACCCTCCGCGGACTCGACGTGATCGCCAAGGAGCGCGGCCAGACCCTCGCGCAGATGGCCATCCAGTGGGTGCTGCGCGACCCGGTGGTCGCCTCGGCGCTCATCGGCGCCTCGCGTCCCGCTCAGCTCGACGAGAACCTCAAGGCCCTCGAGGGCCCGGCGTTCACGACCGAGGAGCAGGAGCGCATCGACGCGCTGTCGGACGGCATCGACGTGGATCTCTGGGCGGAATCGGCGAACCGGTGAGTCAGGCCCTCGCCGCCGACGGCGTCCGCGTGCGTGCGCCGGGCAAGCTCAACCTCTTCTTCGAGGTCGGCGGCGTGCAGGACGACGGCTACCACGACGTCGCCTCGGCCTACCAGGCCGTGTCGCTGTTCGAGGATGTCTGGGCGACGCCGTCCGACGAGTTCACGGTCTCGATCTCGGGGACCGTGGACGTGTCGGGCGTGCCGGCCGACGACCGCAACCTCGCGGTGCGTGCGGCCCGGCTGGTCGCTCAGCGCATCGGGCACACGGGCGGCGTGCACCTCGACATCGTCAAGCACGTCCCGGTCGCCGGCGGCATGGGCGGGGGATCCGCGGATGCCGCAGCCGCCCTGGTCGCGTGCGACGCGCTGTGGGGCGCCGAGCTCGGCAGCGCCGAGCTGCACAAGCTCGCCGCGCGACTCGGAGCCGACGTGCCGTTCGCGTTGATGGGCGGCACCGCGATCGGCACCGGCCGCGGCGACCAGCTGAGTCCCGCGCTCGCGAAGGGCCGCTTCGACTGGGTGGTCGTGCCCTCGGACGCCGGCCTGTCGACGCCGGAGGTGTACGCGCATCTGGACGAGCTGCGCACGCGCCCCGACATCGGCGCGTCGGGCGCCGTGCCCGAGGTCGCCGCCCCCGTCCTGCACGCGCTGCGCGCCGGCGACCCGATCGCGCTCGCCGAGCACGCGCGCAACGACCTGCAGGTCGCCGCGCTGTCGCTGCGCCCCGAACTGCGCGAGGCGCTGGAGCTCGGCGAGGAGTCGGGGGCGCTCGCGGGCATGGTGTCGGGGTCCGGTCCTACACTGGCGTTCCTGGCGATCGACCCCGAGTCGGCGCTGGAGCTGCAGATCACGCTGTCGGCAGCGGGATACGAGGCCCTGCACGTGCACGGTCCCGTCGCCGGCGCCCGGGTGATGCCGGCCTAGGGCCGGCATCCCGGTTCCGGGTCTTCGAGAGGAACACGCATGAGCACGTCCGAGATCGCGCCCGCCGGTGCAGGGGAGTCCGACCGCGCGGCGTTCCGCGCCGGCCCCGTCGACGAGGAGTCCCGCGCGCGGCTCGCCGCCGGCGGGCTCGACTACCGGCGGGTCGCGGTCGCCGACGAGGAGTTCGCCTCGTGGCTGCAGGCCGTGGGTCGCGGCTTCCTCGACAGCGAGCGCAGCGAGGCGCAGATCGCGTCGATCCGCGAGCGCAGTGGCTACCGTCGCGTCACGGGCGTGTACGACCCCGAGGGCCCGATGCCGGAGGTGCCGGTCTCGACGATCGCGTCGTGGCTCGGCGACCTCGCGGTTCCCGGCGGCGCACTGATCCCGTCGTGCGCCATCTCGGCCGTCACCGTCGCGCCGACCCACCGGCGCCGGGGCATCGCCCGCGCGATGCTCGAGGGCGAGCTGCGCGCGGCACAGGCCGCCGGCATCCCGATGGCCATGCTGACGGTCAGCGAGTCGACGCTGTACGGCCGCTACGGCTTCGCGCCCGCCGCGCCGCGGGCGGGGTGGCGCATCGAGACCAAGCGCGCCGGCTGGATCGGCCCGCGGCCCGAGGGGCGCATCGACTTCATCCCGCGGGAGCGGGCGCGCGAGCTGCTGCCGGTGCTGCACGATCGTGTGCGGCACCTCACGGCCGGTGAGATCGACGTGCCCGGCTCACATTGGGACAACTTCGCCGGCACCACCCCGGTCGCCGAGAAGGCGGGCGAGAAGCGCGCTGTGCAGTACACCGACGCCGCGGGCGAGGTGCGCGGCGCCGCGATCTACGCGGTCCGCGAGAACCACGACGACTTCACGAAGTCCACAGTGTCGGTGCACTACCTGCTGGCCGAGAACGACGACGCGTACGCGGCGCTGTGGCGGTTCCTGCTCGAGCTCGACCTCGTCGCCGAGGTGACCTCGTACGAACTCGCCGTCGACGAGCCGCTGCTGTGGATGATCGCGGACCAGCGGGCCGCGAAGGTCAGCGTCGTCGACCACCAGTATGTGCGCGTCATCGACGTCGTCGCGGCACTCGAGAACCGCCGCTACGGCGCCGCAGGGCGCCTGGTGCTCGATGTCGCCGACCCGCTCGGCCTTGCGACCGGGCGCTACCTGCTCGAGGCCGCGGACGACGGCGCAGGTCGCGTCCGGCCGCTCGAGGACGACGAGGCCGTCGACGCGGTCACCGTCGTCCTGGGCATCGCCGAGCTGTCGGCGACCTACCTCGGCGGTGTGTCGCTGGCGACGCTGGTGCGCGCGGGCCGGGTGCAGGTGGCTCCCGGGGGCCCGGCATCCACCCATTCCGAGGCGGTGGCCGCGGCGAGTCGCGTGCTCGGGTGGCACACGGCGCCGCGGCTCAGCATCTGGTACTGACGAGCCTCAGCGGCGTCGGAAGATCCCGAACAACCCGCCGCCTGCCGCCGCTGACTCGTGGCCGGGGCAGCGCTGGGAGGCCGGAACGCCGGCCAGCGCCTCTTCGACGTGCTGGCCGCATCCGGCCCACGTCGCCTTGCCGCACGTGGAGCACGTGACCTGTCTGCACATGGGGTCTCCTTCCTGTCGGTGTCTCGCGGGCCGTCAGGCCAGCGCGAGGAAGAGCTTCTCGAGCTCGTCGGTGGTGAGGCCCTCGGCGTTCTCCGCGCCTTCGGGGTCGGCGATGCAGTCGCGCATCGCGGTCGAGACGATCGCGAAGCCGGCGCGATCCAGCGCACTCGTGACGGCGGCCAGCTGCGTGACGACGTCGCGGCACGAGGCATCGGACTCGACGGCGGCGATCACGCCGGCCAGCTGACCGTGCGCGCGCTTGAGCCGGTTGACGATGCGCTTGCGGGTCGCCGCCTGCTCGTCGGGGGTTCCGGTGATCATCATGCGAAGACTCCTTCAGGGGTGAGGACGCGGTCGATCTCGGCGCCGTACCAGTGGCGCAGTGTCTGGATGCCTCCCGACAGCGACGCCGAGTCGAAGCCGTTGTTCGCGAGGATGCGGTGCGCGATGTTCGAGCGCACGCCGGCCGCGCACAGGACGCGCACGGGGCGGCCGTCGGCGGCGTCGCGCACCTCGTCGAGTCGGTCGCGCAGCTGCGTATGCGGGATGTTGAGCGCGCCCGGGATGTGCCCGCCGGCGAACTCGGCCGCCGAGCGCACGTCCAGCACGAGCGCCTCCGCACGCACCTCGGCGAGGTCGGCGGCGTGCCACAGCGTCAGGCGGCCGGCGAGCACGTTCTCGGCGACCATGCCCACGAGGTTGACGGCGTCCTTCGCCTGGCCGTACGGCGGGGCGTAGCTGAGGTCGAGGTCGATGAGGTCCGGCGCGGTGAGGCCGGCGCGCATGGCCGTCGCGAGGACGTCGATGCGCTTGTCCACCCCGTCCGCGCCGACGGCCTGCGCGCCGAGCAGGCGTCCGTCGTCGCCGAGGTGCACGACGAGATGCATCGGCTCGGCACCGGGGAAGTAGCCCGCGTGCTGGTTCGGGTGCAGGTGCAGCGTGCGGTAGGCGATGCCGGCGGCCTCCAGCGCGGCGCGGTTCGCGCCGGTGAGTCCCGCGGTCAGCCGGCCCACGCGCACGATGGCCGTTCCGTACGACGCCGGCACAGGGCGCGCGTCGTCGATGCCGAAGATGTCGTCGGCGACCAGGCGCCCGGCGCGGTTCGCCGGGCCGGCGAGCGCGACGGGGACGACGGCGCCGGTCACGGCGGCGGCATGCGCTGTCGCGTCACCCGCGGCCCACACGCCGGGCGCCGAGGTGCGGCCGCGGTCATCCACGACGATCGCCCCGCGGAGGGTGTGGATGCCGGCGGCCTGGGCGAAGCGCGTGTCGGGGCTGACGCCCACTGACAGCACGATCAGGTCGGCGGCCAGGGCCGTGCCGTCGCCGAGGCGCACGGTGTCAGAGGCGTCGTCAGAGGCGATGCGGGTGGCGGCGACGTCGTCGTGCACGCGGATGCCGAGCCGGACGAGCTCGTCGCGCACGAGGGTCGCGAGCTCGCGCTCGAGCGGAGGGAGGACGTGCCCTGCGCGCTCGACGAGGTCGACTTCGAGTCCGGCGTGGCGCAGGGCCTCGGCGGCTTCGAGCCCGATGAACCCGGCGCCGAGCACGACGGCACGTCGGTCGCCCGCCGTCACACGCGCGCGCAGGGCGACGGCGTCCGCGACGGTGCGCAGCGTGTGCACGCGTGCCGAGTCGATGCCCTCGATCGGCGGACGCACGGCGGCGGCGCCCGGGGCGAGCACGAGTGCGTCGTACGAGAGCGTGTCGAGACCGTCGGGAGCCTGCACCGTCACGGTGCGCGCGGTGGCGTCGACGGCGATGACCTCATGGCGGGTGCGGACGTCGAGGTTCATGGCCGCCCGCAGCGACGCCGTCGTGTGGACGAGGAGGGAGGAGGCATCCGCGATCTCGCCGCTCACGTGGTACGGCAGGCCGCAGTTCGCGAACGACACCTCGTCGCCGCGTTCGAGCACGATGATCTCGGCGGTCTCGTCATGGCGGCGGGCTCTGGCGGCCGCACTCATCCCGGCGGCCACTCCGCCCACGATCACGATCCTCATATCACTCCCTCCGGTACCCCCGGGGGTATCCTTCGATGTCGCTCGACGATACCCCAGGGGGTATTGGCATCCAAATCGGCGACCGGTGACGCGCGCCGCGTCACCTAGCCTGGAAGCGACATGGCACATCTTCTGGGGGCCGAGGCCCTGCACCTGGAGTTCCCGACCAAGGTCGTCTTCGACCGCGTGTCGCTCGGCATCGACGAGGGCGACCGCATCGGCGTCGTCGGCCGCAACGGCGACGGCAAGTCGAGTCTGCTCGCGATGCTCGCGGGGCGGCTCGAGCCCGACGGCGGCCGCGTCACGGTGCGCGGCGGCGTCCGCGTCGGCGTGCTCGACCAGTCCGACACCCTCGACGATGCGCTGACGATCCGCGAGGCGGTGGTGGGGGACCGTCCCGAACACGAGTGGGCGGGCGACGCGCGCACGCGCGACGTCATCGCCGGCCTGCTCGGCGATCTCGCGTGGGACGGCCCGATCGCGGGTCTGTCGGGGGGCCAGCGCCGCCGCGTCTCCCTCGCGGCGCTCCTCGTCGGCGACGACGACGTGATCTTCCTCGACGAGCCCACGAACCACCTCGACGTCGAGGCGATCGCGTGGCTCGCCGACCACGTCAAGCGGCGCTGGCCCGCCAATCAGGGCGGACTGCTGGTCGTGACCCACGACCGCTGGTTCCTCGACGAGGTGTGCAACACCACGTGGGAGGTCCACGACCGCATCGTCGAGCCCTTCGAGGGCGGCTACGCGGCCTACATCCTGCAGCGCGTCGAACGCGACCGCCAGGCGGCCGTCATCGAGCAGCGTCGACAGAACCTCGCGCGCAAGGAGCTCGCGTGGCTGCGCCGCGGCGCGCCCGCCCGCACATCGAAGCCGAAGTTCCGCATCGACGCCGCGAACGTGCTGATCGCCGACGTGCCCGAGATCCGCGACGCGACCGAGCTGCGCTCCCTCGCCGTCTCACGGCTCGGCAAGGACGTCGTCGACCTTCTCGACGCCGCGGTGTCGTACGACGGCCGCGAGGTGCTGCACCCTGTCGAGTGGCGCATCGCGCCGGGGGAGCGCACGGGCATCCTCGGTGTGAACGGCGCCGGCAAGTCGACCCTGCTGGGCCTCGTCGCAGGCGACGTCGAGCCCACCGCGGGACGCGTCAAGCGCGGCAAGACGGTCAAGGTCGCGACGCTCACGCAGCGTCTCGACGAACTCGAGGAGCACCTCGACGATCCGGTGCGCGTCGTCATCTCGCGCCTGCGCACGACCTACACGTTCGGCAGCGGCTCGAAGGCGCAGGAGCTCACACCGGGCCAGCTGCTGGAGAGCATGGGCTTCCAGAGCGCACAGCTCTCGACACCGGTCAAGGACCTGTCGGGCGGACAGAAGCGTCGCCTGCAGCTGCTGCTGATCCTCCTCGAGCAGCCCAACGTGCTGATCCTCGACGAGCCCACGAACGACCTCGACACCGACATGCTGGCCGCCATCGAGGATCTGCTCGACTCGTGGCCGGGGACGCTCCTCGTCGTGTCGCACGACCGCTACTTCATCGAACGCGTCACCGACCAGCAGTACGCGATCCTCGACGGCCACCTGCGTCACCTGCCCGGCGGCGTCGACGAGTATCTGCGGCTGCGAGCCCGCTCGCTCGCCGAGAAGACCGAGAGCTCCGTGGATGCCGGGGCCCCGGCATCCACGTCTCCCTCGCTGTCGGGAGCCGAGCTGCGGGCCGCGCAGAAGGAGGTCTCCGCGCTCGAACGGCGCCTGGAGAAGCTCGAGGCGCAGATCGCCGGCGCCCGCACCGCGCTCGCCGACCACGACCAGTCCGACTACGTCGGTCTCGGGGCCGAGATGTCGCGCATCGCCGACCTGGAGAAGGAGCGCGACCAGGTCGAGGAGCGCTGGTTCGAGCTCACCGAGCAGATCGGCTGACGCCACCGTGACGGTGCGTGCGGTGTGCTGGGACTGGAACGGCACGCTGCTCGACGACGTCGCACGGTGTCTGCGGGTGATGAACCGGATGCTGGCCGACTTCGGTCGTCCCGGGATCGTGGATACCGGCGCCTATCGTGCGCTGTTCCGGTTTCCGCTGGAGCGGTTCTATGCCGATGCCGGCATAGGCCCGGGGGAGTACCGCGCGGCCGTCGACCGGTACCTCGGACTGCTCGAAGCCGACGTGTCGGACGTGCCGCTGCACCCGGGCGCGCGAGAGACGATCGAGGCGCTGCGGTCGCGCGGTGTCTCGCAGGTGCTCGCCTCGGCGACGCAGGGTCCGCTGCTGGAGGCGCAGTTGCGACCCCACCGGCTCGCGCCCGAGTTCGATGCGATCCTCAGCATCACCGACCCGCATCGGGCGTCGAAGCGCGACGTCATCACGACGTGGCTGCGCGCGACCGGTTACGACGGCGACGTGCTGCTCATCGGGGACACGAACCACGACCACGAGATCGCCGTCGAGCTCGGCACGCGCTTCGTCCACTTCGAGGGCGGCCACCAGGCGCTGCCGCCCGACGTCGACGCGGTGCGCATCGGCTCGCTTGCCGAACTGGAGACGGTGCTCGACGGCTGATGGCTACGCGCGTGCCCAGGTGATCTCGTCGAGGGCGGCGCGGTCGCGGCTCGTGCCGGGAGAGGTGAGCTCGCCCGGGGCGTGGGCGGCGACGCCGAAGGCGGTCATCGAGGTGACCTCCCAGTGTGCCGGCACCGCGAACTCGGCGGCGACGGCCGCACGGTCGAAGGCCCGGAACTGGTGGGCGTGCAGACCCATCGACAGACCCTGCACGCTCATGTACGCGACGGCCTGTCCGAGGTCGTAGCGCGAGAACTCCGAGTACTCCCACTCCGGTGCACCTTCGACGCCGACGTGCGCGAGGTTGACGATGAGCAGCGACGCGGTGGGCGCCCACACCGACGAGCTCCGCGCCAGGTGCGGCAGGATGCGGGCGTGCACGGCATCGCCGCGCACGCCCGCGACGAACATCCACGGCTGCGAGTTGCCCGCCGACGGGGCACGGCGGGCGGCATCCAGCAGTACGTCGAGCTGGGCGGACGAGATCGTGGCAGAGGTGTCGAACAGCACCGGGCTGAAGCGGCTGCGGAGGGCGGGGAGCAGCTCCGCGGGCGGTTCGGTCACGGTCTCATCCTGGAGCATCGGCGTGACGCGAGGGGCGACTTCTTACACTTTGCCCTTGCGCTAAGTGTTGGCCGTGGCGCATACTTTCATCTATGGCTAAGCATGGAGCTCTCGACGACGTCCTCGTCGCGCTCGCCGACCCGACACGGCGCGCCGTGATCCGGCGCCTCGGCGAGGGGCCGGCCAGCGTGAGCGAGCTGGCCCGCCCGTTCGCGATCACGCTGCCGTCGTTCCTCAAGCACGTGCGGATGCTGGAGTCGTCCGGGCTCGTGCGCACGGCCAAGTCGGGCCGTGTGCGCATGTGCACGCTCGACCGTGAGCGGCTCTCGCTCGTCGACGGCTGGCTGGACGAGCAGCGTCGCGTGTGGGACGAGCGCACCGACCGCCTCGCCGCCTTCGTCGCCGGATCCGCTGAGATTCTCGAATCCAAGGAGCAGTCATGACCGACCTCGACCCCCGGCTCGACCTCACCCTCGACCGGGTGATCCGCGCTCCGCGCGAGGTCGTGTGGCAGGCGTGGACCGACCCCGCCCAGCTGGCGCAGTGGTGGGTGCCCGCGCCGACGGTCGCGCGCATCGAGCAGCTGGACGTCCGTCCCGGCGGCGCGTTCGTCACCAGCCTGAGCGACGACGGGGCGGCGTTCGTGCCGCATACCGACGCGGTGTTCCTCGTCGTCGACGACGGTGCCCGGATCGTGTTCTCGAACGCGATCGACAGCACCTGGCATCCCGCATCGCCCGAGCCTGTCGCGATGACCGCCGAGATCGTGTTCGACGAGCATCCCGACGGCACCGACTACCGCGTGGTCGTGCGCCACGCCGACCCGGCGACGCGGGATCGCCACGAGCAGCTCGGCTTCTTCGACGGGTGGGGCTCGGTCACCGAGGCGCTGGCGGCCCTTGCCGAGTCACGCGCACGTTGAGTCGCCGGTGAAGCCTCACGCCGTCGAGTGTGCCTGCTGGGCGCGCACGGGATGAGGCGACCAGGCGTAGACGTGGCTCGATGCGAGAGCGAGCCAGAGCAGGCCCGCGAGAACGGAGATCCACAGGAGGAGCACGCCCAGGGGAATCGTCGCGAAGGCGGCTCCGCCGAAGAAGCCGACGAGGACGATCACGCCGAGGACCGTCGCCCCGACGGCGCGTGGGCGTGCACCTACGCTGCGGCACCACCCTGCGTAGGCGAACGCGGCCGCCGCCAGGGCGGCGAAGCCCAGCGCGCCGAAGACGAGGTGGAGGATTCCGCTCAATGAAGCGGTGCCGCCGGCCGATCCTGGCGGGAAGCCCGCCACCGGGTCGGGTGGGAAGATCGCGCTCAGGATGAGGCAGATCCCGTACGCGCCGACCAGCATGGCGATGGCGAGTCCGCGCCCGCTGCGGATCGCGCGCAGGAAGCCCCACGCCGCCGCGAGGACCATGAGTGCGGTGAGGATCAGGTTCAGCCGCTGCATCCATCCCCACTCGCCCAGCATGAGAAGCGACAGCGCATGCTCGGACAGCCGGAAGCCTGGCCGCGTGAGCGCGAGCGTCAGGCCGACCACGATGTAGAACGGGCCGGCGACGACGCCCCAGCCCAACAGGCTGCGGGTGACCGCGGCTCTTCGATCGAATCCGGCGGGTTCTATCGACATCATCAGACTCCTGCACTTCTGAGTGCATTAGTGCACTGTTGGGTAGAGTAGATGTGTTGGACGTTGCGCCGCAAGAGGGGGGCGGATGGCTCGAGAAGAAGACCCGCGGATCGCGCGCTCGCGCGCACTGATCCTGGATGCCGCGATCGAGGCGTTCCACGAGTTCGGCTATGACGGGGTGAGCGTCGAGATCGTCGCCGAGCGGGCCGGCGTCGCCAAGCGGACCGTCTACAACATCTACGGCGACAAAGAGGCGCTGTTCCGTGCCGCCCTCGGCAGGTCAATCGCCACCGCCGAGCAGTTCGCGAGTCTGCTGACGGAAGCCATCGAAGAACTCGAGGATGTGCGGCTCGAGCTTCCGCGCCTGGCCGAGCGCCTCGCAGAAGCCGTGGTGCTCGGCCCGGTGCTTCCGCTGCGTCGCCTGCTCGTCGGAGAACTGGCCCGGTTCCCCGACCTCGTCGCGCAATACCGCGAGCGGGCGCCCGACACCGTCCTGCGGGCTCTCGCGGGCGCCTTCGAGCGCCTCGCCGAGCGCGGGCTCCTCGAGGTGAGGTCGCCGACGCTCGCGGCGGAGCACTTCGCGTTCCTCGTCATGGGGGCCGACATGGACCGCGGGATGTTCGGCACGCGGATCGAACCGCCGGCGAGGGTGCGTGCGCATGCGCGCGAGGGGGCGCGGGTGTTCCTGGCCGCCTACGCTCGCCGCTGACCGGCCGAGGTCGGCCGGGGCCGCACGGCGACCCGCGCGCGGGACGGACTATGCGCCGGCAGCGTCGAAGCCGAGGCTCAGCTTGCGCAGCAGGGCGGCGAGCCTGTCGCGGTCGGCGCGCGAGAGCGACTCGAGAAGCATCGCCTCGGCGTCGACGAGACGCGTGATCGCGGCATCCACCCGGATCCGGCCCTCGTCGGTGAGCGTCACGAGCACGCTCCGGCCGTCGGCGGGATCGGCCTCCCGGCGCACCAGGCGGCGGCCGACGAGCCGGTCGATGCGGTTGGTCATCGTTCCGCTGGAGACGAGCGTCTGCAGCAGCAGCTGCTTCGGGCTCAGCTGGAACGGCTCGCCGGCGCGGCGCAGCGCCGACAGGACGTCCCACTCCCACGGCTCGAGGTCGCTGCGGCGGAACGCGTCGCGCCGCGCGCGGTCGAGGTGGCGTGAGAGCCGATCGACCCGCGACAGCACGCCGAGCGGGGAGAAGTCGAGGTCGGGGCGCTGGGTGATCCAGGCTTCGACGATGCGATCGACCTCGTCGCCCTGCGGGCCGGGGGACTTCGTGCCGGTCGGCCGTGTCGTCATGACCCCATTATCGCGGGGAGGGGCGCAGGCGCGGTCTGGCAGACTTGACGGGCGGCATCCGGTCCTCCGGCGCCGCGTTCCGCCGTAGTGTAACGGCAGCACGACAGCCTTTGGAGCTGTGAGGTTCAGGTTCGAATCCTGGCGGCGGAGCATGACAGACACGACTCGCGATCCCTCGCTCGCCGTCATCGTCCTCGCCGCCGGGCAGGGCACGCGCATGAAGTCGTCGCTGCCGAAGATGCTGCACCGCATCGGCGGCCGGCCGCTCGTGGGGCACGTGCTGAGCGCGGCCGCGGTGCTCACGCCCGAGCGCACCCTCGTCGTCGTGAGGCACGAGCGCGACCTGGTGGCCGCGGCGGTCGCCGAGATCGCACCGGAGGCGTTCGTCGTGGATCAGGACGAGATCCCGGGCACCGGACGCGCGGTCGAGGTCGCTCTCGACGAGCTCGCCGGGTTCGAGGGCGATGTGCTGGTGCTGTCGGGCGACACCCCGCTGGTGGATGCCGACACCCTGACCTCGTTCGTCGCCGCCCACCGCGCCGCCGACGCCGCTGTGACGCTCATGACCGCCGTCGTCGAGGACGCGCACGGGTACGGCCGGATCATCCGCGACGCGAGCGGCGACGTCGCGCGCATCGTCGAGCAGAAGGACGCCGACGAGGCCGAGCGGGCCGTGCGCGAGATCAACGCGGGCATGTACGTGTTCCGCGCCGAGACGCTCCGCACCCACCTGCCCGCGATCGGCACCGACAACGCGCAGGCCGAGAAGTACCTCACCGACGTCGCCGGGCTCGTGCGGCAGGAGGGCGGCCGGGTGGCGGCATCCATCGTCGACGACGTCGCCGTCACTTTCGGGGTCAACGACCGCGCACAGCTGTCGGAGGTCGGGCGGCTGCTGAACGCCCGCACGGTGCGCCACTGGCAGCTGGAGGGCGTGACGGTCCTGGATCCCGCGACCACGTGGATCGATGTCACCGCGACGCTCGCGCCGGATGTGACGGTGCTGCCGAACACCCACATCCTGCGGGCGACCACGATCGCCACCGGCGCGATCGTCGGCCCCGACACGAGCCTGGTGGACTGCGAGGTCGGCGAGGACGCCACTGTCACCCGCACCGACGCCACGCTCGCGGTGATCGGCGCGAAGGCCACCGTCGGCCCGTTCGCGTATCTGCGACCGGGCACCTACCTCGCCGAGAAGGGCAAGATCGGCACCTTCGTCGAGATCAAGAACTCGACCATCGGCGTGGGCAGCAAGGTGCCGCACCTCTCGTACATCGGCGACACCACGATCGGCCGCGGGGTCAACCTCGGCGCCGGCGCGATCACCGCGAACTACGACGACCTGACCAAGCACCGCACCGAGATCGGCGACGAGGTGCACTCCGGGTCGCACAACGTCTTCGTGGCGCCCGTTAGGATCGGAGACGGCGCGAAGACGGGGGCAGGGGCGGTCATCCGCAAGGATGTCCCCGCCGGCGCCCTGGCTCTCAGCGTCGCCCCTCAGCGCAACGTCGAGGGGTGGGTCGAGAAGAACAGACCGGGTACCGGGGCGGCGGATGTCGCGGCCCAGGCCCGCAGCGCACAGAAGGCGGACGATGGCGCGCAAGAAGAAGACCGTTGAGCTCGACCGGGCGAATGACATCGCCCCCGGCCTCGTCGCGAAGACGAAGAAGCGCCTCGTCGTCGCACGTGGCAGCTCCCACCCCGAGCTCGCCGCGCAGGTCGCCGAGCAGCTGAGCACCGAGCTCGTCCCCACCGAGTACCGCACGTTCGCATCGGGTGAGATCCTCACCCGCTTCGAGGTCTCGATCCGCGGCTGCGACCTGTTCCTCATCCAGAGCTTCGGACCGCCGGTCAACGAGTGGATGATGGAGACCCTCATCATGCTCGACGCCGCCAAGCGCGCGTCGGCCAAGCGCATCACCGTCGTCGCGCCGTACTTCCCGTACTCGCGCCAGGACAAGAAGGGCCGCGGCCGCGAGCCGATCAGCGCGCGGCTCGTCGCCGACCTCTTCAAGACCGCCGGCGCCGACCGCGTCATGAGCGTGGACCTGCACGCAGCGCAGATCCAGGGCTTCTTCGACGGCCCCGTCGACCACCTGTTCGCGAAGCCGGTGCTGCTGGAGTACTTCGAGAACACCCTCAGCACCGAGGACCGCGAACGCCTCACCGTCGTGTCGCCCGACACCGGCCGCGTGCGCGTGGCCGACCAGTGGTCCGACAGCCTGGGCGCACCGCTGGCGATCATCCACAAGCGCCGCGACCCGAACGTCGCCAACCAGGTCACGGTCAACGAGATCGTCGGCGCCGTCGACGGCCGAGTTTGCCTGCTCGTCGACGACATGATCGACACCGGCGGCACGATCGTGAAGGCGGCCGAGGCGCTCAAGGCGAACGGCGCGGTCAAGGTGATCGTTGCGGCGACCCACGCCATCTTCAGCGATCCGGCCGCGACGCGGCTGCAGAGCCCGGCCATCGACGAGGTCGTCGTCACCGACACGGTGCCGATCCCCGACGAGAAGCGCTTCCCGACGCTTACGATTCTGCCTATCGCCCCCTTGCTCGCTCGCGCGATCCACGAGGTGTTCGAGGACGGCTCCGTCACCAGCATGTTCGACGGGGCCGCCTAGGCCCCACGCGAGGCGGAGGACGCGGGCGACTCACGGATGGAGCATCGATGTCGCAGCCGCTGGACTCCGCACAGACCGAAGGGGCGCCTCTGACCGAGGCGCGCCTGACCGTGCCCCGGCCGTGGGCGCTCGACACGGGCGCCGTGCTGACCCATCTCGGCACCGGCCCGCGCGGGCTGAGCGCCGATGCGGCGGCGGACCGGCTGGCGATCGCCGGCCCGAACGAGCTGCCCGAGCCCGAGCGCAAGCCTGCCGTCGTGCGCTTCCTGGCGCACTTCAACGACACGCTGATCTACATCCTGCTGGCGGCCGCGGTCATCAAGGCGCTGATGGGTGACTGGCTCGACTTCTGGGTCATCATGGCGGTCGCGATCATCAACGCGGTGATCGGGTTCATCCAGGAGGGTCGCGCCGAGAAGGCGCTCGCCGGGATCCGGGGGATGCTGTCGGCCGATGCCACGGTGCGCCGTGACGGCAGCTGGGTCACTGTGCCTGCCGCGGGCCTCGTGCCGGGCGACGTGGTGCGCCTCATGCCCGGAGACAAGGTGCCCGCGGACCTGCGGCTGATGCAGGCGTCGCGGCTGCGCATCGACGAGGCCGCGCTCACCGGCGAGTCCGTGCCGTCGTCGAAGGAGATCGACGCGGTGTCCGTCGACGCGGGCGTCGGCGACCGCGGCTCGATGGCGTTCTCGGGCACGATCGTGAGCGCCGGCCAGGGTCAGGGCGTCGTCACCGCGACCGGCGTCACGACCGAGATCGGCCGCATCCAGGCTCTCTCGGACGAAGCGGGATCCCTCGCGACGCCGCTCACGCGCCAGCTCGACAGCTTCGGGCGGGTGCTCACTGTCGTGATCCTCGGGATGGCCGCGGTCATGCTGATGATCGGCCGCTTCCTGCACGGGATGCCGTACGACGAGCTGATCTCGGCGGCCATCGGCTTCGCGGTCGCGGCGATCCCCGAGGGGCTGCCTGCGCTCGTCACCATCACCCTCGCGATCGGCGTGCAGCAGATGGCCCGCCGCAACGCGATCACGCGCAAGCTCCCCGCCGTCGAGGCGCTCGGATCGGTCACCACCGTGTGCTCCGACAAGACCGGGACGCTGACGAAGAACGAGATGACGGTGCGCAGCATCGTGACCGCGATCGCCGAGTACGACGTCACGGGACTCGGGTACGCGCCGGAGGGCGTGATCCGCCTGGTGGGCGCCGCCGAGGCCGCGGGCGAGACCGGCGACCTGTCCGCGATCCTGTCGGTCGCGACCCTGTGCAACGACGCGCACATCGTGCAGGCCGACGACGGCGCCTGGACGCTCGTGGGCGAGCCGACCGAGGGGGCGCTCAAGGTCGCCGCGATGAAGGGCGGGGTCGGCTCGGCCGGCGGGCGTCGCGTCGCGGTGATCCCGTTCGACTCGGCGCACAAGCTCATGGCGACGCTCAACGAGGCCGCGAGGACCGGCGGCGCCGACGGGGAGGTGTCGCGCGCGATCCTCGTCAAGGGCGCCCCCGACCGGCTGCTCGAGCGATCGCTCACCCAGCGCGGCACGAACGGGTCAGAGCCGCTCGACCTCGCGCGGTGGGATGCGGTGCTCGACGAGCTCAGCGGGCAGGGTCTCCGGGTGCTCGCCGCCGCGCGCAAGCCGGTGCGGTCCACCACGGACGAGTTCGCCCTCGACGACCTCGTCGACCTGGAGTTCCTGGGACTGTGGGGCATCGTGGACCCGCCGAGGCCCGAGGCGATCGAGGCGATCGCAGACTGCCATGCCGCGGGCATCGGCGTGAAGATGATCACCGGCGACCACGCCGGCACCGCCCTGGCGATCGCGAACGAGATGGGCCTCGCAGGCCCCGGCGCCACCGTGCTCACCGGCGCCGAGCTCGAAGCGCTGAGTCAGGAGCAGCTGCGCGAGGTCGTGCGCGACGTGGACGTGTACGCGCGCACCAGCCCCGAGCACAAGATCCGCATCGTGCGGGCGCTGCAGTCCCACGGCGAGGTCGTCGCGATGACCGGCGACGGCGTCAACGACGCGCCCGCGCTCACCCGCGCCGACGTCGGCATCGCGATGGGCATCAAGGGCACCGAGGCGACCAAGGAGGCTGCCGAGTTCGTCCTCGCCGACGACAACTTCGCGACGATCCGCAGCGCCATCGCCGAGGGGCGTCGCATCTACGACAACCTCCGCAAGTCGATCGTGTTCCTGCTGCCGACCAACGGCGCCCAGTCGCTCGTGATCCTCATCGCCGTGGTGTTCGGCCTCGCGCTGCCCGTCACGAGCGTGCAGGTGCTGTGGGTCAACATGATCACCGCGGTGACATTGTCGCTCGCCCTCGCGTACGAGCCCGCCGAGCGGGGCATCATGCGCCGGCCGCCTCGCGCGAGCGGCGGCCCGATCGTCGACCGCAGCGAGCTCGGCTTCGTGATCGTCGTCTCGCTGCTCATCGGCGGCGCGACGATGGGCGTGTTCTACGGGGTCACCGCCGCCGGAGTGGACGTCGCGACGGCCCGCACCGAGGCTGTCCTGATGCTCGCCTTCGGGCAGCTGGCCTACCTGTTCAACTGCCGGTTCCTCTCGCGCTCCAGCCTCACCCTCGACGTGCTGCGCGGCAACCGAGTGGTGTGGTGGTCCGCGCTGGCGCTGGTCGTGCTGCAGCTGATCTACACGTACGTGCCGTTCATGAACCTGCTGTTCGACTCGAGGCCGCTGCCGGCGGCATCCTGGATCCTCCCCATCGCGGTGTCGATCGCGATCTTCTTCGCGGTCGAGGCGCTCAAGGCGGTGCGCCGTAGGTCATCGGCTTCTACGGGGGCGCTCAAAGGCGGCTCATAGGACCGGTTGCGAGGATGCTTGCGGGCGCATACATCTCGCCCCGCGATCCACGAGCCAGGAGGACCATCATGATCCGCACCGCACTCGCTTCACGCCCTGTCCGTCCCCGCCGCCTCATCGCCACCGGCGCCGCGTTCACCGCGGCGGCCGGCGTCGCCCTGCTCGCCGGCTGCGCGCCGAGCGCGTCCGAGGCCGAAGAGCCCTCGACGGGGTCGACGTCGTCCACCGACACGTCGACAGAGGACACGTCGGATGACACGTCGACCGACACCGGGTCTTCGGACTCGACCGGCTCGTACGCCGACGGCACCTACTCCGCCGACGGCACGTACGCGACGCCGGAATCTGTCGAGACGATCACCGTGACGGTGACGCTGGAGGACGACGTCGTCACCGATGTCGAGGTCACCGGCAACCCGCAGAAGCGGGAGTCCGAGGAGTACCAGAGCAAGTTCATCGGCGGCATCGCGTCGGTGGTGGTCGGTCAGGACATCGACGACCTGCAGGTCAGCCGTGTCGCCGGTTCGTCGCTGACCAGCGGCGGCTTCAACGAGGCCCTCGAGACGATCAAGTCCGAGGCGGCGAAGTAGCCGTGGGCGCCGCGCCGGCGCCGTGGCGCTTCGAGGCCATCGGCACGACGTGGGAGATCACCACCGCCGAGCCGCTCGATGAGGCCGCCCGCCACACGGTGCGCGCCGTCATCGACGGCTTCGACCAGGAATGGTCCCGCTTCCGCCCCGACTCCGTCGTGAGCGCCCTGGCCCGCACCGGCGGCGCCGTTCCCGCGCCGGCGGACGCCGGGCCGATGCTCGACGCCTTCGCGGCGCTGGGCGAGGCCACCGGTGGGGCCGTGAATCCGCTGGTCGGGGCATCCCTCGACGCCCTCGGCTACGACGCGGCGTACACGCTGCACGACCGCGGACCACTCGCCGCCCCCGCCGCCTGGCGCGATGTGCTCACCTGGCGCGGCGGCTCCCTCGCGCTGGCCGAGCCGGCGGTCATCGACGTCGGGGCGCTCGGCAAGGGGCGGCTGGTCGACCTCGTGCTCGACGTGGTCCGGCGTGCGGCGGCCGGCGATGTGGTCGTCGACGCGGGCGGCGATCTCGCGGTGCGGGGGCGCCCCGAGCGCGTCGGGCTGGAGCATCCGTTCGACCCGCGCCGTGCGATCGGCGTGTGGGAGGTGACGGATGCCGCACTCTGCGCTTCGGCGATCAACCGGCGCTCCTGGCCCTCGGCGACGGGCGGCACGCTGCACCACGTGCTCGACGCGCGCACCGGGCAGCCGGTGAGGACCGTCGCCGCGACCTGGGCCGTCGCGGCCGACGCGATGACGGCGGACGCGGTGGCCACGGCGCTGTTCTTCGACGGCGGACCGCGTCTCGCGCGCGCGTGGGGCGTCGAATGGGTGCGCATGACGACGGACGGCGGCGTCGAGTGGTCGCCCGGCTGCCGTGCCGAGCTGTTCCGTTGACAGACGGCGGCACCCGGACCGCCCCGGCTCCGCGACCGAATAGCCTGGAATAGTGACCGAGCCCTCATCCGGACACGTCGTCGCGGTCTCCCGTGACGACGCGCATCGCTTCAGCAAACCGGCGCGCGAGAGCATCGCCCTGATCGCCGGGCTCGGCGTCGAGGGCGATGCCCACGCCGGCATCACCGTGCAGCACCTGTCGCGCATGAAGCGCGAGCCCGAGGCGCCCAACCTCCGGCAGGTCCACCTGATCCACGCCGAGCTGTTCGACGCGATGGCCGAGCGCGGCCACGACGTGGCGCCCGGGGCGCTGGGCGAGAACATCACGACCGCCGGCATCGACCTGCTCGGCCTCCCGACGGGGACGCGCCTGGAGCTGGGCGACGAGGCGGTCATCGAGATCACAGGCCTGCGCAACCCCTGCGCCCAGATCAACGGCGTCTCGGAAGGACTCATGAAAGAACTGGTCTTCGTCGACGACACGGGCGCCACGGTGCGCCTCGCGGGCGTCATGTCGGTCGTCCTCACCGGGGGAACGGTGCGGCCGGGCGACGGCATCCGCGTCATCCCGCCTGCCGGCCGCCACGAGCCCCTGCAGCCGGTGTGACGCGATGGGCAACCTGACCGCACTCTGGAACCGCGTCTACGCGGTGCTCGGCAAGCTGTCGATGTACCGGCTGGTGTACTTCGCGCTGGCGGCGCTGGCCGTCGTGGCGTTCCTGCTCTCGTTCTTCGGCCTGGTCGGCCCCGACCCGTGGCAGCTGCTGGTGACCCTCGCGGTGCTGTCGGCGGTGTGCGTGGGGGTGGATGCCGCAGCCCAGCGCGTCCTGAACCTCCCGTGGCGCCTCGAGTCCTCGCTCATCACGGCGCACATCCTGCTGTTCGTGCTGCGACCCACGCTCGAGCTCATGGGCCTGGTCGGCATCGTGATCGCTGCCGCAGTGGCCTCGCTGTCGAAGTACCTCCTCGCGTGGCGCGGCCGCCACATCTTCAACCCGGCCGCCGTGGGCGCCACCGTGCTGACCCTGCTGAGCCTCGCGTGGCCGGACCTGGGCTCGTCCTCGTGGTGGGTGGGCACGCCCGCGCTCGCCGCCCCCGTGATACTGCTGGGCCTTGCCGTGCTGGTGCGCACCGAGAAGGTGCGGGTGATCTCGGTGTTCCTCGTGATCGCGGTGGCGGTCGCGGTGATCCGCACGGCCGCGATGTACCAGGCCGCAGCGGTCGAGATCGGCACCCTCGACATCCTGTGGCCCGTGCTGTGGTCCTCGCCGTTCCTCTTCCTCGGCGCGTTCATGCTGTCCGAGCCGCTGACGCTGCCGCCGCGCCGCTGGCAGCAGTTCACCGTCGCCGCCGTCGTCGGCGTGCTGTGCGGGTGGCCGATCGCGATCGGCGACATCACGCTCGGCCAGGAGCGCGCGCTGCTGGTGGGCAACCTGGTCGCCTTCGCGTTCGCGGTGCGCACGGCGGTGCGACTGACACTCGTCTCGCGTGCCGAGCCGACGCCGACAGTGCAGGAGCTCACGTTCCGCGTGCACGACCGGCTGGCGTTCCTACCAGGCCAGTACCTCGAGCTCGAGGTGCCGCACCGCCACCCCGACGCCCGCGGCACGCGCCGCGAGTTCAGCATCGCGTCGGCGCCCGCCGACCTCCCGTACCTGAAGGTCGCGTTCAAAGAGGGCAAGACCGCCCAGACGCTGAGCTCGTACAAGCAGGCGCTCGCGCAGGTGAAGTCCGGGGACGCGCTGGCCATCACCGGCGTGTGGGGCGACTTCCTGCTGCCCAAGCGCGACGCGGCGCCGATCCTCATGGTCGCGGCCGGGATCGGTGTGACCCCGTTCGTGTCGCAGCTGCGTCAGGCGACGGCGGTGGCAGGCGAGCGAGACATCGTGCTCGTCTACGTCGCGTCCGACTCCGCCGAGCTCGCCTACCGCGACGACATCGCCGCCTCGGGCGCCCGCGTCGTGGTGTTCACCCGCGACCGGCCCGCCGACCTCCCGGCGCACTGGGAGTGGGCGCAGGGCGTGAGGCTCGATGCCGACGGCCTCATGCGCGTCGTGCCCGACCTCGGCTCGCGCCACGCGTACATCTCAGGTCCCGCAGCGCTGATCGCCGACCTCGCACCCGCGCTGGAGCGCGCCCGCTCGATCACGACGGACGCCTTCAGCGGGTACTGAGTCGGGCTCGGCCGGTCAGATCGGATCGGCGGGTCAGATCGGATTGGCCGGTCAGGCCGTGTCGGCCGGTCGCGCCGGCAGGCGCACCTCGAAGGTGGTGTCGCCGGGAACGCTGTCGACGCGGATGCTGCCGCCGTGCGCGTCGACGATGGCCCGGGCGATCGAGAGCCCGAGACCCGTACCGCCGGTCTGGCGGGCGCGAGAGCGGTCGCCACGCGAGAAGCGCTCGAACAGCTCGCCCTGGAGCGCGGGGTCGACGCCGGGGCCGTCGTCGTGGACGGTGAGCACCGCGTCCGCGCCGTCGCGCGCGACGCGCACGGTCACGACAGTGCCGGCGGGCGTGTGCGTGCGGGCGTTGGCGAGCAGGTTCGTGATGACCTGCTGCAGGCGTCCGGCGTCGCCGGCGATCGTCACCGGCTCTTCGCCGACGTCGAGCACCCACTCGTGCTCCGGACCGGTGGTGCGGATGTCGCCGAGCGCGTCGATCGCCAGGCGCGTGAGGTCGACGCTGCCGTAGACGAGCTCCTGGCCCTCGTCGAGCCGCGCGAGCAGCAGCAGGTCCTCGACGAGCGAGGTCATGCGCAGCGACTGGGCCTGGATGCGCTCCAGCGACGACTCGGTCGTGTCGATCGTCGCGGCGGCGTGGTCGCGGCCGAGCGCCTTCAGCGACAGCTCCGAGTACCCGCGGATCGAGGCGAGCGGCGTGCGCAGCTCGTGGCTCGCGTCGGCGACGAAGGCGCGCATGCGCTCCTCATTGCGCTGGCGCGCGGCGAGCGACTCGTCGACGTGGTCGAGAAGGCTGTTCAAGGCCGATCCCACGCGGCCGACCTCGGTGCGGGGGTCGGCCTGGGGGTCCGGGACGCGCTCGGTGATCGACACGTCGCCCTGATCGAGCTTGAGGTTCGACACCCGGTCGGCGGTGTCTGCCACGGCGCGCAGCGGCGCGAGGCCCGCGCGGATGATCCACGCGGTGGCGACGGCCAGGAGGATCAGGCCGCCGACGGTGAGCAGCGCGATCGTGGTCAGCATGCGCGTCATCGTCGCGGTGACGTCGTCGCGCGACAGGCCGACAAGTGCGACCACCGCCCCGCCCGAGGTCAGCGCCTCGACGCGGTACGAGCCGAGGTCGTCGATCGTGACGACGAGCTGCCCGCGCTGGTCGCGCAGGCTGCTGCGGATCTGCTGCATCTGCGCGTCGGTGAGGGCGACGACGCCGTCGGCCGTCATGACGGCCGCGTTCGGGTCGTCGGGCGGCACGTCCAGGGCGAGGAAGTAGCCCGGCAGTTGCGGCTGCTCGGTGAGCACCTGCTCGGCGGTCTTTCCGCTGAGGGCCGGTGAGCTGAGCATCACGGCGGCGCGGTGCGCGGCCGACTCGACGTTCTCGTTGAGCTGGCTCTCCAGCACCTGCGCGAGGATCGCGCTGGTCGCGACGGCGACGAGCACGAGGATGAACGACGTGATCGACACGACAGTCGCGATGAGCTTGCGCTGCAGCGTCCAGGGGCGCCGCACGCGGGCCTTCTTCGCGGCCTTCGTGCCGATCTGCGCCTCGACGGGGGTGTCGATCGCTGCGTCGGTCTCTGTCGTCACTGCGGCGCCTTGATCATGTACCCGACGCCGCGCACGGTGTGGATGAGGGGTTCGTGGCCGGCGTCGATCTTCTTGCGCAGGTACGAGATGTACAGCTCGACGACGCTGGAGCGGCCGCCGAAGTCGTAGTTCCACACGCGGTCGAGGATCTGCGCCTTCGACACGACGCGGCGCTGGTTGCGCATGAGGTAGCGCAGCAGCTCGAACTCCGTCGCGGTCAGCTCGATCTCGGTCCCCGCCCGCTCCACCTCGTGACTGTCCTCGTTAAGGCTGAGGTCGGCGACGCGCAGGATCGGCTCCGCCCCCGCGGCGTGCGCCGTGCCGGCGCGGCGCATGAGCCCGCGCAGCCGCGCCACGACCTCTTCGAGGCTGAACGGCTTCGTCACGTAGTCGTCGCCGCCCGCGGTGAGGCCGGCGACGCGGTCGCCGACGGCGTCCTTCGCCGTGAGGAACAGCACCGGCACGTCATCGCCCGACTGACGCAGCCGCTGCAGCACGGCCATGCCGTCCAGGTCGGGCATCATGATGTCGAGCACCATCGCGTCGGGCTCGAAGTCGCGTGCGGTCTGCAGCGCCTCGAAGCCGGAGCCGGCGGTGCGCACGTCCCACCCCTCCATGCGCAGCGCCATCGACAGCAGGTCGGTGAGCATCTGCTCGTCGTCCACCACGAGCACGCGGAGGTTCGAGCCGTCGGGACGCAGGAGAGCGGTGGCGGGGTTGGTCATGCGTCCATTGTGAACGTGTTCCTATGCGGTTGCTATGGAGCGCGCTATGCGCCGGCTGTGAATGCGTACGGTGCGGGGGACCGGCCCGGCGGAGTGGATGCCGTCGTTCATAAGCTCCTCATAGCCCACGCTGGCGGCACCCATGAGCCCTGTCCGTAGCGTCCTCACGACGGCCGGCATCGTGCCCGCCGGGAGGAGAGCGGAAACCAGCAATGTATATGACCTACCTGCGGCGGGAGCTTGCCGGCCGCAAGAAGCAGACGATCATCGTGGCCGCCGGCCTCGCGATCGCGATCGCTCTCGTGATGATCGTGAACTCCCTCGCCGCAGGGGTCAGCGCCGCCCAGGCGAAGGCCCTCGAATCCGTGTACGGCGTCGGCACCGACCTCACCGTCTCCGGAGCGCAGGCCGAACCCGGGCAGGGCGGCGCACGCTTCGACTTCGGCCAGGACGGGGGCCAGACCACCGACGACGGCACGACCGAGCTCAGCCAGTCCCGCCTCGTGACCGAGCCGATGCGCTCGACCCTCGCCGCCTCGGTTCTCGACACCGTGACCGGCGTCGACGGCGTGGCGGCGGCATCCGCGGCCCTGAGCCTCAACAACATGACGTTCTCGGGCGAACTGCCGCAGCGCCCCGACGACTCCGCCGACGGATCGAGCGGCACGCAGCCGCAGCCGCCGACGCAGCAGCAGAACAGTGACGGGGGCGGCGGCTTCGGCGGCGGCTCGTTCGGCGTCGACTCGTTCTCGGTGCTCGGCATCGACCCGTCGGCCGACGCGGTGGGCCCCCTGTCCGCGGTCGAGGTCACCGACGGCCGTGGTCTCGAATCCTCGGACGAGGGCTCGTACGTCGCCGTCGTCGACGCCACATACGCCACCACGGCAGAGCTCGCCGTCGGCGGCACCCTGAACGTCGGCGGACAGGACTTCGAGATCGTCGGCATCGTCGGCTCGACCTCGGACGAGGCCGACACCGCCTCCAACGTGTACATCCCGCTCGACGTCGCCCAGGAGCTCTCGGGCGCCGGCGACGTCGTCTCGACCGTCTACGTGCAGGCCGAGTCCGCCGACGCGATCTCGTCGGTGCAGACGGCCCTTGAGGCCGAGCTGCCCGATGCGACGGTCAGCTCGCAGTCCGACCTCGCCTCGACGGTCTCGGGCTCGCTCTCCAGCGCCACGTCGCTCATCACGAACCTCGGCACGTGGCTCTCGCTCATCGTGTTGGCCGTCGCGCTCGCGCTGGCGGTCCTCTTCACCATCTCGGGCGTCTCGCGGCGCACCCGCGAGTTCGGCACCCTCAAGGCCATCGGCTGGTCCAACGGCCGCGTCGTCGGCCAGGTGGCGGGCGAGTCGGTGGTGCAGGGACTCATCGGCGGAGTCTTGGGCCTCGTGATCGGCTTCGCCGGCATCCTCACGATCAACCTCATCTCGCCGACGATCTCGGCGGCTCCGAGCGGCCAGAACTTCGGCGGCGGTGACGGCGGTCCGCAGATGGGCGGGCCCGGCGGGGGAGGCGGGTTCATGGGCACCGTCCAGACGACGACCGACATCGTGCTGAACGCCCCGGTCACGATCTGGGTGGTCGTCGCCGCCGTGGGCATCGCGGTGCTCGGCGGACTCGTCGCCGGCGCGTTCGGCGGCTGGCGTGCCGCACGCCTGAGCCCGGCCGAAGCGCTCCGATCGGTCGGCTGAGCCATGACCGACACGACCCGCCGCGACGCGGCATCCACCCCCTCCGCATCCGAATCAGGAGAGAACGTCATGACCATGATCGACGCCGAGCCCGCTGCGGCTCCGGACGCGGCCCCCGAGGCGATCTACCGCCTCGAAGGCGTCACCCGCACGTACACGCAGAAGGGGCGCGTCGTGAAGGCGCTCGCCGGGGTGGACCTCGAGATCGAGGCGGGCGACTTCGTCACCATCCAGGGGCCGACCGGCGGCGGCAAGTCGACGCTGCTGCAGCTGCTGGGCGCCCTCGACCGGCCAACCACCGGGGCCGTGCACCTGGGCGACCTCGACATCGCGACGGCGAACAACCGCCGGCTCGGCCGGATCCGTGCGCATGAGATCGGCTTCGTCTTCCAGGGGTTCAACCTGATCCCCACGCTCACGGCGCACGAGAACGTCGACATGGCGCTCGAACCGCTCGGGCTGTCGAAGCAGGAGCGCACGGCGCGCGTCACCGAGGCGCTCGCCCACGTCGGGCTCGCCGAGCGCGGCGACCACCGCCCCGGCGAGCTGTCCGGCGGTCAGCAGCAGCGCGTCGCGATCGCCCGGGCGATCGTCAAGCGTCCGCGCGTGCTGCTGGCCGACGAGCCCACCGGCAACCTCGATGAGAGCATGCGCGACGAGATCCTCGCGGTGCTGCAGAAGCTCAACGACGAAGGCCTCACGCTCATCGTCGTGACGCACGACTCGGCCGTTGCACGCCGGGCCCGTCGCCGGCTGCGGCTCGACAAGGGAACGGTGCGCGACATCACGCGCTGAGGCTCGGGCCAGGTTCAGCCGGCCGAGCGGACGAAGGCCGCGATGCGATCGAAGAGCGCATCGCGGCCTTCGTCGATCCGCTGCGCCTCGGGATGTGCGTCGTGGTACGCGAGGATGCGTCGCGCGCCCTCGTCGAACGTGATCGTGGTGCGGAACTCGGGTACCAGCTTCTGCACCTTCGACACGTCGAACACCATCGAGTGCGCCTTGTCGCCGATGAGCGTCGGCCCGAGCTCGGGTTCGAACGCCGCGATGGTGTCGGAGGCGACGTGGACGAGATCGGGGGATGCCACGCCCGCCGCCTGCGCCAGCCACCCGTAGATCTGGTTCCAGGTGGGCGCGTGGGTGCCGGTGATCGTGAAGGCCTCGCCGATCGCCGCGGGGTTGCCGAGCAGACCCGTGAAGGCGACCGCGAAGTCGTCGCTGTGCGTGATCGTCCACAGGCTCGTGCCGTCGCCGTGCACGATCACGGGGCGGCCCGCGCGCATGCGCGCGATGTCCGTCCAATGCCCGAGCGTCGGCAGCCCCTGCTCGTCGTACGTGTGCGAGGGGCGGATGATCGTGACGGGCAGTCCGCGTTCGCGGTGCGCCCCGACGAGCACGTCCTCGCACGCGATCTTGTCGCGCGAGTACTGCCAGTACGGGTTGCGCAGCGGCGTGGACTCGGTCACCGGCAGGCGGCGCGGCGGCTTCTCGTACGCGGAGGCCGAACTGATGAACACGTACTGCCCGGTGCGGCCCTCGAAGATGTCGAGATCGGTGGCGATGTGCTCGGGCGTGAACGCCAGGAACTCGGCCACCACGTCGAAGCGCTCGTCGCCGAGCGCGGCCCGGACGGCGCCGGCGTCGCGGATGTCGGCCTGAACGACCCGCACCTCCGGCGGGAGGGCGCGCCGGGCGCTGCCGCGGTTGAGGACCGTGACCTCGTGCCCGAGGGCGACGGAGCGGCGCACACAGGCCGCGCTGATGGTTCCGGTCCCGCCGATGTAGAGGATGCTCGTCACGCTGGCGAGCCTAGCCGTCGCGGCCGACACCGCGACACGGCAGTATTCCTCGCCTCGCGGTCAGCGAACAGGCTGGAGCGATGTCGGCGCCGGGTCCTACTGTGGCCCCCATGAGCATCGACGAATCCAACGTCGGCACTGCCGTCATCCGTCCGGGCGACTCCGACTGGGAGTCCGCCCGCAGATTCCACTCCGGCATCGGGGAGCCCGCTGCCATCATCCGCGCCGCGTCGGTCGACGACGTGCGCGGCGCCCTGCGCTACGCCGCCGCCGAGCGCCTCGAGGTCATGATCCGCGGCGGCGGCCACAGCGCGTGGGGCGGGGTCCCCGGCGGCCTCACCCTCGACATCTCGGCCCTCGACGACATCGTCGTCGATGGCACGCGCGTCCGCGTGGGCGGCGGCGCGCAATGGGGCGCCGTCGCGCACGCGCTCGCCGAGCGCGGGCTCGGGCTGAGCTCGGGCGACACCGCCTCGGTCGGCGTCGGCGGCCTCACGCTCGGCGGCGGCATCGGCTGGATGGTGCGGGCGTGGGGTCTCGCGTCCGACCAGCTCGTCGGTGCGGAGCTCGTCACCGCGAACGGCGAAGTCGTCGAGGTCTCCGATGCGACGCACCCCGAGCTGATGTGGGCGCTGCGCGGCGGCGGCGGCAACTTCGGCGTCGTGACGCGCTTCGACTTCGAGGCGCATCCTCTCGACGGCGTCGTGGTGGGCGTCTTCGGTCTGGGCGGCGACGTCGCGGCGACGCTGAGCGTGATGCGCGACCTGCTCGCCGACGCCCCACGCGAGCTCACGGTGACCTACATGGATGTGCCGCCGATGGACCCGAGCGCCCCTGCGGGCGCCGCGCTCACCGCCGTGTGGGCGGGCACCGACGAGGCGGCCGCGCGCGCGGCGCTCTCCGCGCTCGCGAGCGCGCCGGGCGTGAGCGAACGAGAATTCGGCGTGCAGGACTATCCGGATGTGCTGATGGAGGCGCCGGCGTTCGACCCCGAGCATCCGATGCCGGGCTTCGTTGGCGGCAACACGCTGCTGACGGTGCTCGACGACGACACGATCGCGCAGCTCGTGGACTTCCGCGCGCAGAACCCCGCGTCGGTCGTGCTGCTGCGCTCGCTCGGCGGCGCCTTCGGCGATGTCGCGCAGGACGCCACGCCGTTCCCCGCGCGCGATGCGACGTGGTTCGCGATGGCCGGGGCGTTCGACGTGCCCGGCATGCTCGACGCCGACGCGCGCGAGCGCGCTGTCGCCGCGTGGGACGCGATCGAGGCGAAGGGCGCCGGTGTGTACGGCAATTTCATCGCCTCCGCCGACCCGAGTGTCGCGGCGCGCATGTACCCGCCCGCCACGATGGCGCGTCTGGCGGCTGTGAAGCGGCAGTGGGACCCCGCCAACATCTTCTGCCGCAACCACAACGTGCAGCCCTGATCCGGCGGTACAACGCCTGAGGGCGGGCTCCCGGTGGGAACCCGCCCTCAGGCGTCTGCGAGCAGCAGTGTCAGTGCGTGTCCTCGGCCTCGACCTCAGTGCGGTCGCCCGACCACAGCGTGTGGAAGGTGCCCGGCTTGTCGATGCGCTTGTAGGTGTGCGCACCGAAGAAGTCGCGCTGGCCCTGGATCAGGGCCGCCGGCAGACGCTCGGCGCGCAGGCCGTCGTAGTACGCGAGCGATGACGAGAACGCGGGGGCGGGGATGCCCACCTTCGCCGACGTCGCGACGACCTCGCGCCAGGCGTCCTGCGCTCGGGTGAACACGTCCACGAAGAACGGCGCCGTGAGCAGCACCGGCAGGTCGGGCGTCTGGACGTACGCGTCGGTGATGCGGTTGAGGAAGCGGGCGCGGATGATGCAGCCGCCGCGCCAGATCGCCGCGATCTTGCCGAGGTCGATGTTCCAGCCGTACTCTGCGGCGCCGGCGCGGATCTCGTCGAAGCCCTGCGAGTAGGCGACGATCTTCGACGCGTAGAGGGCGAGGCGCACCTGCTCGATGAACGCGTCCGCGTCGTCGGCGGTGAATCCCTCGTTCGGGCCCGGGAGGTCGCGCGAGATCTCGCGCTGCTCGGGGTGGCTCGACAGCGAGCGGGCGAAGGTCGCCTCGGCGATGCCCGACACGGGCGTGCCCAGCGACAGCGCGGTCTGCACGGTCCAGGCACCGGTGCCCTTGGCGCCGGCCTGGTCGAGGATCACATCGACGAGCGGCTTGCCGGTCTCGGCGTCGACCTGGCGCAGCACTTCGGCGGTGATCTCGATGAGGTAGGACTCCAGCTCGCCGCGGTTCCACTCGGCGAAGACCTCGGCGATCTCGGCAGGCGACTTGCCCGTGCCGCGGCGGATGAGGTCGTAGGCCTCGGCGATGAGCTGCATGTCGGCGTACTCGATGCCGTTGTGCACCATCTTGACGAAGTGGCCGGCGCCGTCGTGGCCGACGTGCGTGACGCACGGCTCGCCCTCGGCGACGGCGGCGATCGAGCGCAGGATCGGGCCGAGGGTGATCCACGACTCGTCCGAGCCGCCGGGCATGAGCGACGGGCCGAGCAGCGCGCCCTCCTCGCCGCCCGAGACTCCCATGCCCACGAAGTTGACGCCGGTCTCGCGGACGGCCTTCTCGCGGCGGATCGTGTCGGTGAACAGCGCGTTGCCGCCGTCGACGATGATGTCGCCGGGCTCGAAGACCTCGAGCAGCGAGTCGATGACCGCGTCGGTCGGGCCGCCGGCCTTGACCATGATGATCGCGGTGCGCGGCTTCTGCAGCGACGCGGCGAACTCCTCGTACGAGAAGGCGGGGACGAAACCCGCCTCCGGGTGCTCGGCGATCAGTTCGTCGGTCTTGGCGCGGCTGCGGTTGTACACCGCGACCGTGTTGCCCTCGCGCGAAGCGAGGTTGCGGGCGAGGTTCGACCCCATCACCGCAAGACCCACCACGCCGATGTTCGCTGCGTTCTCGGACACTCGAGCTCCTGTCTTCGTTGCTACTTCAGCCTAGAGTCTGGCCTGCGCGTGTTACGCGGGAAGGGCCGTGTGCTCACGCCGGACGCCGGTCCGGTGTGAGAGGGGATCGGGATGCCACGGCTCGCAGCTGTCGGGACGAGCCTAGCCCCGCGGGGTCAGTCCCGGCCGATCGCCGCCGCGACGAGCGCGGCCTGGTCGGCGGGCGTCAGAGCGATGTCGACGACGATCGCGTGCTCGTCGGGGTCCGGCGCCTCCAGCGCGGCGAACTGCGAGTCCAGCAGCGCCGGCGGCATGAAATGCCCCTGGCGCTGCATCAGGCGCTGGAAGACGAGCTCCTTCGTGCCCGCGAAGTGCACGAACACCACCTCGTCGCGGCGGAGGATGTCGCGGTACGCGCGCTTGAGCGCAGAGCACGTGATGATGCCCGGCTCGCCGGCGGCGATGCGCTCGTCGATCCACGACCCCACCACCCCGAGCCAGGGGAGCCGGTCCTCGTCGGTGAGCGCGTGGCCGCGGCGCATCTTCTCCACGTTCGCGGCGGGATGCAGGTCGTCGCCCTCCTGGAAGGGCCAGCCGAGCCGGCCGGCCAGCATGGCGCCGACCGTGGACTTGCCGGTGCCGGACACCCCCATGAACACGAGCACGGGAGGCCGGCCGGCCGCCGGCATCCGCTCGTCCGTCTGCGCGCTCATACGAACACGCTCACGAGCAGCACGCCGCCGAGGCCGACGACCGAGATGAGGCACTCCAGCACCGTCCAGGACTTGAGCGTCTGCGCGATGCTCAGTCCGAAGTACTCCTTGATGAGCCAGAAGCCGGCGTCGTTCACGTGCGACAGGAACACCGAGCCCGATCCGATGGCGAGCACGAGCAGCGCCGTCATCGTCGGGTCGAGGCCTTCGGTGAGGGGCTGCAGGATTCCGGCGGCCGTGATGGTCGCGACGGTCGCCGACCCCGTGGCGATGCGGATCACCGCGGCGACCAGCCAGGCCAGGAACAGGATCGACAGACCCGACCCCGCGATCAGGTCGGCGATCACGTCGCCGATGCCGGTGTCGACGAGCACCTGCTTGAACCCGCCGCCGGCGCCGACGATGAGGAGGATGCCGGCGATCGGGCCGAGCGACGAGCCCACGGACTGCGTGATCCGGGTGCGGTCGAATCCGGCACCGCGACCGAGCACGAAGAACCCGACGACGACGGCGATCAGCAGTGCGATCACCGGTGTGCCGAGGAAGTCGACGGCCATCTTGACCGGCGACGTGGAACCGGGCGCGACGATGTCGGCGATGGCACGCGCCAGCATGAGCACGACGGGCAGCAGGATGCTGGCGAGCGTGGCGCCGAACGACGGGCGGCGCGTCTGCTGCTCGCCCTCGTCCTCGGCTGTGACGAAGAGGTCGGGGACCGGGACGCGCACCCAGCGGGCGGCGAGGTTCGCGAACAGCGGGCCGGAGATGATCACGGCGGGGATCGCGACGAGCACGCCGATCGCGAGGGTGACGCCGAGGTTCGCGCCGAGGATGTCGATCGCGGCGAGCGGGCCGGGGTGCGGCGGCACCAGGCCGTGCATCGCCGAGAGACCCGCGAGCGTCGGGATCGCGATCTTCATGAGCGGCAGTCCGGAGCGCCGGGCGACGAGGATGATGACCGGCACGAGCAGCACGAGGCCGACCTCGAAGAACATCGGCAGGCCGATGATGGCGCCGATGAGGCCCATGATCCACGGCAGGCTGCGGGGGGTCGCCCGGGCGACGAGGGTGTCGACGATGCGGTCGGCGCCGCCGGAGTCGGCGAGCAGCTTGCCGTAGATCGCACCGAGGGCGATCAGGATGCCGACGCCGCCCATCGTGGTGCCGAAGCCGGTGGTGAAGCTGAGGATCGTCTGCGCGGCGTCGAACCCGGCGACGACGCCGGTGGCGAGTGCGCCGATCATGAGGGCCAGGAAGGGGTGCACCTTCAGCCACGTGATGAGCACGACGATGATCGCGATGCCGACGACGGCGGCGGTGAGCAGCTGCCAGGGCGGCGCGACCGGTGCCGCGTCCGCGGCGGCCGCGGTCCCGGCGAAGAGTCCGATGAGGTCCATGAGCGTCCTTGGTCGATACGGGGCGGTTCCTTGACCCGCTGGTCGGAAGTAGTCTGACAAATCGCGATGACGGTGTCAATAAGTCCGACATAAAAAACTCGATCGCTCGGAATGTCGGATGAAAAGCCAGTCGTGCGGCATGATCGGACCATGTCGGAGACCACCCACGGCAGCCCCGTGCATGACGCGCTCGTCGAACGCGTCGGTGCGGCGATCGTGCACGGCGAGCATCCCGCCGGGTCGCGGCTGCTCACCGCGGACCTCGCCGAGGCCTCGGGGGCGTCGCGATCGGCCGCGCGCGAGGCGGTGCGCGTTCTCGAGTCACTCGGCCTGGTGAGCGTGCGCCGCAAGGCCGGGATCGAGGTGCTTCCCGTCGAGCACTGGAACGTCTACGCGCCCGAGGTGATCGCGTGGCGCCTGGACGGTCCCGACCGCGACCGGCAGCTGCACGAGCTCGGCGAACTGCGGGGTGCCATCGAGCCGCTCGCCGCGCGCCTGGCCGCCGGCAACGCCACGGATGCGCAGCGCGAGGCGCTCGTGGCGGCCGCGCTCGCCATGGCGCGCAACGAGCAGCGCGCCGATGACGCGGACTACCTGGCGGCGGACGTGCGCTTCCATCGCACGCTGCTGCGCGCGTCGGGCAATCCGATGCTGGGGATGCTGGGGGACGTGGTGCAGTCGGTGCTCGAAGGTCGCACCCGCCACGCCCTCATGCCGCAGGCGGCGAACCCCGAGGCGGTGCGCTGGCACCGCGATGTGGCCTTCGCCGTGGCCGGCGGGGACGCCGAGGCGGCGTTCGAGGCGATGTCGCGCATCGTCGGCGAATCCGACGCCGCCATCGGCGAGGCCGCCGTGGCGGAGCGCGGGTAGGGCTCAGTCCTTGCGGTAGCCCGAGCGGCCGAGGCTCCAGAACGCGAGGACGGTGCCGACGGTGCCGACCAGGGCCATCGCGCCGATCAGCCAGAGCAGGGCGTGAGACCAGAAGCCGTAGTCCATGGGGGTCCTCCGTGGGAGCGGGAAGCGGGTGCGTTCCTCATCGTAGCGGGGGCGCTGGTAGACTCGTGGCGAACTTCGGCGAGGGATGCCTCGCGCCTGCCGTCCGCGGCGGGATGCGGCATCCGTGATCGACGCGGTGAAGCCGGCCTCAGGGCTTTCCTCACGCGCGCGCGTTCGAGTCGAATCACAGGCAGTCTCTGCCGCCCACATACCCAGGCCCGCTCCGCGCAGGCCCGCAGAAAAAGGGGCCTTCGCGCCCCGCAAGGAGAACCCATGTCGACTGAGACCGACACCAAGGTCCTGGCCGAGTTCCGCGAGAACTTCGGCAAGGGCTACGCCCGCCGCCTCCGTGCCGCCGGTAAGATCCCGGCCGTCATCTACGGCCACGGCACCGACCCCGTCCACGTCGCCCTCCCGGGCCACCAGGTCGGCCTGCTCATCCGTCGCGCCAACGCGGTGCTCGAGCTCGACCTCGACGGCAAGTCGCAGCTGACGCTGGTGAAGGACGTCCAGAAGGACCCGGTGCACCAGATCGTCGAGCACATCGACCTCCTCGTCGTGAAGAAGGGTGAGAAGGTCGAGATCGAGGTGCCGATCGTCGTCGTGGGCGAGCCGTTCGCCGGCACCATCGCCAACCTCGACAACGCCACCGTCACGATCCAGGCCGAGGCCACCCACATCCCCGAGCACATCGAGGTCGACGTCGAGGGTCTCGAGGACGGTGCCCACGTGACCGCCGGCGACCTGAAGCTGCCGAAGGGCTCCGTCCTGGTGGCCGACGCCGAGCTGCTGATCGTCGCCATCTCGGTCCCGGCCGCGACCATCGCCGCCGAGGACGAGATCGCCGAGGCCGACGCCGAGGCCGCTGCTGAGCAGGCCGAGGCTTCGGAAGAGGCCGCCGCGGAGTAATCCCGTCACGAAGGCCCGTCACGACCTCGGTCGTGGCGGGCCTTCGTCGTGCCCGCGGCGCGCGGCGGTCGGCGTGGGGAGGTGCGATCAGGTGCCGAAGAGGACCCGGGATGCCGCCGGCTCGAGCCGCTCGGCGATGCCGTGCAGCGCGTCCTGGAGCAGATCGACGAGCTCGTCGTCGGTGAGCTGCTCGCCGATGGCGGCGTCGACGAGCGCCTGCTCGGTGAACGCGAGCCAGCCGCGCAGCCCGATCCGCAGCCGCAGCGACGGTTCGGCCCCGAGCTCCTGGAAGAGCGCGACGACGCGCTCGGTCTGCAGCAGGCGTGCCTGCTCGACGACCTCCCGGATCTCGGCATCGCCGCTGGCCGGACCGCGCACGAGCGACGAGAAGGTGCCCGCGTGCGCGCGCACGAACCCGACGGTGCGCCGCAGCGTGTCGGTCAGCCGGGGGAGAGGGGCGAGGTCCGGATCGGGCTCGGTGGCCTGTAGCATGCTGTCGCCGGCGGTCTTGACGACCTCGCGCTGATAGCCCTGTCGCGAGCCGAAGTAGTGGAACAGCAGCGCCCGCGAGACGCCGGCCTCGGCAGCGAGCGCCTCGATGTTCAGATCGCCCAGCGGGTGCTCGGCGAGAGCGGCGACCCCCAGGGCGATCAGCTGCGCCCGGCGCTCATCCGGCGACAGGCGGGCACGCCGCACCGCGGGGGTTTCGTCGACGCTCGCCGCCATGCTCCGAGACTATCGGCGCCGTGCGCGCGAGAGCGGGCGACGAGAGGTCCGATCGTTATTGACTTCGAGTGAATAGCTATTGACGGATAGTCAACAGTGTCCGTACAGTCGCCCTGGCGGCGCGTCGCCGCCGACTTCACTGCATCAAGGAGGATCCATGAAGTTCCCCTCGCTCAAGGGCTCCCGCCTCGGCCGGGTCGTCATCGCCGCCGTTCCGGTGGGCGTTGCGGCCAGTCTCGTCATGGCCGGCGTCGCAGGCGGCGCCGTGCCGGTCTCGTTCGCCGTGTCGGGGAGCCAGTTCAAGATCGCGGCGTCCGCGCTCGACGGCACGGCGTTCTCGCAGTACGCCGGCGTCGCCGCCCAGAAGGACGGCACGCCCCACCCGGTCGCGATCTCGAACATCGGCGCCGCGTCGCTGTCGGACCTGTGCCAGTCGGTCGTCACCGACACTCCGCTCGGAAAGCTCGGCCTGCTGATCTCGGCGGGCGGCGGCGGGAACCCGGCCACCGCCACCGATCTGCAGATCGGCCTCACCGACCTGCAGGGCGACGCGACCTTCGGCAACATCCGGATCGGCGTGGACGCCTCGACGGTCAACACGACGGCCAAGGGCGAGGCCGGCGGGTTCGCGCAGGACGCCGACACCATCAAGATCACGGGCCTCAAGCAGACGGCGTGGAGCACCCAGGCGGGCGTGTTCACGCTCAACGGGCTGCACCTGCAGCTGACGAACGGCAAGGAGTGCTTCTGAGCGCCCGCCCCTGAGCGCTCACCGGATCGAGCACCGACCGGCGGGGCGGGTCTCAGCCGCCTGCCCCGCACCCGCACCCGCACGACGACGAAGGAGTCCTCCGATGCACGACGCCGACCCGCGTTCCCCCGAACAGCGTGCCGACGACCTCGACGACCTGCTCGACGACGGTGCCCACGCCGCCGCGAGCGACGCGCCGACCAGGCGCGGGGCCGCCGCCTGGTACCGGACCCGCCCCGTGATCGGCGGCGCCCTGACCGTGCTGGGCGCGACGGCGATGCTGCTGTCGACCCAGCTCGATCTCGGCAACATCACCGTGCACGTCGGGATCGAGGGCATGCAGGCCACGATCCTGCCGCTCATCATCGCGCTGGCCGGCATCCTGGCCGTCAGCATGCCGGCGCACCGCATCTTCTACGGCGTGATCGTGCTCGTCGGCTCGATCTACTCGCTCGTCGCGGTCAACCTCGGCGGCTTCTTCGTCGGCTTCCTGCTCGGCTGCATCGGCGGCGTGATCATTGTCTCGTGGGCTCCGCGCTTCGCCGCGGCGACCGGAGAACAGCCGGAGGCCGCCGTCGCGCCGGAGGGCACCGCATGACCCGCACGACGGTGTGGCGGGCCGGCGCCGGCGCCCTGCTCGCGCTGCTGCTGGTCGCCGGGACCGGACAGGCAGCCTCGGCGCTGCCGACGGCGCGCGTCACGACGGACGAGGGATGCCTCATCCCCACTCCGCTCGGACCGCTGCTCGGTCTCGCCGACTGCGCCGTCCCGTCGCCGGAGAGCACGCCGGCGCCCGATCCGTCCGGCACGCCGACGCCGACGCCGACGGTCGCTCCAAGCCCGGCACCCACTCCGACGCCCCCCGCCGGCACCGGCACCCGGGCCGACGGCGAAAGCGACCGCGAGGCATCCACTCCGGCCTCCGACGAACCACCGGCGCCGGCCGCACCCGCACCCGCGCCCGAGCCTGATCCGCTCGCGCCACTGGACGAGGCTGCGCCGGTGTTCACGGGCGACCCGGCCACGCTCTCCGGCGCCGGCCTGCGGATCGAGGGGCTGCAGGGCATCGCGATCGTGAGCGTGCGCCTGGCCGACGGTTCGACCGAGCGCGCCATCCGGCTGCGCGCCGACAGCATCGTCGTCGACGGCTTCCGCCTCGACGTGCCCTCGGGCGAGGGCGGACTGCGCAACACCGCCACGACCCTCACGGTCGAGGGGCACGTCGTCGTCTACACGCCGTCGATCCGCGGCATCCTCGCAGACGGCACCGAGCGCCTCATCGACACCCTCACGACGCCCACCGTCGACGAGCTCGCCTCGCTCACGCGCCTGACGCTGCCGTTGCGCGGCATGCTCGCCGACAGCATCACGTACGACGACTCGCATCAGGCGACATTCTGAGCGGGTACGCTCGTGGGGGCCCGCGGCCCCCTGCGCGCGGGCCGGAGAGGACGCCGGCATGGCCGAGAACACGTGGCTCGTCGTCGGGCTCGGCAACCCCGGCCCCCGCTACGAACTGACCCGCCACAATGTGGGCCAGCTCGTTGTCGACGAGCTCGCCGGCCGCCGCAGCGAGAGCTTCAAGGCGCACAAGGCCAACGCCCGCGTGGTCGAGACCTGGCTGCGCCCGGGCGGGCCGAAGATCATCCTCGCGAAGGCCAACACGTTCATGAACGTGTCGGGCGGCCCGGTCGCCGGGCTGGCGAAGTTCTACGGCATCGACCCTTCGCACGTCGTGGTCGTCCACGACGAGCTCGACATCCCGTTCGACACCATCAAGCTCAAGGTCGGCGGCGGTCACGGCGGGCACAACGGCGTCCGCGACATCGCGAAGGCGCTCGACACCCCGGAGTTCCCTCGTGTGCGGGTCGGCATCGGACGCCCGTCGGGCCGGCAGGACCCGGCGGACTGGGTGCTCGACCCGTTCGGCGCGACCGAGCGCAAGAACCTCCCGATCCTCGTGGGCGATGCCGCCGACGCGGTCGAGCAGCTCGTGGACGAGGGCCTGCTGGCCGCGCAGCAGAAGCACCACGCGCCGCGCGCGTAGCCGCGGGCCCGAGGGCTCGGGCTCAGCCGCCGATGCCGGTGCCTGCGGCGAGCCCCGCCGTGAGGAATCCCTGCACGAGGCCGCCGAAGACGATCGGGCCGAGTGCCGCGACGACGATCGCCGTGATGCCGAGCGCCCGTCCGCGGCCGGTCACGGTCGCCACGATGCCCTGCACGAGCGCCCACACGCCGATCGCCGTGCCGAACCAGAACGACACCTCGCCCAGCAGCACCCAGTCGCGCACCGGCGTGAGGATCGACCAGTCCCAGCTGCCGTCCAGGGGCAGCGAGGCGAGTCCTTTGCCCGCCCCGAGGCCGATGCGGAAGCTCGCGATCGCCCCGCCGATCCCCGCACCCACGACGGCGACCAGCGCCAGGACGAGCGCGATCAGCCCCAGCCCGCGACCACGGCGCGCCGGAGCGGCAGCGGGCTGCGGCATCCCGAACCCCTGCGGCGGCGCATATCCTGCCGGCGGGGCGTACGCGCCGGGTGCGGGGACCGGAACGCCCGGTGTCGCCGCGGGCGGGGCCTGGGGCACGCCGAACGGCGGTGCGGCCGGCGGGACCCATCCGCCCGGCGGGACAGGCGGCTGCGGCGAGGCGTCGGGGGTGGTCACGCCCTCATCCTATGAGCGCGTCCCCGACCGGTCCCCGCCCCGCCGCGCCGCGATGTCGGCGGCGCGCCGTGCTCGCGCCTGCGGCGCTCGACGCTTGCTCGCTCGGCCCCGCCCGCAAGCGGTCGGGCCTCACTCGCGGGCGTAGACTCGTCCGGTGACAGTTCCCGGGATCGTGCGCGCCCTCGAACAGGCGGAAGCCTTCCGGGACGCGGTGGCCGCGGCATCCGTCGATGCCGACTTCTCCCTCGTCGAAGGACTCGACGCCCCGCTGCTGGCGGCGCTGATCGAGAAGCGCCGTGCCGCGGGCAGGCCACCTGTGCTGCTGCTCATCGCACCCACCGGTCGCCGCGCCGAATCCCTCGGTCCCGCGCTCGGGGCGCTGCTGCCCGGGGCAGAGGTGCTGCACTTCCCGGCGTGGGAGACGCTGCCGCATGAGCGGCTGAGCCCCAGCACCGAGACAGTCGGGGTCCGGCTGGAGATCCTCTCGCGAGTCGCACGATGGGATGCCGCGACGCCGCTCGTGATCACCGCCTCGGTGCGGGGCGCCCTGCAGCCGCTCGCCGGCGGGCTCACCGAGGTCGCTCCCGTCGAGCTCGTCAGGGGTGGCCGTGGCCACGAGCTCGGTGACGTCGTGACGCGACTCGTGGAGCTCGCCTACCACCGCGTCGACATGGTGTCGCGGCGCGGCGAGTTCGCCGTGCGCGGCGGCATCCTCGACGTGTTCCCGCCGACAGCACCGCACCCGTACCGCATCGAGTTCTTCGGCGACGAGGTCGACGAGATGCGTGCGTTCTCGGTGGCCGACCAGCGCTCGCTGCCCGGTGAGGTGCGCGAGGTCACGCTGGTGCCCAGTCGCGAGCTGCTGCTCACCGAAGCCGTCCGCGGCCGTGCGCGTCAGCTGAAGGACGAGTTCCCCGGTCTCACCGGCATGCTAGAGAAGATGTCCGAGGGCATCCCGGTCGAGGGCATGGAGTCGCTGCTGCCCGCCGTCGTCGACAGCATCGTCACGCTCGTCGACTACCTGCCCGAGGGTGCCGGCGTCGCACTCGTCGACCCCGAGCGCGCCGTCACGCGCGCGATCACGCTGGGCGAGACGAACCGCGAGTTCCTCGACGCGGCCTGGAGCGCGGCCACGGCCGGCGCCAAGACGCCGGTCGACCTGGGCGCCGGCGACTTCTTGTCGCTGCCCGAGCTGCGCCAGGCCGCCCATGCCCGCAGCGGCGTCTGGTGGACGCTGAGTGCGTTCGACTCGGGTGAGGCGGATGCCACGGTCGAGGGCCTGCTCGACGGCCCGATCAGCACCGATATCGAGGTCGCGCTGGAGGCCTCCGCCGCCATCCGCGTGCCCGGCACGGGAGTGCCGTCGTTCCAGGGCAACGTCGAGGGGGCCACCGACCACGTGGGTGCGCTGCTCGCGGACGGCTGGCGCGTGGTGGTCGCGGCATCCGGGACCGGACTCGTCGAGCGTGCCCGCGACGTGCTCGCCGAGCGCGGCATCGCAGCGCGCAAGGTCGACGACGTGCTGCACGCACCCGAGCCCGGCGTCGCGCACGTCGTCGTGAGCGTGCTCGAGCGCGGTTTCGAGTCGCCCGACGCGAAGCTCGCCGTGCTCACCGAGTCCGAGTTCTACGGCCGCACGATCGGCGGCGACACGAGGGTGGTCAAGAAGCTCGCGTCGCGCCGCAAGGCCGTCGTCGACCCGCTGCAGCTGAAGGCCGGCGACCACGTCGTGCACGCCACGCACGGCATCGGCAGGTTCGTCGAGCTGACCCAGCGCGAGGTCTCCAGCGGCGGGCGCAACGCCGTCAAGAGCGTGCGCGAGTACCTCGTGCTCGAGTACGCGCCGTCCAAGCGCGGATACCCGGGCGACAAGCTGTTCGTGCCCACCGACCAGCTCGATCTGCTGTCGCGGTATGTCGGCGGCGAGGCGCCGAGCCTGTCGAAGATGGGCGGCAGCGACTGGGCGCAGGCCAAGAGCAAGGCGCGCAAGGCGGTCCGCGACATCGCCGTCGAGCTGGTGAAGCTGTACTCGGCGCGCATGGCCTCGAAGGGCTACGCCTTCGGTCCCGACACTCCGTGGCAGCGCGAGCTGGAAGAGGCGTTCCCGTTCGCCGAGACGCCGGACCAGCTGCAGACGATCGACGAGATCAAGGCCGACATGGAGAAGCCGATCCCGATGGACCGGCTGCTGTCGGGCGACGTCGGCTTCGGCAAGACCGAGGTGGCCGTGCGCGCCGCGTTCAAGGCGATCCAGGACGGCAAGCAGGTGGCGATGCTCGTGCCGACCACGCTGCTCGTCAAGCAGCACCTCGAGACGTTCACCGAGCGGTTCGCCGGGTTCCCGGTCAAGGTGCGGCCGCTGTCGCGGTTCCAGACCGACAAGCAGGCGCGCGAGACCCTCGCCGGACTCACCGACGGCACCGTCGACATGGTGATCGGCACCCACCGCATCCTCACCGAGAAGGTGATCTTCAAGGACCTCGGCCTGATGATCATCGACGAGGAGCAGCGCTTCGGCGTCGAGCACAAGGATCAGCTCAAGAAGCTGAAGACCAACGTCGACATCCTCGCGATGAGCGCGACGCCCATCCCGCGCACGCTCGAGATGGCGGTCACCGGCATCCGCGAGATGTCGACCCTGCAGACTCCGCCCGAGGACCGGCATCCGATCCTGTCGTACGTCGGCCCGCGCAACGACAAGCAGATCGCCGCCGCGATCCGCCGTGAGCTGCTGCGCGAGGGGCAGGTCTTCTACGTCCACAACCGCGTGCAGTCGATCCAGCGCATCGCGTCCGAGCTCGCCGAGCTCGTGCCCGAGGCGCGCATCGCGGTGGCCCACGGGCAGATGGGCGAGCACATGCTCGAACAGGTCGTCGACGACTTCTGGGAGCGCAAGGCCGACGTGCTGGTCTCGACGACCATCATCGAGACCGGCCTGGACATCTCGAACGCGAACACGATCATCATCGACCGCGCCGACAAGTACGGCCTCAGCCAGCTGCACCAGCTGCGCGGACGCGTGGGCCGTGCCCGCGAGCGGGCGTACGCGTACTTCCTCTACGACGACCTGAAGCCGCTCAGCGAGACCGCGGCCGACCGGCTCGAGACGATCGCGGTCAACAACGACCTCGGCTCGGGGATGCAGGTCGCGCTCAAGGACCTCGAGATCCGCGGTGCGGGAAACCTGCTGGGCGCCGAACAGGCCGGTCACATCGCTGGGGTCGGGTTCGACCTGTACCTGCGCATGATCGGCGAGGCCGTCGCGACGTTCCGCGGCGAAGCGACCGAGGGGCCGACCGAGCTGCGGCTGGAGCTGCCGGTGCAGGCGCGCATCCCCGAGTCGTACATCGACAGCGAGCGTCTGCGCCTCGAGGCCTACCAGAAGCTGTCGGCTGCAGCATCTGTCACGGCCAAGGACGACGCGATCGACCTCGTGATCGACGAGCTCACCGACCGTTACGGCGAGCCGCCCGCCGAGGTCGAGGGCCTGCTGGCGATCGCGCGCCTGCGGCGCCGCGCCGCCCAGGCTGGGCTGGCCGACGTCGTCGCTATGGGCCCGAACCTGAGGGTCGCCCCGGCGAACCTGCCCGACTCGATGCGCGTGCGGCTGCAGCGCCTTCACCCGAAGGCGAAGCTCGTGGCAGGCGGTGAGGCGATGGTCGTGCCGCTGCCGAGCGCGGGCGGCGAGGCGCTCGGCGACGCCGAGCTGATCGCCTGGGTCGGTCAGCTGCTGGACCAGCTGTGGCCCGAGAAGAAGCCCGAGGCCGCGCCGGCCGCCGACGCCTGACGAGCGCGGGGTGCGGGGCGCCCCGAAGGACGCCCCGCACCGCGTCACGCGCGGGTCGCCGAGAACCGCTGCTGTGCGGCGTCGTACTCGACGACCCGCACGCGCAGCTCGACGCCCGGATCAGCCGCCGTGCCGCGCACGAGTCCCGGCACGCCGGCGCACTCCACGAGAACGCCGAACGGCACGGCCTTCGTCACGGTCGCCGTGATCACGTCACCGGCGGCGATGGTCTGCTCGCTCATGCATCCACCCCCTCTCGCTGTCGGGGCGAAGGAGGATGGGCGGATCACGAACCGGTCGGGTCGCCTTCCCTTGTCGAGCCGCGCTGCGCGTCCGGCACCACCCCGCTCTTCACGGCGGCGACGCTACCAGACCGCCGTGCCGAAGGGTGCAGAAAAGGCGGGGAACCGGATGCCGCGGCATCCGGTTCCCCGTCCGAGAGACGCTCTGGCGTCAGATGACGCCCTGGGCCAGCATCGCGTGTGCGACGCGCTCGAAGCCCGCGCAGTTGGCGCCCGCGACGTAGTCGCCCGGACGGCCGTACTTCTCGGCGGCCGTGAAGGCGGCGTGGTGCACGTTCGCCATGATGCCGCGGAGCTTGGCCTCGCTGTCATCGAAGTTCCAGCGCTGTCGGGCGGCGTTCTGGCTCATCTCCAGCGCCGAGGTGGCGACACCGCCGGCGTTGGCGGCCTTGCCGGGCGCGAACAGCACGCCGGCGCCCTGCAGCACCTCGACGGCCTCGGGGGTCGAGGGCATGTTGGCACCCTCGGCGACGGCCCGCACGCCGTTCGCGACGAGCGCGCGGGCGTCGTCGGCGTCGAGCTCGTTCTGCGTGGCTGACGGGACCGCGACGTCGACGGCGACGTGCCAGGGGCGCTCGCCCTCGACGTAGGTCGCGCCGGGGCGGCGGGCCGCGTACTCCGAGATGCGGCCGCGCTCGACCTCCTTGATCTGGCGCAGCAGATCGACGTCGATGCCGGCCTCGTCGAGGACGTAGCCCGACGAGTCCGACGCGGTCACGGCCGTGGCGCCGAGCTGGTGGGCCTTCTCGATCGCGTAGATCGCCACGTTGCCCGAGCCCGAGACGCCGACGCGCTTGCCGTGCAGCGTCTCGCCGTGGACGGCGAGCATCTCTTCGACGAAGAAGACCGCGCCGTAGCCGGTCGCCTCGGTGCGCACCTCGGCGCCGCCCCACTGCACGCCCTTGCCGGTGAACATGCCCGACTCGTGGCGGTTGGTGATCTTGCGGTACTGGCCGAACAGGTAGCCGATCTCGCGCGCGCCCACGCCGATGTCGCCGGCGGGCACATCGGTGTGCTCGCCGAGGTGGCGGTAGAGCTCGCTCATGAACGACTGGCAGAAGCGCATGATCTCAGCGTCCGAGCGGCCGTGCGGGTCGAAGTCGCTGCCGCCCTTCGCGCCGCCGATGCCCTGACCGGTGAGCGCGTTCTTGAAGATCTGCTCGAAGCCGAGGAACCTGATGATCGACAGGTTCACCGACGGGTGGAAGCGCAGGCCGCCCTTGTACGGGCCGAGCACCGACGAGAACTGGATGCGGTAGCCGCGGTTGACCTGCAGGCGGCCGGAGTCGTCGACCCACGGCACACGGAACATGATCTGACGCTCGGGCTCCACGATCCGCTCCAGGATGCCGCCGTCGACGAACTCGGGGTGGGTGTCGAGCACCGGTGCGATCGACTCGAGCACCTCGTGGACGGCCTGGAGGAACTCAGGCTCGTGGGGGTTGCGGGCTTCGACAGTGTCCAGGACGAGCCGGACGGTGTCGTTGGAGGTCAGAGTGGTCACTGAGGACATGGGGGTGGTGCTTTCGGAAGGCCAGCAGAATGGGCGACGTCGTCGGCGCTTTTACACCCTACATACCGTGCGGGGCGCGCTCGCGCGTGTGACGACCTGTGCGACGGCTACGCTGGCCCCATCCGATCCACGAGCGCGGGAGACGGCGACGATGCGTTTCGAGCACCTCGGGGCTGAGCCCCGCATCCACCCCACCACGACTGTCGCTGCCAGCGCCGTGATCAGCGGCGATGTCGCGATCGGCCCCGACTGCCAGATCCTGCACGGCGCGGTGATCACGGCGGAGGGCGGCCCGATCACCCTCGGGGCGAACGTCATCGTGATGGAGAACGCGCTGATCCGCGCGACCGCGACCAATCCGGTGCACATCGCCGACCACGTCCTGGTCGGCCCGATGGCGAGCGTCTCGGGCGCCGTCATCGAGGACGAGGTGTTCCTCGCCACCGGCACGCGGGTGTTCAACGGCGCCCGCATCGGCGCGCGCAGCGAGGTGCGCATCAACGCGGTCGTGCACCTGCGCACGACGCTGCCCGCCGAGACGACGGTGCCGATCGGCTGGGTCGCTGTCGGCGACCCTCTCCAGGTGCTGTCGCCGGACCGCCACGAGGAGATCTGGGCGGCGCAGCGCGAGCTCGACTTCCCGGGCTATGTGTTCGGGCTGGACCGCGAGACGCCCGACCTCATGGTGCAGCTCACCGAGCGCTACGGCCGCAGCCTCGCCCGGCACGCCGACGACCGCCGCCTGGACTGAGCCGTCAGCCGCGCAGCAGCGCGGCGGTCCGCCGCAGCCAGATCGTCGGGTCGGCGCGGTGGTAGATGTGCTCCGACGGCTCGATGCGGTCGAGGAACCCGCGGTACAGCGTCGCCTGCCGCAGCGCCGAGAAGGGCGCGAGCAGCTCCAGCGCGCGCTCCGGTTCGGCTCCCGGGACGACCGTGCGCCAGGCGGTGGTCCAGTACGCCGAGAGCGTGGATGCCGCGGCCGCCGGCATCCGCTCCATGAAGGCCGCGTGGTCCAGCAGCGGGTGACCGATGCCGCTGTCGCCCCAATCCAGCAGGACGAGCCCGTCGTCGTCGCCGCGGAGGTTGCCGGGATGGAAGTCGCCGTGCACGAGCGTGTCGGGCAGGCCGCAGGCGCCGAGGTCGGCCTCGAGCCGGGGGAGCCGGGCGATGAGGCTCGCCACCGCGGCGCGGTCTTCGGCGTCGAGGTCGTCCGCGAGGGCCAGCGTGCGCTCGGCCATCGGCACGAGCGTGGCGGGCGCCCACCGCGGCATGGACGGCAGGGTCGACGGATCGACGGACGACTGGATGCCGACGAGCAGGTCGATCATGCGGCGCGCGGTCGTCGCGCCGGCGCCGTAGCGGTCGTCGCCGGGCACGTCGGCGAGCAGCACCGCGTCGTCGGTGCGGGCGAGCAGGCGCGGCACCGCGAACTCCTGCAGCCGCTCGAGCACCGCACCCTCGTGCGAGAAGAAGGGCGGCACGGCCTTGAGCCACACGATGCCGGAGCCGGTGGGCAGGCGCCAGAGCGCGGACAGGTTCCACGTGCGGATCTGCTCGGGCTCGCGGATGATCGCGACGCCCTGGGCGGCCAGCGCCGCCTGCGCCCACATCAGGTACCGGCTCGGTCCGCCGGGCTTGGCCCACGCCATGCGCAGGCGCGCGTCGGCGATCAGCGCGGCATCTCCGTCGTAGAGCGTGAGCGCGGGGCGCTCGGGCACCTCGGCGACGTACACGACCTCTTCGGGGGCGTCCGCAGTGCGCGGCGTCACGCGAGCGAGCCGCAGCAGGGTCGGCGCGATGCCGAGCGCGGTGCGGGCCGCGGCGAGGACGGCGGGAACCTCGCGCCAGTCCCAGTCCGGCTCCGAGGCGGGGTCGGAGCCGGGCGACACGGTGAACGGCGCCGTCACCCCGAGCGGTGTGCCGCCCGGGAGCACCAGCACCAGCCGGACCGAGAGCCCGGCCGCCGCGGTCACCGGGTCACCCGGTGTTCTGCAGGCCCGCCGCGACACCCGAGACCGACAGCAGCAGCAGGCGCTGCAGTTCGGGATCGACGGGTGCGTCCTGGGGCGCCTCGCGCAGCGCGCGCAGCGCCCGCAGCTGCAGCAGCGACAGTGCATCGACGTAGGGGCTGCGCATCTTGACGGCCCGCTGCAGCACCGGCTTGTTGCCGAGCAGCTCGGTGCCGCCGGTGACGCGGATGACCCAGTCGCGCGTCAGGTGCATCTCGTCGCGCACGAGCGCCGCCAGGTCGTCGCGGTCTCCGAGCTCGAGGTAGTGCCGCGCGATGCGATCGTCGGTCTTCGCGAGGCTCATCGCGACGTTGTCGATCAGAGTGCGCAACAGCGGCCACTCCTGGTAGGCGCGCTGCAGCAGCTGCTCGTCGCCCACGGTCTCCAGTGCCGTGCCCAGGCCGAACCAGCCGGCGAGGTTGATGCGCGCCTGTGTCCAGGCGAACACCCACGGGATCGCCCGCAGGTCCTCGAGCGACTCGACCGACAGGCCGCGACGGGCCGGGCGCGAGCCGAGAGCGAGCAGACCGATCTCCTCCATCGGGGTCACTGTCGCGAACCAGGGCGCGAACCCGGGCGCCTTGACGAGCGAGAAGAACCGTTCGCGGGATGCCGCATCCATCGTCGCGGCGACGTCGGCGTAGCGCTCGGCGGCCGCACGGTTGCGGTCCTCGTTCGAGGGTGCCGAGGCGAGCAGGATCGCGGCGGCGACCTGGTCGATGTGGCGGATCGCGATGGCCGGGTCGCCGTAGCGGGCGAAGATGACCTCTCCCTGCTCGGTGAGCTTGAACCGGCCGTCGACCGAGTGCGGCGGCTGGGCGAGGATCGCCGAGTTCGCAGGGCCCCCGCCGCGACCGAGCGCACCACCGCGACCGTGGAACAGCGTGAGCTCGATGCGGTTCTCGTCGGCCCACTCGGCGATCTCGGCCTGCGCCTGGTACAGCGCGAGGTTGGCCGCGACCGGCCCGACGTCCTTGGACGAGTCGGAGTAGCCGAGCATGACCTCCAGGCGGCGTCCGGTGGCGTCCAGGCGTGCCGCGAACTCGGGGTGATGGACGATCTCTGCGAGGATGCGGGGCGCTGCCTGCAGGTCGGCGAACGTCTCGAACAGCGGGATCACGTCGAGCACCGGGGGCGTGCCGTCGGGGCCGACCGCGAAGCGGGCCAGCTTGTGGACGTTGGCGAGGTCGTCGGCGGACTGCGTGAACGACACGATGTAGCGGCCGGCGGCGCGCGGTCCGTAGCGCTCCTGCAGGAACGCGATCGTGCGGATGACGTCGAGCACCTCTTCGGCCAGTTCACTGCGGGGCGCGTCGGACTCGAGCTCCGCGAGGACCTTGGCGTGGACGGCCGAGTGCTGACGGACCTCGAGCTCGGTCAGGTGGAACCCGTAGGTCTCGATCTGCCACAGCAGCTGCTGCAGGTGTCCGTACGCCTGACGCGGCGCTCCCGCCTGCACGAGCGAGTCCTGCACGGTGCGCAGGTCGGCGAGCAGATGCTCGGGGTCGCGGTACGCGAGGTCGGCGTTGCGCTTGCGCGTCGCGTCGATCTTGCGCGCGATGAGCAGCATGATGCGGCGGTGCGGCTCGTCGGGGGAGCGCTTGGCGATGTCTTTCGCGGCGTCCTCGTCGGCGGCGCGCAGACGCTGCCACAGAGCGACCAGAGCGTCGCTCGGCGGCGTCGTGGCGGCATCGAGGGTGAGCGTGCGGCCGATGCGGCTGGCCGTGTGCTCCAGGCCGAGCAGGACGTGCTCGCTCGCGATCGCGGACGCCTTGCGGGTGACGGATGCCGTCACGAACGGATTGCCGTCGCGGTCGCCGCCGACCCAAGATCCGACGCGCACGAACGGGCGGACGATCGGGGCCCTGCCGCCGGCATCCGCTCCCTGCAGCGCGTCGTCGATACGGCGGTAGACGTGCGGGACCGCGGTGTAGAGCGTGTCGTCGAAGACGGCCATGACCGCGCGCACCTCGTCGGTGGGCGACGGCTTCTCGGGGCGCAGCGGCGCGGTGCGCCACAGCGTGTCGATCTCTTCGAGCATGCGGCGCTGGGCGCGGCGCTCGTCGGCGCCCCCGGTCTGTGCCAGATCGTGCTCGCCGAGGAGATCGGCCAGACGGCGGATGCTCGTCGAGACGGCTCGACGGCGGGCCTCGGTCGGGTGGGCCGTGAAGACAGGGTGGAAGCGCAGCGCCTGCAGGCGCTGCAGGGCGGTGTCGTCGCCCACCTCGGCAGCCAGACGCGTGAAGGCCGATGCCACGGTGTCGGCGGACTCGCCGCCGCCCTGCCGGCCGTTGCGCTCGCGCAGCACGCGCACGCGCTGGTGCTCTTCGGCGAGGTTGACGAGGTGGAAGTACGCGGTGAAGGCCCGGGCCACCTCGTCGGCGCGGGCCACAGTGAACGAGTCGGCGATGGCCGCGGCGCGGGCGAACGCCTCGGGCGTCTCATCGGTGTACGCCTGGATCGTCGCCGTGCGCAGCCGCTCGACGTCCTCGTAGAGGCCGGTCGAGCCGCTCTCGCGCAGCACCTGACCGAGCAGCGTGCCCAAGAGGCGCACATCGCCGCGCATGTTCTCGGGGATTCCCTGCTCCGCCTCGAATCGCCCGACGAGGTCGATCGCTTCGGTGTTGGTGAGTTCGCGCATCACTCCAGGCTAACGCTGTGTCGTTTCACGGATGTCACGTCGGACGCTGTGTGACGACCGCCGCACGGGCGCTCTGGCTAGACTGGCCCGCGGAGAGCCGGGAAGTCTGGTCGGCACGTCCTTGCCGACCCGCGAACGCCCCCCACGGAGGCCCGATGTCGCTTCTTCGCTCTGCCAGATTCCCCGCGATCGTCCTGCTGGTCGCCGCCGCGCTCGGGCTGATCGTGGCCAATTCGCCCGCCGCCGGAGCGGTGGATGCCGTCATGCACGCCGAGCTGGGCATCCCGGGGGTGTTCGAGCTCAGCGTCTCGCACTGGATCAAGGACGGCCTGCTGGCGGTCTTCTTCTTCGTCGTCGCCGTCGAGCTGCAGTACGAGCTCACGAGCGGTCAGCTGAACTCCGCGCGCAAGGCGCTGCAGCCTGCGATCGCGGCGACCGGCGGCGTGCTGCTGCCGATCCTGATCTACGCGATCTTCGCGTGGAGGTCCGATGCCACCGCCGGCTGGCCGATCCCGACCGCGACCGACATCGCGTTCGCGCTCGGGGTGCTGGCGGTGTTCGGCAGGGGGCTGCCATCGGCGCTGCGGGTGTTCCTGCTGGCGCTCGCGATCCTCGATGACATCGTCGGCATCGTGTTCATCGCGGTGCTGTTCACCGCCGACGTGAACCTCGGCGCGCTCGCCGGGGCGGCCGTCGCCGTCGTCGCGTTCGGCATCCTGAGCCGCGGGCTCGACACGCGCGCCCGCGTGCCGATCGCGATCGTGCTGGCCGTGCTCGCCCTCACGACGTGGGTGCTCGTGTATCTGTCGGGCGTGCACGCCACGATCGCCGGTGTCGTGCTCGGGCTCGCGATGGCCCAGCGTCCTGCGCTGCGCGTGCGCCACGAGCTGGAGCCCTGGGTGAACGTCATCGTGCTCCCCGTCTTCGCCTTCTCGGCCGCCCTCGTGGCGATCCCGTCGGTGCCCCTGTCGCAGCTGTCGCCGGCGTTCTGGGGCGTGCTGGTGGCGCTCCCCGTCGGCAAGGTCGTGGGCATCTCGGTGTTCGGGTGGGTGTCGCTGCGCGTCGCGCACCGCGGCGGACCGCCGCCGCTCGCCTTCGCCGACCTGCTGGCCGCCGGAGCACTGGGCGGCATCGGGTTCACCGTGTCGCTGCTGCTGTCGGAGCTCGCGTTCGCCGACGCCCCGCCGTTGCGCGATCAGGCGACCCTCGGCGTGCTCGCCGGTTCGGTCGTTTCGCTCCTCTTGGCCGCAGGGCTCGTATCGTGGCGGGCATGGCACCATCGACGCCTGACGGCGACCGCGTGACCCCCACCGACCCCGACGCGCTGCGCGAGGCCGCGCTCGTCATGCACGCCGTGCGCGACCGCTGCGTGTGGACGCAGCAGATCGACCACCGCGCACTCGTGCCGTACCTCGTCGAAGAGAGCGCGGAGCTCATCGATGCCGTCGAGGACGGCTCGCGCGCCGAGCTGCGCGAAGAGCTCGGCGACCTGCTGTGGCAGGTGCTGTTCCACGCCGAGATCGCTTCGCGCGACGCCGATGATCCGTTCGACATCGACGACGTGGCGCGGGGGCTCACCGACAAGATGGTGCGGCGGCATCCCCATGTCTTCGGCGACGCCGTCGCGACCACGCCCGAAGAGGTGCTGGTGCACTGGAACGCGGCGAAGGCGGCGGAGAAGTCGTCGCGCACGAGCGTGCTCGACGGCGTGAGCACCCACATGCCGAGTCTCGCCCTCGCCCAGAAGCTCCTGTCGAAGGCGTCGAGCGTGGGGGTGACCGTCCCGGAGGCGGAAGGCTGCCGGTCGTTGAGCGAGCGAAGCGAGACGGAACGCCCCGAGCCCACGAGCGAGGCCGAGCTCGGCGACGCCCTGCTGGCACTGGTGACGACGGCGAAGGCGAACGGCTGGGACGCCGAGCGGGCGCTGCGCGAGCGCCTGCGGGGGCTGACCGCTGACATCCAAGCCGCCGAGGGCAGTCCTGAGGCTCTGGAAAGATAGACCCGTGGCATCCGTGAACCCGCCGCGCGGCATGCGCGACTTCCTCCCCGCTGACAAGGCCCGCCGCGAGAGCGTGCTCGCCGTCATCCGCGAGCGCTACCGCGCGCACGGCTTCGACGAGATCGAGACCCCCGTCATGGAGGAGTACTCGCGGCTGCACGCCGGCATCGGCGGCGACAACGAGAAGCTCGCGTACAACGTCCTCAAGCGCGGCCTCGACGCCGACGCGATCCGCGCGGCCGCCGACGAGCCTGCCGATCTCACCGACCTGGGTCTGCGCTACGACCTCACCGTGCCCCTCGCGCGGTTCTACGCGAGCAACCGCGGGCAGCTGCCGACGGTGTTCCGCTCGATCCAGATCGCCCCGGTCTGGCGCGCCGAGCGCCCGCAGAAGGGCCGCTACCGCCAGTTCGTGCAGTGCGACATCGACATCATCGGCGACGCGTCGGCGCGCGCCGAGGCCGAGCTCGCCGTCGCGACGCTCGACACGCTCGACGCCCTCGGCCTCGAAGGCGGCAGCATCCGCATCAACGACCGGCGCGTGCTGGACTGGATGCTCGACAGCTTCGGCTTCGCCGCCGACGAGCGCCCCGGGGTGCTCATCACGATCGACAAGCTCGACAAGGTCGGTCCCGACGGCATCGTCGCCGAGCTGCGCGAGCGCGGCGCGACCGCCGCGGCCGTGGACGCATTCGCCGCGTTCCTGCGCCGGCCGATGACGATGGAGTACAACCCGTACGGCGAGCGCCAGATCCGCAAGGCGCTGCCCGCGCAGGCTCCCGACGACATCGTCGCGCACCTCGTCGGCATCGGGGCGGCGGTCGCCGCGGCGCGCGGCGCCGACGGCCCGCTCGGCGACATCCCGCTCGTGTTCGATCCGTTCCTGGTCCGCGGCATGGGCTACTACACCGGCACGATCTTCGAGCTCGCCCACCCGTCCGTCGACTACTCGCTGGGTGGCGGCGGCCGGTATGACGGCATGATCGGCCGGTTCCTGGGGCAGGACGTCCCCGCCGTGGGCTTCTCGATCGGCTTCGAGCGCATCGTCGACCTGGTCGCAGAGCGGGGGGATGCCGCCGCTGAGGCCGTCGTGCTGGTCCACGACCGCGACGTGCCCGAAGGGGAGCTGCTCGCACTCAAGGCTGCGCTCGTGCGTCAGGGGTCGCGGGTGCGCCTGGAGCACCGCACCAAGAACCTCAAGGCGCTGCTCGAGCGCGCAGCCGCCGACGGCTACACGGCGTTCGCGACGGTGGGCGCGGGGATGACGGCCGAGGCGCTCGAGGTCAAGCCGCTCGGCTGAGCCGGATGGCGCGGTAGGCCACGCCGACCGCGACCACCACCACGCCGGCCACGACCGACGTCCACGGCAGCGTGACGGCCAGGACGAGGCATCCGATCGCTCCCACGATCTGCAGCGCAGCGGGGTACCGCCGCGCCTCGCCGCGCTGGCGGAGCGCCGCCACGTTCGCGACGAAGTAGTACAGCAGCACGCCGAACGACGAGAACCCGATGGCGCCGCGCAGGTCGACCACTGCGACGAGCACGACGACGAGGGCGCCCGCGGTGAGCTCCGCGCGATGCGGGACGTGCCAGCGCGGGTGCACGCGGTCGAGGACGGCGGGCAGATCGCGCTCGCGCGCCATCGCGAAGGCCGTGCGGCTCACGCCCGCGATGAGGGCGAGCAGCGCGCCGAGCGATCCCGCCGCCGCCCCGACGCGCACGACGACACCGATCCATGCCCACCCCGAGCGCGCGGCGGCGTCGGCGACGGGCTGGGTGGATGCCGCGACCCCGGCGGGTCCGAGCGCCGCGAGCACCGCCACCGCGACGACCGCGTACACGGCCAGCGCGATGGCGAAAGCGATGACGATCGCCCGAGGGATGACGCGGCGCGGCTCGCGCACCTCCTCGCCCATCGTGGCGATGCGCGCGTACCCGGCGAAGGCGAAGAACAGCAGCCCCGCGGACTGCAGGATGCCGTAGGCGCCGCCAGCCCACAGCGAGCCGGAAGCGAACGAGTCTGCGACGGCGCCGCCCGAGATCGCGGCCGTCACGGCGGCCGCGAGCGCGCCGAGCGTGATCACGACGATCACGCGCGCGGCGCCCGCGGTGCGCGTCACGCCGAACCAGTTCACCGCGGTCAGCAGGGCGACCGCCGCGATCGCCACGGGGCGCTCCCATCCGGGAGGCGCGGCATAGGCGGCGAAGGTGAGCGCCATGGCGGCGCAGCTCGCGGTCTTGCCGATCACGAAGCCCCAGCCGGCGATGAAGCCCCACCATGGTCCGAGCTCCGCGCGGCCGTACGCGTAGGTGCCGCCCGAGGTCGGATGCGCCGCAGCGAGCTGCGCGGACGAGGTCGCGTTGCCGAGCGCCACGACGGCCGCGATCGCGAGGCCCACCAGCAGGCCGGTGCCGGCGGCATCCGCGGCGGGCGCCCACACCGCGAACACGCCTGCACCGACCATCGATCCGAGGCCGATGAACACGGCGTCGCCGAGTCCCAGGCGGCGTTGCAGCGAAGGGGTGGTCACGGGCGGGACTCTAGCGCGCGGACGAGAACGGCTCTCGCGGCGCTCTGCGGGTTCGGCCAGGATGGGCGCATGACGCTGCAGCTGCACACCGTGCTCGTGCCGTTCGGTCCCGCGACGGCGATCGAGCTCACCGATGCCCAGGTCGACGAACTGGGCGGCGGCAAGCGTGCCGCCGTCGTGGTCGGCATCGGCGGGAACACGGCGCGCGTGCGCCTGGGCGTGATGGACGGCAAGAACCTCATCGGCCTCTCGAAGGCGGTGCGCGCGCAGCTCGGCGTCGACATCGGCGACGAGGTCGACGCCACCGTCGCGCTCGACACCGCCGAACGCGAGGTCGATGTGCCCGACGACCTCGCCGCGGCGCTCGAGGCCGCCGGCGCGAGGGCCGCGTTCGACGCGCTGTCGTTCTCTCGGCGCAAGGAGCTCGCACGCGGTGTCGCCGAGGCCAAGCGCGCCGACACCCGCGAGCGCCGCGTCGCCGCCGCCGTGGAGGAGTTCACCGGCTCCTGAGCCGGCGCTCGGGGCGCGCGGGCCCAGGTCCCGGGCCACCGGTGCGTCATCGGCGTGACGGCATCCGTTCATCCGCGTGCGGTGGTATGTGCCCATGGCCCGCTCCCGTGACGTCGTGCCCCGGTCGTTCGTGTTCGGCGTGGTGGGGGTCGCTCTGGGCGCCGGGCTCGTGATCCTGGGCGGGCGCACCATGCTGTCGCGCCAGGCCGCGGTCGCGCGGCGCCGGATCGGCAAGCCGCTCGGCGAGGATGCGCTGGACGCCGACCGCGTGTGGGGCGGCCGCTTCGACGGGCCGCCGCGCGAGCTCGTCGTGCTGGGCGATTCCATCGCCGCGGGCCTCGGTGCCGAGCGCCGCAAAGACACGCTGGGCGCCCGGCTCGCGAAGGGCCTCGCGCGCACCGAGCGCCGCCCGGTGCGGCTGCGCACGGCCGCGGTGGTGGGCGCCGAGACGTCGATGCTGGCGCCGCAGATCGATGCACTGCCCGCCGACTACCGGCCCGACGTGGCGGTCATCGTGGTCGGCGGCAACGACGTCACGCACCGGATTCCGGTGTCGGCCTCGGCCGCCCAGCTCGAAGAGGCGATCGTGCGTCTGCAGGCGCGAGGTGCGGCGGTGGTCGTGGGAACGTGCCCCGACCTCGGTGCCCTGCGTCCGGTGCCGCAGCCGCTGCGGGCGCTGGGCGCACGGCTGTCGCGCCAGCTGGCCGACGCGCAGGCCGAGGCGGCCGCACGCCACGACGCGCGGGCGGTGTCGCTGCGCCGCGCGGTGGGGCCGTTCTTCGTGACCCAGCCTGACGAGATGTTCAGTCTCGACCGGTTCCACCCGAGCGCGCTCGGCTACCGGCGCACCGCAGAAGCGCTGCTGCCGGCCGTGATCGCGGCGCTGAGCGACGGCGACGGGTGAGTGCACCCGTCGCCGCCCCTCGCCGGTCGCGCGTCAGCCCGCGTACGACGCCGCCCACTCCGCGACGCGGGCGGCGCTCTCCTCCTCGGACAGGTCCTCCACGCGGGTCATGATCGACCAGCGCACGCCGAACGGGTCGCGCACGCTCGAGAAGCGGTCGCCCGAGACGAACGTCGACGGCTCCTCGCGGACCGTCGCGCCCGCGGCGACCGCCTTGGCCGTCACGGCATCGACGTCGGGCACGTAGATGCCCATCGAGTAGCAGTCGGCGTCGCCCTCGGGGGCCGGCACGAGCCCGTAGTCGGGCGACGGCTCGCCGAGCTGCAGGAATCCCAGGCCGAAGTCGAGCCCCGCGTGGACGACGAGTCCGCCGAACTCCGTGACGTCGACCACACGGGCGCCGAACACGTCGCGGTAGAAGTCGATGGCCTCCTTCGCGCCGCGGATCGCGAGGAACGGGGTGAGGCTGGTGGCCGTGTTCGGACGGCCGTCGGTCGTGTGGGCGCCGGTCACGCCGGCGGTGTTCTCTGTGGTCATGCTCCGATGGTCGCGGAGGGGTGGATGCCGCGGCTTGCAGATTCGCGACAACCTCGGCCGGTGCGTCCGTCACCGCGTGTCGGAGCGGCCCGCTACCGTTGCCGCGTGACCGACCCGACCCGAGGCGTGCTCTACCCCGACCGCCTGCCGCATTTCACGCGGCTGCCGCCCGGGGACGAGGCATCCGATCTCGTCGAGTGGTACTGGATCCCGCAGTGGGACCTGCCCGATGGCGTCGAATCGCGCCAGACGCTGTTGTCTTATCCGGCGGCCAATCTCGCCGTCGAGCCCGACGGCGTGACGCTCTGGGGTGTGACGACGCGTCCGAGTGAACGCGTGCTGCGGGGGAGCGGCTGGGCGGTGGGTGCGCTGCTGCGCCCCGCGGCGCTGTCGGTTCTGACCGCCGCGCCTGCGGACCTCGCCGACAGCCACGTCGTGCTCGACGAGCCGGCGCTGCACGGCGCCGTCGCTGCGGCGATGCCCGACGTGCAGGCGGCCGTCGACGCCGTCGAGTCGTGGCTCGTCGCGCGGGTCGGCGCACTCACCCCCGAGGCGCGGCTGGCGAATGCGGTGGCGGAGCTGCTGATGAACGATCCCGGCGTCCTGCGCCTGGACGACGCCGCCGAGCGGCTGCGGGTGTCGGCGCGCACGCTCCAGCGTCTCGCGCACCGCACCGTGGGCCTTCCGCCGGCCGCGATGATCCGTCGCCGGCGTCTGCAAGAGGCGGCGCAGCGCGTGCGCGATGACCCGGGCGCCTCACTGGCCGACATCGCCGCGGACCTCGGCTACGCCGATCAGGCGCACCTTGCCCACGACTTCCGCACCGTGCTGGGCTTCACCGCGTCGGACTACCGCGGCGATCGGTGAGGGCTACGGCGCTGTGGCCGTCGTCACCCGCTTCTTCTCGCGCACGTAGACCTCGCGGCGCACGCGGGCCACGACGTCGCCCGAGGCATCGGTGATGTCGGTCTCGAACCACTCCAGCACCTTCGCGCCGCCGCGGGCGCGCTCGCGCAGCTCCTCGGCCTTCTCGCGCGGCACGTGGAAGTGCGCGGTCAGGATGCCCCGGCCGGGCTTGACGAACTCGATCTCGCCGCGCGTGTCCCACACCACGTAGTCGCGGCCGAGCTGGTGCATCACGAGCATGAAGTAGTACGGATCGGTCATCGCCGACATCGACCCGCCGAACGCCGTCTTGACGTAGTTGCGGGTGAGCAGGTTGACATGCAGCTCGACGGTGGCGCTGGTCCAGTCGTCTGAGAAGCGCCGCACGCGGATGCCGCTGAACAGGTTGGGGATCCACAGGCTCATGCCGACGGCGAGGCGGCGGGGGGTCACGCGCATGCGCCCAGCATGGCGGAGCGTCCCCCGTCGCGTGCAGTCGATTGGCGTGTGTCGACAATTGTTCTACTTGTCATAGAATAAGTGCGTGCTGGTTCGAATCGATGCCGAGAGCGATGCGCCGCTGTTCGCGCAGATCGCCGCGTCCGTGCGGGCGGATGCCGCGGCCGGCCGGCTTCGGGCCGGCGACCGTCTTCCCGCCGCTCGCGACATCGCGTCCGCGCTCGGGGTCAACGTCCACACCGTGCTGCACGCCTATCAGGACCTCCGGGACGAAGGGCTCGTCGAGCTCCGCCGGGGGAGGGGCGCGGTCGTGACCGCGCAGGCCGAGGCGCTGCAGGCGCTGCGCCACGACATCCACGACCTCGTCGCGCGGGCGCGCGTGGCGGGGCTGCCGCCCGACGCCCTCGCCGCCCTCGTGAGAGAAGCGGGCCGTGACGAACCGAAGGAGCACCGATGACCGTCGAACCCGCCCCGCAGCTACCCCGGCACGGCGTGGTCAGCGCCGCCGCTGCGAGCGCACGCCGAGGCGCCTCGGTGCCCTGGCCGGCCGTCATCGCCTTCGTCCTCGTCGCCTGCGGGCTCGCCTGGCTCGTGGCGCTCCCGCTGTGGTTCGGCGAGGGGCTGGCATCACCGTTGGCCCCACTGATCCTGCCGCTCATGATGCTCGCGCCGGCTGCAGCGACGCTCGTGGTGCTCTTCGTGTTCCGTGTGCCCTCGCAGGGCCGCTCGCGGTTCCTGGGGCTCTGGCCACTTCGGCCTGCGGGGCGTTTCGTGCTGTTCCTTGCGCTGGCGCTCCTGTTGCCGATCGTCATCGTCGTCGCCACGGCGCTGCTGGCGGGGGCCCTCGGACTGGTACGTCTCGACCTCGTGGGGTTCTCGGGCTTCGCGGCGCAGCTCGCCGGGAGCGCCCCGGCCGGCGCACTGCCGCCCGTCCCGGTGCTGGTGGCAGTGCAGTTCGCAGCATTGCCCTTGGGTGCGGTCGTCAACAGCGTCCTGGCGTTCGGTGAAGAGATCGGCTGGCGCGGCTGGCTGCAGACCGCCCTGCTGCCGCTGGGCACGTGGCCGGCGCTCCTGATCACGGGTGCGGTGTGGGGGCTGTGGCACGCGCCGGTGATCCTGCTCGGGTACAACTTCGCGCGCCCCGACATCGTCGGCGTCCTGCTCATGGTGGGCGGCTGCGTCGCTTGGGGCGTGCTCTTCGGCTGGCTGCGCCTGCGCGGCGCGTCGCTGTGGCCCGCGGTGCTCGCGCACGGGTCGCTCAACGCCGTCGCCGGGATCGTCATCGTCCTCGCCGCCGCCGGAGTCGCTCCCGATCTCGGCTGGGCGGGCCCGCTCGGCGTCGTGTCGTGGGCCGTGCTCGCTCTTGTGGTCGGGGTGATCGTCCTGATCCGCCAGTTCCGTCCGGGCACGCTCGCCGCGCCGCGCACGCCCGTCACCCCGGCCGCCGTCGCTGCGGCCACCGCAGCCGAAGGAGAGTTCCGATGACCCGCCCAGACCTCGCCGTACGGCGGTTCGTGCTCGTGGCGGTGTGGCTGCCCGTCGTGCTCGTCGCTGTGGGCGTGATGATCCAGCTCATCGCCCTCCCGCAGCTGCCCGCGACCATCGCGGTGCATTGGAACGCCGCGGGCGAAGCGGACGGCTTCGCCCGCGCGTGGACGCAGCCCCTCATGACGATGCTGTTCGGTCTGGGACTGCCGCTGCTGATGGCGCTCACCTCACTGGGAGGGCTGCGCAGGGGCGATCGCGGACCGACATACCGCCTGATGGGCGCGAGCGCGGCCGCGGTGTCCGCCCTCGTCACGGTCGCCCTCACCTGGACCCTCGTGATGCAGGTCGGCCTCGATGCCGCGTCGCAGGCGCCGACGGTGTGGGCGGCGCTGGCGGCATCCCTGGTCGCCGCGGCCGTGGTCGGCGTCGCCGCCTGGTTCCTGCAGCCGAAGACCGACACGGCGGGCGTCCCGTCCCGTCCCGCGGAACCCCTCGCGCTCGGACCGCACGAACGGGCGCTCTGGATGCGCTCGACCTCGATGTCGAGCGGCGGCGCGATCGCGATCGTCGCGGCCGTGCTCCTGGTCGCCGTCTGCGCCGTCGCGGCGTGGGTCACCGGGGCCGACCCGGCCCTCGCCTGGCTGCTCACCGGCGTCGCGGCGCTCCTGGTGTTCTTCGCGGCGACCACGCTCGCCTTCCAGGTTCGTGTGGACGACACCGGCCTTCGCGTCGTCTCGGTGCTCGGGTTCCCGAGGTTCCGCGTGCCGCTGGCTGACGTCGAGTCCGCGGCGCTCGCCCACGTCAACCCGATGGGGGAGTTCGGCGGCTGGGGTCTGCGGATAGCCCCCCACGGCCGTCGCTTCGGGATCGTGCTGCGCGCCGGCGAGGCGCTGGAGGTGACCAGACGCAACGGCCGCCGGTTCGTCGTGACCGTCGACGACGCCGGCACCGCCGCAGCGCTGCTGGAAGCGCTCGTGCAGCGCGCCGCCGCGAGGTCTTGACGCCCGGCGCGGTGCCGGATTTGCTGGGGGCATGGCTGACCCCACCCCCGACGCCTGGCGTCGCGTCGACGCGTACCTGACCGAGCTGCTCGTGGGCCACGACCCGACGCTGGAGCTCGCCGTCGAAGACCAGAACGACGCCGGCCTGCCCGCGATCGAGGTCGCGCCCGTCAACGGCAAGCTGCTGCATCTGCTGGCACGGCTGGCCGGAGCACGGCGCGTGCTCGAGATCGGCACGCTCGGCGCCTACTCGACGATCTGGCTGGCGCGCGGCATCCCGCAGGACGGCCGCGTCGTCACGATCGAGGCCGAGCCGCGCAATGCCGAGATCGCCCGGGCCAATCTCGACCGCGCCGGCGTCGGCGAGAAGGTCGAGATCCGGCTGGGCCGTGCCGCCGAGGTGCTGCCGACGCTGGAGGGCCCGATCCGCGAGGGGACCGCGGCGCCGTTCGACCTCGTCTTCATCGACGCCGACAAGGAGTCCAACACGATCTACCTCGACTGGGCGGCGCGGCTCGGCCGCCCCGGCACGGTCGTCATGGTCGACAACGCCGTGCGCGGCGGCGAGGTCGCCAATCCCGCCACCGAGAACCCGCAGATCATCGGCGTGCAGCGGGGGCTGGAGATGCTCGGCAGGGATCCGCGCTTCGACGCGACGGCGCTGCAGACGCTCGACGCGAAGGGCTACGACGGCATCGCGCTCGCCCTGGTCGTATGACAGCGGGATGAACGGTCGGCTCGGCGGGCGGCATCCCCCGTCACGAGACGTGCCGGTTCAGTAGGCTGGGGGCGGACCGACGACGCTCCGACGATTCATCCTCCACGAACAAGGAGACCCCTGTGGCACAGATCGAGGCTGTAGGCGCGCGCGAGATCCTCGACTCGCGCGGAAACCCGACCGTCGAGGTGGAGGTGCTGCTCGACGACGGGATCGTCCAGCGTGCGGCCGTCCCCTCCGGCGCGTCGACCGGCGCTTTCGAGGCGTACGAGCTGCGCGACGGCGACAAGGGCCGCTACGGCGGCAAGGGCGTCCTGAAGGCGATCGACGCCGTCATCGACGAGCTCGGCCCGGCGATCGAGGGCATCGAGGCGAGCGAGCAGCGCGTCATCGACGAGATCCTCAACGAGACCGACGGCACCTCCAACAAGGAGCGCACCGGCGCCAACGCGATCCTCGGCATCTCGCTCGCGGTCGCGAAGGCCGCGGCCGACTCGGCCGACCTGCCGCTGTTCCGCTACCTCGGCGGACCCAACGCGCACGTTCTGCCCGTGCCGCTGTTCAACGTCATCAACGGCGGCGAGCACGCCGACAACGGCATCGACTTCCAGGAGTTCTTCCTGGCGCCCATCGGCGCCGAGACGTACCGCGAGTCGCTGCGCTGGGGCACCGAGGTCTACCACGTCCTCAAGGGCGAGCTCAAGGCCGCCGGCTACGCCACCGGCCTCGGCGACGAGGGCGGCTTCGCCCCCGACCTCCCCAGCAATCGCGAGGGTCTCGACTTCCTCATCAAGGCGATCGAGAAGGCCGGCTTCACGCCCGGCACCGATGTCGCCGTGGGCCTCGACGTCGCCGCCACCGAGTTCTTCAAGGACGGCGTGTACACGGTCGAGGGCCAGGCCTGGTCGGCCGAGAAGCTGACCGACTACTTCTCCGACCTGGTCGACAACTACCCGATCGTCACGATCGAGGACGCCCTCGCCGAGGACGACTGGGACGCGTGGAAGGCCCTCACCGACAAGCTCGGCAAGAAGGTGCAGCTCGTCGGCGACGACCTGTTCGTCACCAACCCCGAGCGCCTGCAGCGCGGCATCGACCTGGGTGTCGCTAACGCGCTCCTGGTGAAGGTCAACCAGATCGGCACGCTCACCGAGACGCTCGACGCGGTGGCCGTGGCCACCCAGAACGGCTACCGCTCGATGCTGTCGCACCGTTCGGGCGAGACCGAGGACACGACGATCGCCGACCTCGCGGTCGCGGTCAACTGCGGTCAGATCAAGACCGGCGCGCCCGCTCGCAGCGAGCGCGTCGCGAAATACAATCAGCTTCTGCGCATCGAAGAGGAGCTCGGTGAGGCCGCGGTGTTCGCGGGTCGCGGAGCGTTCCCCCGTTTCAAGGGCTGACGCGCAGCAGGACTGACGTAGAGGGGGAGCCGTGGCCAAGAGGACGACGGCTCCCCCTTCTCGTCCCTCCGGGGCGTCTCGCACGCCTTCGGGAGCAGTGGATGCCTCACGCCGACGGCCGGTGGCAGGTCGGCGCCCCGTCGACGTGCGGGGCTGGCTCGGCGGCATCCGTCTGTCCGGCTTCATGGTGATCATGCTGGGCCTGGTCGTGCTCGCCGCGTTCGTGCTGGTGCCGACGATCGGCACCTACGTCGACCAGCGGCAGCAGATCGCGGCGCTCGAGGCTGCCGTGCAGCTCAGCCGGGACGAGGTCGCCGATCTCGAGGCGCAGCGCGATCGGTGGCAGGACCCGGCGTACATCACGACGCAGGCGCGCGAGCGGCTCTACTACGTCAAGCCGGGCGAGGTGGTCTACCTCGTCGACAACGATCTGCCGCCCGAGCGCGAACCGCAGGAGCAGTCGCCGGTGAGCGACCAGGTCGAGGCGGCGCAGACCGACTGGATGTCGCAGCTGGTGCGCTCGGTCACCGAGGCGGGCCTGGCCCAGACCGTCGCGCCGCTCGAGTTCGGCGTGCCCGCGGACACGCCGTCCGACACGCCCACCGGCACCGACCCGACCGACACGTCCGGCGGCGCGCCGACCCCGTGAACCGCGGGTGACGCGCGGTTTCGCCGCGCCTCGGTCCAGGCTCGTCCCAGGCGGCCCCGCTAGCCTGGAATCGTGACGACTCCGCCCTTCCCCCCTGTCAGCGATGCCGACCTCGCCGTGCTTCGCGAGCAGCTGGGCCGGCCGGCGCGCGGGGTCCTCGGCATCGCCGCGCGCTGCGTGTGCGGCAACCCCACGGTGGTGGCGACCTCGCCGCGTCTGCCCGACGGCTCGCCGTTCCCCACGTTCTACTACCTCACCCACCCTGCCGCCACCGCGGCGATGTCGACGCTCGAGGCCGACCACGTCATGCGCGAGCTCTCGGACGAGCTCGCCGACGAGGACGTGGCCGAGGCCTATCGTCGCGCGCACGAGGCGTATCTGCACGACCGCGCCGTCTACGGCGAGGTCGAAGAGATCGACGGCATCTCGGCAGGCGGCATGCCGACCCGTGTCAAGTGCCTGCACGCGCTCGCGGGGCACGCGCTCGCGGCGGGTCCCGGCGTGAATCCGATCGGCGACCGGGCTCTGCAGCTGTCGTCGTGGTCGCCCGAGCGCTGCGTGTGCGCCCAGCCGGGTTCGGCCGGATGACGCGGCGCCTCCTGGCCGCACTCGCCTCGGCCGCCGTCGCGACGACCCTCGTCGTGGGTGTCCCGGCGACGGCTCAGGCGGCGACTCCCGACGCCACGCCGCCCGCGGCAGCCGGTGAGGACGCGGTGCGCCAGGCGGAGTACTGGCTCGACGACTACGGCATCGCCGAGGCGTGGCAGACCACGCGCGGCGCCGGCGTCAAGATCGCGATCATCGACACCGGCATCGGCCGCGGTCCGAGCGAGTTCGACGGCGCCGTCGCGGCCGGCACCGACGTCTCCGGCGTCGGCTCGTCAGACGGGCGCACGCCCGTCGGGGCGGTCGACGCCGACCACGGCAGCTGGGTCGCCTCGCTCGCCGCCGGACGCGGCACCGGACCCGAGACCGGCGTGATCGGCGTGGCCCCTGAAGCGCAGCTGCTGGCGGTGTCGGTCGGTTTCGGCTCGTCGGCCACCCGCTCGTTCGCCGACCAGATCGTCGACGCGATCCACTGGTCGGTCGACAACGGCGCGGACGTCATCAACATGTCGCTCACGACGAACGTGCCGGACTGGCCCGAGAGCTGGGATGAGGCGTTCCAGTACGCGTTCGACCACGACGTCGTCATCGTGGTCGCCGCCGGCAACCGGGGGAGCGGCACGACCCGCGTCGGCGCGCCGGCCACGATTCCGGGCGTCCTGACGGTGGGCGGCGTCGACCGCGCGGGCAAGGCGAGCGTCGACGCCTCGACGCAGGGGATCACGATCGGCGTCACCGCCCCGAGCGAAGAGCTCGTCGGCGTCTCGCCCGACGGCAATGTGGTCTCGTGGGACGGCACGAGCGGCGCGGCGCCGATCGTCGCGGGCATCGCCGCGCTGGTGCGCGCGGCGCACCCCGACCTCGACGCCGACAACGTCATCAACCGCATCGTCAAGACCGCGCACTCGGTCGGCGCGGACCCCGCCGACAAGCTGCAGTACGGCTTCGGACTGGTGGATGCCGCCGCCGCCGTGTCGGCCAGCGTCGCGAGCGTGGACGCCAACCCGATGGGAAGCCTCAAGGACTGGGTGCGGCTGTACCGCCGGGCGCAGTCGCAGCCGCAGCCCAGTGAGTCGGCGCCGTCGGTCGAGGTGCCGCCGCTGCCGAAGGCCGACACCGTGACACGCGCCTCGTCGCCGCTGCTGCCGGACCGCGACACCGTCCTGTACGGCACCCTGCCGCTCACGTTGCTCACGGCGGCCGCTATACTGGTGGCGCTCGGCGTCACCGCTGCTGTCCGACGCATCCGATTGGCGTCCCGCACGCCGAGCCGCTGACCTCCAGGAGTAGTCCCCACCGTGAGCAACACCGTGCCAAAGATCCTTATCGTCGGCGGCGGATACGCAGGCTTCTATACCGCGTGGAAGCTCGAGAAGCATCTTCGCAAGGGTGAGGCAGAGGTCACGATCGTCGACCCGCTGCCCTACATGACCTACCAGCCGTTCCTCCCCGAGGTCGCGGCCGGCTCGATCGAGGCGCGTCACGCTGTCGTGGCGCTGCGTCGTCACCTCAAGCGCACGAACGTCGTCGCGGCCAAGGTGACGGGCATCGACCACGCGCACAAGACGGCGACGATCACGCCGATCGCGGGCGAGCCGTACGAGTTCGAGTACGACCAGATCGTCGTCACCGCCGGCGCCGTGTCGCGCACGTTCCCCATCCCGGGCATCGCCGACAACGCCATCGGCCTGAAGACGATCGAAGAGGCCGTCGCGATCCGCGACAAGCTCATGTCGAACTTCGACAAGGCGTCGACGCTTCCTCCCGGGCCCGAGCGTGACCGTCTGCTGACCGTCGTGGTCGTCGGCGGCGGCTTCGCCGGCATCGAGGTGTTCGCCGAGCTGCGCTCGCTGGCCTCGTCGCTGGTCAAGAGCTACCCGCAGATCACGTTCGAAGACACGCACTTCCACCTCATCGAGGCGATGGGCCGGATCATGCCCGAGGTCTCGCTCAAGACGAGCGAGTGGGTGCTGAAGAACCTCGCCAAGCGCGGCGCGTCGGTCCACCTCGACACGCAGGTGCAGGGCGCCGTGGACGGCAACATCCAGCTCTCGACCGGCGAGGTCATCCCGACCGACCTGATCATCTGGACGGCCGGCGTCATGGCGAACCCGACAGTGGTCCGCGGCGGCGACCTCCCCGTCGAGGAGCGCGGCCGCATCCGTACCCGCGCCGATCTGCGCGTGGGCACCGAGGACGAGTTCGTCGAGGGCGCCTGGGCGGCCGGCGACGTCTCGGCCGTGCCCGACCTGTCGGGCGGCGGTGTGGGCGGGTACTGTGTGCCCAACGCGCAGCACGCGGTGCGTCAGGCGAAGCTCCTCGCGAAGAACCTGGTCGCGGTGCTCCGAGGCGAGCTCCCGCGTCAGTACGTCCACAAGAACCTCGGCGCCGTCGCGGGCCTGGGCCTGTGGGTCGGCGTGTTCCAGTCCGGCAACCTGGCGCTCAAGGGCTGGATCGCGTGGCTCGCCCACCGTGGCTACCACGGCCTGGCCATGCCGTCGTGGGAGCGCAAGTGGCGCGTGCTGTGGGGCTGGTGGAACAACTTCTGGCTCGGTCGCGACCTCGTCAACCTGTCGACGGTGCAGAACCCGCGCTACGTGTTCGAGGAGTTCGCGGCGCGTCCTCGCCCCGCGGCTCCGGTCGAGGCTCCTGCCGAGCCGGCCGCACCGGCGAAGAAGGCCCCGGTCCGCAAGGCTCCGGCCACGAAGGCAGCGGACGCCGAGAAGGTCGCCGCCAACTGAGCATGATCGAAAGCCGCAGGCTCGTCTGAGAAGATGAGCCTGCGGCTTTCGCGTTCGTGCGGGTCGTGCTCGCCCCCGTAGCCCAATGGCAGAGGCAGGCGACTTAAAATCGCTTCAGTCTGGGTTCGAGTCCCAGCGGGGGTACCTCCGGATCGTTCGCCGCCGGCGGCGTCGCCGAAGCCCGCCGATAAGGTAAGTGCATGGCTGGAAACACACTGATCGTCGTACGCGCAGACGGCACTCGATTCCCGGTGGAGCAGATGGAGGGACTGACTGTCGACTTCCGCGGGGAAGGCAGCACCATCGAGATCGGTGAGGGTTCGGTGTTCCGCAACTCGAAGATCATCATGGGCTTGGAGGGGCTGGTCAGCATCGGCCGTACCCATCGACGAGGCCTGAACAATACCGTGGTCGACATGAGCGGCAATGGCACCGGCAAGTTGCTTTCGATCGGTGCCGGGACGTCCATCGAGGGATGCCGGTTCGCCATGGCCGGTGGCGGTCCGCGGGAGGTCCGGCTCGGGGAGCACTGCCTGCTCAGCAGCAACATCACTTTCCGGCCGAGCGACGGCCATGCGATCTTCGATCTGACCACCGGCGAGGTTCTCAACCACGCCAAACCCATCCACGTGGGCGATCACGTGTGGATCGGTGCCGGTGTCACGTTCGTGAAGGGCAGCCGGGTGGCAGGCAACAATGTCGTCGGGACACAGTCGCTAGTGTCGCGGCGCTTCGACGAGCAGTTCACCGCGATCGCGGGCAACCCGGCGCGAGTCGTGAAGACCAGCATCGGTTGGGACCGCGCTCACGTCGAGGACTACGACGCCGCGCTCTCCAAGGCGTAGCAGCGGCGGTGAGTCACGTCGCCGCAGGAGTGCGATCTGGGTTCGAGTCCCAGCGGGGGTACAGGTGGGACCTGTCGATTTCGTCGTTGATCAGCGCTATCCTTGGCGAAAGCGGCGAAGGAGCCCCGACATGAGCGATCAGCAGCCGGCCCCCCAGACCACTCAGCCCGCGAAGGCTCAGAAGAGCGGCTGGTTGTGGAAGACGACGGCGTTGCTCCTGGGCGCCCCGCCGATTGCGGTCTACGGCGCCGAAGAAGAAGTCGAAGCAGAGCGGGCGGCGCGCCGGGCGGACTGATCGAGCACCGCGTGCCGTCGCGTCGGCCGTGGGGGAGCGCGTCATCGGAGGGCCTGCGGTGGCCCTACGCTAGAGCAATGCGCGCGCACCCGAAGCGAGCCGTATGAGTCTCGATCTGCTGTCCACACCCACGGCGACGAAGCCGTGGACGAACTCCGCGTCCTACTGGGACGCCATGAGTCGTGCCCTCGCTGATGTCAGCGGCCCCGTCGCCGCGATCAATCTCGAGGCACTCCGATACAACGCCCTCGACCTCGTGGTGCGCGCCGGCGGCGTGCCGATCCGCGTGGCCAGCAAGTCCGTCCGCGTGCGCGACGTCCTCGACGCCGTCCTCTCGCTGCCGGGCTACCAGGGCATCCTGGCGTTCACGCTTCCCGAAGCCCTGTGGCTCGCGCAGGACCGTGACGGGGCTCCGGGCATCGATGACATCGTGCTCGGGTACCCGACCGTCGACCGGGCCGCGATCGCCGCGCTCGTCGCCGACGAGGTCGCCGCCGCACGCATCACGCTCATGGTCGACGACCTGGCGCAGCTGGATGTCATCGACGCGGTCGCTGCGCCCGGGACGCGCCCCGAGATCCGCGTGGCGATCGATGCCGACGCATCGTGGCGCGCCCCCGGGCTCGGGCACATCGGCGTCTTCCGCTCGCCGGTGCACGACGCCCCCGAGGTCGCCGCACTCGCTCGCTCGATCGCGGCGCGCGACGGCTTCCGCCTCGTCGGGCTCATGATGTACGAGGCCCAGATCGCCGGACAGGGCGACGCGACCGGATCCGGCGATGCGATGATCCGCTGGATGCAGAGGCGGTCCGGCGCAGAGCTGCTCGACCGCCGTGCCGCGATCGTGTCGGCGCTGCGCGACATCGCGCCCCTCGAGTTCGTCAACGGCGGTGGCACGGGGTCGCTGGAGCTGACGGCATCCGATCAGGCCGTCACCGAGCTCACAGCCGGCAGCGGGCTGCTCGCCGGGCATCTCTTCGACGGCTACCGCGCGTTCGACCCGGCCCCGGCGGCCGCGTTCGCGCTCGAGGTCGTCCGCAAGCCGGCACCCGACATCGCCACCGTCCTGGGCGGCGGCTGGATCGCGTCGGGACCGCCGCTGGAGTCGCGCCAGCCCCGCGCGGTGTGGCCTGAGGGGCTGCGCATGGCCCCGCGCGAGGGTGCGGGCGAGGTGCAGACGCCGCTGCGCGGCGATGCCGCGCGCGGGCTGCGCGTGGGCGACCGGGTGTGGTTCCGCCACTCCAAGAGCGGCGAGCTCGCCGAACGCGTCGACCGGTACCACATGGTCGACGGCAGCAGTCTTGTGGGGACGATCGCGACGTATCGCGGTGAGGGGAAGGCATTTCTGTGACCCGTCCAGGCGGAGTGTGGCGCAACTGGGGGCGCTCGGAATCTGTCAGGCCGCAGCGGATCGAGTTCCCGCGCACGGTCGACGCCGTGCAGCGGGCGGTCGCCGCCGCGGCGGCGCGCACGCTGCCGGTGAAGGCGGTCGGCGCCGGGCACAGCTTCACCGGCATCGCGGTGGCGCCCGGTGTGCTGCTCGAGCTGCGGGATCTGAGCGGTCTCGTCTCGGTCGACGTCGAGCGAGGACGTGTGACGCTCCTCGCGGGCACGCGGCTGCATCAGGTGCCCGCGCTGCTGGCGCCGTACGGGCTCGCGATGGAGAACCTCGGTGACATCGACCGGCAGTCGGTCGCCGGCGCGATCTCGACGGGCACGCATGGCACGGGCGCGCGGTTCGGCGGCCTCGCGACGCAGGTCGTCGGTGCGACGCTGGTGACGGCGTCCGGCGACCTGCTGCGGATCGACGAGCACGAGAACAGCGAGATGCTCCCGGCCGTGGCCCTCGGTCTGGGTGCGCTCGGCATCCTCGTGGAGGTCACGCTGCAGTGCGTACCGGCGTTCGTCATCCACGCTGTCGAGCAGCCTGAAGCCCTCGACAGCGTCCTGGCTGGCCTCGACGATCGCGTCGCGGCGGCCGACCACTTCGAGTTCTACTGGTTCCCGCATACCGACCGCGCGATGACGAAGACCAACACGCGTCTGCCGGAATCGGCGCCCCGCCACCCGCTGTCGACGGCCGGCAAATGGGTCGACGACACGCTCGTCGGCAGCGGCCTGCACCAGGTCGCGTGCACGACGGGCAAGCTCGCCCCTGGCCTCGTGCCGTCCATCAACCGGCTCTCGGCCAAGGTGTGGGGCGATCGGGAGTTCACGGATGCCTCGGCCCGCGTGTTCGCCACCAGCCGGTCGGTGCGCTTCCGTGAGATGGAGTACGCGCTGCCGGCCGAGAACGTGCGGCCGGCGTTCGACGCCGTCCGAGCATTGATCGCGGACCGCGGCTGGCGCATCGGCTTCCCCGTCGAGGTGCGCTTCGCCGCCGCCGACGACCGCTGGCTGTCGACGGCGCACGGGCGGGCGTCGGGCTACATCGCCGTCCACCGCTACTGGCGCGACGACCCCACCGAGTACTTCGGGGCGGTCGAGCAGATCATGCTCGGCTTCGGCGGCCGCCCGCACTGGGGCAAGATGCACACGCTCGGCGCCGATGTGCTCCGCGAGCGCTACCCCCGCTTCGAGGAATTCATCGCGCTGCGCGATCAATTGGACCCTGACCGGCTGTTCCGCAACGCGTACCTCGACCGCGTCCTCGGTGGGTAACGGCTGAGAGTACGCACCCCGGCTCAGTCGGGGTGCGTGCGCGTCGATAGGATGAGGGCACTATCGAACGGAGACTCGGCAATGGAATGGCTGATTCCAGTCCTCATCGTGGTGGCGCTGATCGTCATCGCCGGCATCTACCTCTGGGCGACGTACAACTCCCTCGTCCAGCTGAACGTGCGCGTCGATGAGGCGTGGAGCGACATCACGGTGCAACTGAAGCGCCGCGCCGATCTGCTGCCGAACCTCATCGAGGCGGTCAAGGGCTACGCCGCGCACGAGAAAGCCGTGTTCGAGAACGTGACCCGTGCGCGCGCCGAGACGCTGTCGGCCGCCGGACCGGCCGATGCGGGCGTGGCCGAGGGTCACATGCAGCAGGCGCTGAAGTCGCTGTTCGCCGTGGCAGAGGCTTACCCGCAGCTGCAGGCCAGCCAGAACTTCCTGCAGCTGCAGCAGTCGATCGTCGACACCGAAGACAAGATCCAGGCGTCGCGCCGCTTCTACAACGGCGGCGTGCGCGAGCTCAACACCAAGATCAAGGTGTTCCCGAACAACATGTTCGCGCGCAACCTGGGCTTCCACGAGCGGGAGTTCTTCGAGGTCATCGACGGCGCCGCGATCTCGGAGCCCCCGCGCGTCCAGTTCTGACGCGGAGCGGATCTCTGCGAGCGCCAGCGGGTGTTGACGAGATCCGGGTCGACATCGGGCGAGCCGGTCGAAACCGCCGGAGCGCTGTCGGAACGGGGCGCTAGCGTCGAGGCATGGTCCATACGCTGACGCAGGAGCAGGCCCGCCGTATCGCGTTGCGCGGGCAGCTGCTGACCGCCGAGCGACCGGCCGGCATCGTCGAGACGATCGATGCGCTCACGATCCTGCCGATCGATCCGACGTCGGCGATCGCGCCAAGCGTCGATCTCATCCTGTGGAGCCGGCTCGGCTGGCCGTACTCGCCGGCCGACCTCGTGCGGCTGTTCGAAGAGGACCGTGCCGTCTTCGAGTGGGGCGGCTTCTACCGCGCCATGACCGATCTGCCGCTGCTGCTGCCCGAAATGCGGCGGCGGCCCGAATCGCAGCGCGCGCGGGAGTGGCTCGCGGCCAACGACGCCTTCCGCCGCGATGCTCTGACGAGGCTGCGCGCCGAGGGGCCGCTGCACCCCGTCGACCTCCCCGACACCGCCCAGGTGTCGTGGCGCTCCTCCGGCTGGACCGACAACCGCAACAGTCAGCAGCTGCTCGAGATGCTCGTGCTGTGCGGCGACGTCGCCGTCTCGTCGCGGGATGCGGCCGGTCGTCTCTACGACGTCGCGGACCGCGTCTACCCGGCCGACGTGCCGCAGCTGTCGGACGAGGATGCTGCCCGTGAGCGCGGAGAACGGCGTCTCGCCGCGCTCGGCATCGCCCGCGCGAAGGGGCTCGCTCAGCCCATCGAGCCGATCGCGGCCGGCGAGCTGGGGGAGGCGGCGGTGGTCGAGGGCCTCGACGGCGTCTGGCGCGTCGACCCCGAGGCTCTGGCGCACGTCGACGAGTTCGAGCCGCGCACGGCGCTGCTGTCGCCACTCGACCGGGCGGTGTTCGACCGCCGTCGTCTGGAGGAGCTGTTCGGCTACGAGTACATCCTCGAGATGTACAAGCCGGCGGCGAAGCGTCGCTGGGGGTACTTCGCGCTGCCGATCCTGCACGGCGACAGGTTCGTCGGCAAGCTCGATGCGAGGGCCGACCGCAAGGCCGGAGTGCTCCGCGTCCACGCCGTGCACGAGGACGAGCCGTTCGACGACGTCATGCGTGCCGGGGTCGACCGTGAGATCGGTGACCTCGCCCGCTGGCTCGAACTCGCTCCGGTGGGCGCCGGTCTCGGCTGATCCGGCGTCAGCGCACGCTGACGACGATGCGATCACCCTCGTCGTCGATGTCGCCGCGCAGCGTCCACGCATCCGTGCGATACGTGAACGTGGCCGCGACGCCGTCCCTCGTCGTACCGGTGACGCTGGCCACGAGCACGCCGCCGGTCGCGGCGAACGAGCCGCCGTCCGCCGAGATCGCCACGGTCGGGCGCTGCTCGACGCGGAACGCCACGCTCGTCAGCTGCGCCAGGTCTGCGGCCCACGGGATGACGATGCCGCAGTGGCCGGGCACCGCGGCGGCGGGTTCGGCGCAGGCGTCGGCGTACGCGTCGACCTGCTCCTGCACGGCCGTCGGAAGGTCGACGGTGGGCTCGGCGGACGGCGAGGCCGATGACGACGCCGAGGGAGCCGGCTCAGGCGCCGAGCCCAGCCACCAGGCGAGGCCCGCACCGCCGAGCGCGAGCACCACTGCGCCGGCGATGACGCTTCCGACGATCGCGCTGCGCTTCACCCTTGAAACGCTAACCCGTGAGCCGCTCCGCGGCGAGTTCGTCGGCCTCGGGCTCGTCGTCCGCGAGCGCCACGGGGGCGCCCGGCCCGGCCTCATGGCGCGCCGCCTCGGGGAGGACCCGCGCGAGATCGTCGGTCGCGTCGCCCCAACGCGAGACGGAGATCCGCTCCAGCCCCTGCCAGGATGCCGCGAGCCTGAGCTGATCGGCGAGGCGGGGTGCGGCATCCACTGGTCGCGAATGCTCCCACCACGCCGACTGCACGAGCAGCGTCGATGCGGCCCTGTCGGCCTTGAGATCGACGCGGCCCACGATGTCGTCGCCGATGAGCACGGGAAGCGAGTAGTACCCGTAGCGCCGTTTGGGTGCCGGCGTGTAGATCTCGATGCGGTACTCGAAGTCGAAGAGGCGCTCGGCGCGGTCGCGGAACCACACGACCGGGTCGAACGGCGTGAGGATCGCCGCGGCGTCGATGCGCCTGGGCACCGTCGCGTCGCGATGCAGCCACGCCGGCGCCGGCCGGCCGGCGCTCGTCCACCCCCGCACCGTGACCGGCTGCAGCTCGCCGGCGTCGACGAGATCGCCGACCGCAGCGAGCACCGCCTTGCGGTCGGCGATGCGCCAGTAGTCCGCGAGGTCGGCGGCGGTCGAGACGCCGTACGCGCGGGCAGCCCGCGACACGAGTTCACGCACGGCGTCCTCTCGCGGGACGTCGATGTTCAGCGCCTCGCGTGGAATGACCTGCTCGGCCAGCCCGTAGCGGCGCTCGAATCCGCGGCGCCCGGCGATCGCGACCTCGCCGAACAGCCAGAGGTGCTCCAGCGCGTGCTTGACGACGTCCCAGTCCCACCAGGGACCGCGCGCGCCCTTCTTCGCGTCGTGCTCGATCTGCGCGGGCCGCAGCGGGCCGCGATCGGCGAGCTCGGCCCGCACCCAGTCCACGATGTCGCGGTGGGTGTCGAACCAGCCGCCGGGCTTGCGGCCGTACTTGTCGCGCAGGGCGTCCATGCGGAAGCGGAAGAGCCCCCAGTCGGACGCCGGGATGAAGGCGGCCACGTGCGCCCAGTACTCGACGTACGGCGCGCGGCGGGCGAACAGCAGGCGGTCGAGCGCCGCAGGATCGTAGGAGCCGACCCGCGCGAACAAGGGCATGTAGTGCGAGCGCGCGAACACGTTGACGGAGTCGATCTGGAGGGTCGCCATGCGCGCGAGGGCGCCGTTGAGCTGTCGGGTGCCGGCCGTGTCGGGGCGCGGCCGCGCGAACCCCTGGGCGGCGAGGGCGACCCGTCGGGCCTCGGCGGCGCTGAGCGTGGACTTCACGCGCGCCAGAGTAGTCGCCACCTCGGACACCGCCCCTCCGCTGGCGCCGCGCAGGTTCATGGCCGCCGCGGAATGTGACGCGCCTAGACTGGCCCAATGAGGAGAATGTGCGAATGAGCGGCTCCGATGACAAGCCCAGAGGCTCGCTGTTCGACGCGATCCGCGATCGCAGCAGGGTCATCTCGACCGAGACCTCCGAGGCGGTGCCCCACGGCCTGAGGGTCGCCACCGCGTACTCCTGGCGCTTCCTGGTGCTCGCCGCCGCGATCGGGGTCGCGGTCTGGCTCGTCATCCAGCTGAAGCTGCTGGTCATCCCGCTCCTCATCGCGATCCTCATCACGGCGCTGCTGTGGCCCGCGTTCGCATGGCTGCTGCGCCACAACGTCCCGCGCTGGCTGGCGATCGTCATCTCGGTCGTCGGCACCCTGGCCATCGTCACCGGGCTCCTCTGGCTCGTGGTGTGGCAGATCATGGCGCAGTGGGACTCGGTGCAGGCCAGCACCGAGGCGGCGATCGAGCAGTTCCGGCAGTGGCTGCTGAGCGGCCCGTTCGACATCTCCGCGACGGACATCGACGGATGGCTGAAGACAGCCGGCGCGTTCCTGCAGGAGCAGGCCGAGCTGCTGTGGACCGGCGCCCTCGCGATCGGCACCACGATCGGCCACGTCGCCACGGGTGCCGTGCTCTCGCTGTTCATCCTGCTGTGCCTGCTCGCCGACGGCGGCGGCATCTGGCGCTGGACGCTCCGCCTGTTCCCCAAGAAGGCACGCCCCGCCGCCGACGGCGCCGGGCGCGCGGGCTGGATCACGGTCGTCAACTACGCGCGCACGCAGCTGCTGGTCGCCACGATCGACGCCGTCGGCATCGGCCTGGGGGCGGCGCTGCTGGGCGTCCCGCTGGCCATCCCGGTCGCGGTGCTGGTGTTCCTCGGCGCATTCGTGCCGATCGTCGGCGCCGTGGTCACCGGCACGGTGGCAGTGTTCCTCGCCCTGGTCTACAACGGCCCGTGGATCGCGCTGTGGATGCTCGTCGTCGTGCTCGGGGTGCAGCAGCTCGAAGGCCACGTGCTGCAGCCGCTGCTGATGGGCTCGGCCGTGAAGGTCCACCCGCTCGCGGTGGTGCTCGTGGTGGCCGGCGGCGCGATGATCGCCGGCATCCCCGGCGCCCTGTTCGCGGTCCCGCTCGCCGCGTTCGTCAACGTCGTCGCGGTCTACATCGGCGAACGCGCCTGGGTGACCGGCGAGAGACCCACCGGCGACTTCATCTGGAGCACCGTCCCCCGACCCAGGAGATCCCGTTCGTGAGCACGACCCCCTCGTCCGCCGCACATCGTCCCACTCTGGCGGACTTCGAGGATGCCGCAGCCGTCCTCGAAGGCGTGATCGCGCACACGCCGATCGACGAGTCGCAGCATCTGTCCGACCTGCTGGGGGTGCCGGTGCACCTGAAGCTCGAGAACCTGCAGCGCACCGGCTCGTTCAAGATCCGCGGCGCGACGTACCGGCTGTCGCGACTGACGCCCGAGGAGCGTGAGCGCGGCGTCGTCGCCGCCTCGGCCGGCAATCACGCGCAGGGCGTCGCGCTGGCCGCGAAGGCCCTCGGGATCCCGGCGACGATCTTCATGCCGCTCGGCGTGCCCGTGCCCAAACTGCTGGCCACGCGCGGCTACGGCGCGGACGTCGTCCTCGAAGGCGCCACGGTCGAGACGCCGCTGCGCCTGGCGGCGGACTTCGCCGAGCGCACCGGCGCGGTGTTCATCCACCCCTTCGACCACCCGGACGTGATCGCCGGCCAGGGGACGCTCGGCCTCGAGCTGATGGACGAGGTGCCGGGCCTGGAGACGATCGTGCTGGGCATCGGCGGTGGCGGTCTCATCGCCGGCGTCGCCGCGGCCGCGAAGGCTCGCGCGACCGCCGAGGGGCGCACGGTGCGGGTCATCGGGGTGCAGGCGGAGAATTCGGCGGCGTATCCGCCCTCACTCGTGGCCGGGCATCCCGTCGATGTCGCCACGACTCCCACGATCGCCGACGGCATCGCCGTGGCACGGCCGGGAGATCTGCCGTTCGAGATGATCCGCGACCTCGTCGACGAGATCGTCACCGTGACCGAGGACGATATCGCGCGGGCCCTGCTCGTGCTGCTGGAGCGGGCGAAGCAGGTCGTCGAGCCCGCCGGCGCCGTCGGTGTCGCCGCGATCCTCGCCGGCAAGGTCGTCGCGACCGGCCCCACCGTGACGGTGCTCTCGGGCGGCAACATCGACCCCCTGCTGCTGCAGCGGGTCGTCGCACACGGGCTGGCGGCATCCGGTCGCTACATGACGCTGCGGATCCCGCTGCCTGATCGTCCCGGGCAGCTCGCGCGTGTCTCGGACCTGCTCGCGATCGCGGGTGCGAATGTCATCGAGGTGCTCCACACCCGCCACGGCCAGGGCCTGCAGATCAGCGAGGTGATCCTCCAGCTGAGCGTGGAGACCCGCGGCGAGGAGCATCGGGCGCACGTGATCTCGGTGCTCGAAGACGCCGGGTTCAGCCCGACCGTCGTCGTGGACTAGCGGAGCACGTCCACTCGGGCCGGTCGCCGAGACACGCTCAGCGACCGGTCGGTCGGGTCACTGGCCGTTGTAGGTCTCGACCTTGACGATCTCGACGGCGATCTCACGGCCGTTGGGGGCGGTGTACGAGGTCTTCTCGCCCTCCTTGCGGCCGAGGATGGCAGTGCCGAGGGGCGATGCCTCGCTGTACACGTCGAGCTCGGAGCCCACGGCGATCTCGCGGTTGCCGAGGAGGAACACCTCTTCGCCGCCGGCGACGATCGCGGTGATGACGGTGCCGGGCTCGACGACGCCGTTGCTCTCGGGCGCCTCGCTGACGGTTGCGGTCTTCAGCAGCTGCTGGAGCGTGCGGATGCGCGCCTCCTGCTTGCCCTGCTCGTCCTTGGCGGCGTGATAGCCGCCGTTCTCCTTGAGGTCGCCCTCCTCGCGGGCGGCCTCGATGCGCTTGGCGATCTCTTCGCGACCGGTCGTCGACAGCTGCTCGAGCTCGGCGGCCAGACGGTCGTATGCGTCCTGCGTGAGGAACGTCACGGGTGCATCGTTGGACACGGCTGACTCCTTGGGGGTCCGGGGGATAAACCGAACGCCCCGGCTCTCGGCCAGGGCGCGATTCGTCGTGATCTGACGCCAGACTACGTCACCCGGCGCGACCAGGCAAAACGCCGCGCAGCACGCCGATCGCCCTCAGCCCGCAACAACCCAGCAGGAGTTGACGAATCCGGTCGTCGCGAGAGCGGTGGTGGGGATGACCTCCCGGAAGGCGCGCGCGTGCTCCTGCGCCGAGGGGAGTTCGACGACCCGCCACCCGACGATGCCGTGCTCCTGGTCCTGCGCCTCGATCGCACAGGCGACCGCCGAACCCGGCGGCGCGGTGATCTGGAACCCGAGTGACACCGAGTGCTCGTCGACGACCTCGAACGCAGTCGTGTCGGCGTCGACGTCGTCGAGCGCGCCGCTCACGGTGAACCAGCCGAACAGCGCCACGACAGCCACCGCGAGCGTGATGCCGCCGCCGATGAGCCAGCGCCGGGCAGGGGAGCGGCGACGGCCGTAGCGGTCGTCGAGCATGTCCTGCGTGGTCATGCCGCTCCTCTCGTGGCCGCGGCCGTCCGCGGGGGATCGGCCGGAAGATTAGGCTGGAACTCCAGGCTATGCGCTTCCGGGCATCGCCGATGACCGCGCCCGTTCGAGCGGGCAGAGCGAGGACCCCCATGCTTCACGTGATCGCCGCCTCTGTCAGCACCGCACTGGTCGGTGCGGCGGCGAGCCCGACGCCCACCCCCACCCCGACGCCCGCGGTCGACCCCGACACCGTGACGCCGGGCGTGGTGGGTTTCATCGCGACAGCCCTCATCGCGATCGCGGTGATCCTGCTGGTGTGGGACATGATGCGGCGCATCCGTCGCGGACGCGTGCGCGCCGACATCCTCGAGGAGCTGGATGCCGAGCAGCAGGCCGCGCGTGCCGCCGAGGCCACGGAGACCGACGACGACGAGATCGACGCGGGCGGCGACGACGTGGGCGAGGACCCGCGGCGACCTCGCGGCTGAGCGGGCGGCATCCCCTTCCGCCCGGAAGGATCGTGCGGCATCCCTTTCGCGCGGCAGGACCGTACGGCTCAGCCGGGCAGGCCGAGCGACGGCGACAGCGGCTCGAGGGCGATCAGCAGGCACGCCGTCCAATGGCACAGGAACGCCAGCACGGTGCACACGTGGAAGATCTCGTGGAAGCCGAAATGCCCCGGCCACGGGTTGGGCCGCTTGAGCGCGTACACGATGGCGCCGCCGGTGTAGAGCAGTCCGCCGACGATCACGAGCACCATCATGGCGGCGTTGGCGTGGAACAGGTCGACGAGGTACATCACCGCGGCCCAGCCCAGCAGCAGGTACAGCGCGACGTACAGCCAGCGCGGCGCGTTGATCCAGAAGACCCGGAACAGGATGCCGAGCAGCGCCCCGCTCCACACCAGGACAAGCAGGAGTGCGCCCTTCTGCGGCGGCAGCGCGAGCACGGCGATGGGCGTGTAGGTGCCGGCGATCAGCAGCAGGATGTTGGCGTGGTCGATCCGCTTGAGGATCGCCTTCGTCTTCGGCTTCCAATTGAATCGGTGGTACAGGGCCGAGTTGCCGAACAGCAGCAGCGACGTCGCCATGAAGACGGCCGAGGCCCACTTCGCGGGCGCGCCCTGCGCGAGCACGATCAGCACGATGCCGGCCGCGATGGCGACGGGGAACGTGGCGGCGTGGATCCAGCCGCGCCAGGAGGGTTTGATTTCGGGCGCCGCCGCATCGACGGCCGCCGCGTCCATCAGCGGCAGCACGGGGACCTCGGGGGCCCGGGGGAGACGGCGACGGCGGCTCATGCTCCCAGCGTAGGACCCGCGGTATGCCGCGGACGGAACATACTCGGTCCCACGCCCTCCGGGACTCGGTGCCACGCTAGGGGCGCCGGCCTGCGCGGGGTAGCGTAGGCGTGTGGCGCGCGGCGAGACGAACGAGGGCAGAGGGCCTCTGTATCGGCTCTACATCAACCGTCTGCGGCGACGCCTGGATCCGGCATCCGCCCCCCGTCACGTCGCGATGATGATCGACGGGAACCGCCGGTGGGCCAAGCAGCTGGGCTACGAGTCGGCCGCGCACGGGCACCGCGCCGGCGCCGCGAAGATGAAGGAGTTCCTGCGCTGGTGCGACGACGTGGGGATCCGCGTCGTGTCGCTCTACCTGCTCTCGAACGACAACCTGCGCAAGCGCGACTCGCGCGAGCTCTCCGACCTCATCGAGATCATCGCGCAGCTCGCCGACGAGCTCTCGCACGAGCGGGACTGGCGGGTCAAGCACGTCGGACGCGCGGACTCGCTGCCGGCGGACCTCGCGCGCGTGCTGGCCGACGTCGAGGCGCGCACCAAGGACAACCCGGGCATGCACGTCAACCTCGCCGTCGGTTACGGCGGCCGGGGTGAGATCGTCGACGCGGTGCGCAGCATCATCGCGCAGCACCAGCAGGAGGGCGGGTCGCTCGAAGACCTCGCCGCCAGCCTCACGCCCGAGCAGATCGGCGAGCACCTCTACACCGGCGGCCAGCCCGACCCTGATCTGGTCATCCGCACCTCGGGTGAGCAGCGGCTGAGCGACTTCCTGCTGTGGCAGTCCGCGCACAGCGAGTTCTACTTCGTCGAGGCGCTGGGGCCGGATCTGCGGGAGGTCGACTTCCTGCGCGCGATCCGCGACTTCACGTCGCGGGATCGCCGCTACGGCGGCTGACGCACCGGGAGCGCAGTCCGGTGAGCGTGCACCCCTGCGCTCTGCCAGAATGATCCGCGTGACCGATCTGGAGTCGTATCTCGCCTCGTTCGACGGCGAGCCGGGCTATCTCGACTGGGCCGCATTCGGCCCTCTCTCACCCGCGGTGCGCAGCGAGGCGCAGGGCGACACCGAGCTGCTGGGGTCGGGGCGGCGCAGCAGCATCGACCTCGTCGCCGATCACGTCCGCGAGGCCCGCGAGCTCGTCGCCGAACTCGTCGGAGGGGATGCCGCACAGGTCGTGCTGCAGCCGTCCACGACGTATGGGCTCATGCACGCGATCTACGGCCTGGCGGGCGGGCTCATGCTCGGCCGCGGCGAGTTCCCGAGCCTGACGGTCGCCGCCACGCGCGCGGCGGAGGCGTTCGGCTCGCTGGAGCTGCAATGGCTCGACCCGGCCGACGGCCTCATCACGCCCGACCTCGTGCGCGACGCGCTCACCGACGACACCCGAGCGGTCGCCGTCAGTCTGGTCGACTTCCGCACCGGCTACCGCACCGACATCGAGGCGCTGCGCGAGGTCATCGGCGACCGCCTGCTGATCGTCGACGCGGTGCAGGGCTTCGGCATGATCGATGTGGACTACCAGGCGGCCGACGTCGTGTGCGGCCACGGCTACAAGTGGCTCCGTGCCGGGCGCGGCACGGGCTTCGCCTGGTTCGGCGACCGCGCCCTCGAGCGCATCGCTCCGGTGCTGTCGGGCTTCCGCGGCGTCGACGGCGATCTGCCGGTCGACGCCGTGCCCGCCCCCGCCGCCTCGGCCCAGGCGTTCTCGATCGCGGGCGAGGACACTCTGGCTGCGGCCCGCCTGGCCACGGCGCTGCAAGAGGTCGTCGACGTGGGCGTCCCGACGATCGAGGCCGAGCTGACCGCGCGCTCCTCCGACGTCATGTTCTTCGCGGACCGCTATGAGGTGCCGGTCGTCACGCCGCGCGCACCGGAGCGCCGCGCCGGCATCGTGACGCTCGAGCCCGCGCCGCAGGACGCCGCGCCCCTCGCCGCATCCCTCGCGAACCACGGGCTCACGGTGACGACGCGCGCCGGCCGCCTCCGCGTCGCACCGCACGTCGGAACCGGTGCCGACACGCTGCGGCTGTTCGGCGACGCGCTGGCCGCGTTCGCCTCGACCCGGGTGTGGTGAACGGATGCCGCTGCCCCGGGCGGCGGCATCCACAATTCATCCGCTCTTAACCGGATTCACGCGTGTCGACGGCGCGCGAATCCCCCCGCGCGTCGTACTTTGATCGCATCGGGCAAGGAGCCCGGTCGAGTCGGCCTCAGGATCGCGACTCGTGACTCACCGGTCGACTCGTGACTGCCGGGTGAACCACCCGGGGCGGGAGTGGGTTGTGACCACACGAGCACCACACGAGCAGCGCAGTCAGGATCTCGAGCAGGTCGCGGAGTCCGATCAGGACCTGCGGACCTACGTCCTCGACACGTCGGTGCTGCTGAGCGATCCGCGGGCGTTCTTCCGCTTCGCCGAGCACAACGTCGTGATCCCGGTCGTCGTGGTCACCGAGCTCGAAGGCAAGCGCCACGACGCCGAGATCGGCTACTTCGCCCGGCAGGCCCTGCGCCACCTCGACGAACTGCGCGTCGAGCACGGGCGCCTCGACTTCCCGGTCCCGGTCGGCCAGGGCGGCACGCTTCGCGTCGAGCTGAACAATACGGACTCCGCCGTCCTGCCTTCGGGGATGCGCCTGGGCGACAACGACAGCCGCATCCTCGCGGTCGCGATGCACCTGGCGCAGGACGGCCAGGAGGTCACCGTCGTCTCGAAGGACCTGCCGATGCGCGTGAAGGCGGCGTCCCTCGGCGTGAGCGCCGAGGAGTACCTCGCCGAGCAGGCCGTCGACTCGGGCTGGACGGGCATCGCCGAGATCGACGTCTCGGGCGACGACATCAGCGACCTGTACGAGAGCGAGGTCGCCACCGGCGACGACGTCAAGGGACTCCCGGTGAACACGGGGCTCATCATCCACTCCGAGCGGGGCTCTGCCCTCGGCCGGGTGAGCGGCGACGGGGAGTACCGGCTGGTGCGCGGCGACCGCGAGGTGTTCGGCCTGCACGGCCGCTCGGCCGAGCAACGGATCGCCATCGATCTGCTGCTCGACCCCGACGTGGGCATCGTGTCGCTCGGCGGCCGCGCCGGCACCGGCAAGTCGGCGCTCGCGCTGTGCGCCGGCCTGGAGGCTGTGCTCGAACGGCAGCAGCAGCGCAAGATCATCGTGTTCCGGCCTCTCTTCGCGGTGGGCGGACAGGAGCTCGGGTACCTGCCCGGCGATCAGCAGGAGAAGATGAACCCGTGGGGCCAGGCGGTGTACGACACCCTGGGCTCGGTCGTCTCGGGCAACGTCCTCGACGAGGTGGTCGAGCGGGGACTCCTCGAGGTGCTGCCGCTCACGCACATCCGCGGACGCTCCCTGCACGACGCCTTCGTGATCGTCGACGAGGCGCAGTCGCTCGAGCGCAACGTGCTGCTCACGGTGCTCAGCCGCATCGGCCAGAACTCGCGCGTCGTGCTCACCCACGACGTCGGGCAGCGCGACAACCTCCGCGTGGGACGCCACGACGGGGTCGCCTCGGTGATCGAGACGCTCAAGGGCCACGGACTGTTCGGTCACGTCACGCTGGTCCGCTCCGAGCGCTCCGCCATCGCGGCGCTGGTGACCGACCTGCTGGAGGCCGGCGAACTCGCCTGATCACCCGCCGGTTCAGCGCAGACGCTCGTCACGAGGACGGGCCGGGATGCCGCATCCCGGCCCGTTCCGGCGTTCCGGCGCATGAGAAGAGTCTCATGACGATCCGGTGCTGTGGGCCCTGCGCGTCTGTCACCATGGAGAGGAAGGACTGCGAGAGCAGGGGACTGGGGAACAGACTGTGGACGCACGTACGGGGCTCGTGATCGGCGGCATGACCGCTGTCGCGGCGAGCGTCGCCGTCGTCTGCGCCGTCGCCGTGACCAACACCGCGGCGCTGAGGGACTCGCCCGCCACCACCGTTGCGGCGGCGAAGATCCTGGTGCCGGCGGCGTCCCCCTCCTCGACGCCGAAGCCCACACCGACCGCCGAGGCGGTCGTGACGCCGGAGCCGACGACGCAGGCCGAGGTCGTTGCAGCGCCCGACCCGACCGAGGTCGAATCGAGCACCGTCACGACACCCCCGTCCACCGAGACGGCCGCCCCGTCGAAGGTCGTTCCGGCGCCGCCAGCGCCTGCGGCGCAGGAGGTCACCGCGACCGACGAGGCTCCCGCCGATGTGAACGAGGTCATCGAGGCCGCGCGGACGGCGGGCACGTGGGACGCACTGCGCGCCTGGGCCGAGCGTCACGGCTGGTCCACCGGACGCCTCGAGGCCCTGATCGCGCGCCTCGAGCGCAGCGACGCGAAAGAGAGCGCCGACGACGCGCAGCGTCAGGACCAGGGCGCACCCACCGAGACGCAGACCGGTCCGGCCGACCGCACCAGCGCCGACCGCAGCAGCAGCCTGCAGACGGGGCTCGGGTCAGGAGACCACGGTAACGGCAAGAGCACGTCCACCTCAGAGCACCCCGCGAAGGCGGGTTCGAACGGGCACGGCAACGGTGTCGGCCCACACACGAAGAAAGACCAGTCGCGCAATTCCCCAGATAGACGCGACTGACCGCGGTCGGATCCCCCAGTCCGGCCCTTCACAGCCCCCGGCGTCCCCCAGCGCCGGGGGCTTCTTCGTGCCCGGGGGTGGGGAGCACCACGTCGCGCGGGGGCCTACTCCCAGCGGTAGCCGGCGCCGCGCACGGTCACGATGTGATCCGGACCGAGCTTGCCGCGCAGGTAGCGCACGTACACGTCCACGACATTCGAACCGGGGTCGAAGTCCAGTCCCCACACGCTGCTGAGCAGCTGCTCGCGGCTGAGCACGCGCCCCGGGTTGCGCAGGAACTGCTCCGCAAGCGCGAACTCGCGGGCCGACAGATCCACCTCGCGGTCGGCGACTGTCGCGCGCCGGGCGAGGATGTCGAGCACGACGTCGCCGTGCGCGACCGACACGCCCTGCTGCGGCAGGCTCTCACGCAGGCGCGAGCGCACGCGTGCCAGCAGCTCTTCGAAGGTGAACGGCTTGGGGACGTAGTCGTTGGCTCCGGCATCCAACCCGGCGACGGTGTCGCGTGTGCTGGAACGGGCCGTCAGCATGATCACGGGCACCACGGAACCCCGCGCGCGGAGCGTCCGCAGCACCTCGAAGCCGTCCATGGTCGGCAGGCCGACGTCGAGCAGCACGAGGTCGGCGTCGCCGCGCAGGGTGGCGTCGAGCGCTTCGGGGCCGTCGTCGACGACCATCGTCTCGTAGCCCGCCGACTCGAGACCGCGACTGACGAACGCGGCGATCCGCGGCTCGTCCTCGACGATGAGGATCCGCGTCATCCCGATGCCTCCCGCTGCAGCACGACGTCGCCTGCGCGCACCGGGGCCGGCAGCTCGGCCTCCGACAACGGAAGATGGATGGTGAATGTCGCGCCGCCTCCGGGGGTGTCGGTGACGGCGCAGTGGCCGCCGTGGCCCTTGGCGATCGCATCCACGATCGCGAGCCCCAGCCCTGAACCGCCCACCGTGCGATGCACGTGGGCTCGGTCGAAGCGGCGGAAGATCCGTGCGCGCTGGGCCGGCGGGATGCCGGCGCCATGATCGCGCACCCACAGGTGGGCGCCGTCCGCGCCGGTCGAGCTTCCGATCTCGATCGGGGTGCCGGCCGGCGTGTACTTCGCGGCGTTGTCGGCCAGCTGCAGCCAGGCCTGCAGCAGACGGTCCTTGTCACCGGTCGCCATGCCCGTGGCATGAGACTCGACAGTCCAGGTGTGGCCGGGGATCACGGCGACGAGCTCGCCGACACGAGCGGTGAGAGCCGCGAGGTCGACGTCGGTCGTCGTGTACGAGTCGGCCTCCGCCGCCGCCAGCATGTCGATGTCTTCGACGAGGCGTGCGAGGCGGTCGAGCTCCGAGATGCCGATGTCGCGCGCCGACGCCACGTCGGCGGCGTCGCGGGGGTTCATGAGTTCGAGGTGGCCGCGGACGATGGTGATGGGGGTCTTGAGTTCATGGCGCACGTCGTCCAGCAGCTGGCGCTGCACGTCGACCGAGCCTTCGAGGCGATCGAGCATCGAGTTGACCGTGCGCGACAGGTCAGCGATGTCGTCGTTGCCGTGCGGCTCCAGGCGCGCGGACAGGTCAGTGATCGAGATCGAGTCCGCCGTCTCGCGCAGATGGCGGATCGGCGACAGCAGCCGGCCGGTGACGAACCAGCCGACGACGCCGATCGCCGCCAGGACCGCGAGTGCGGCGATCAGATAGGTCGTCATCGCGAACGTGATCGGCTGCAGCTCGTCGCCGAGGTTGATGGCGCGGATGTAGAGCCCCTGATGGGGATCGCCGTCCATCGACACCGGGATGGCGATGTACCGCAGCGTCTTGCCGTCGGCCACCACCGTCCCCCGCTTCGTCTCGCCGTCGGCCGTGTCGGCGATCGCGCGGTCGATGAGCTCCTGGTTGTGGTCGATCTGGAAGCCCGACAGCGTGGACGGCACCCAGCGCGGCACACCGTCGACCAGTGCCAACGAAGCCTCATTGGTCGCGGGGACGAGCCGGGCGACCACGGCGTTGAGGTACTCGTCGATCGACTCGAAGTTGCCGATGTCGAGGCCGTCGGTTGCCTCGGGGGCGCCGTCCCTCGCATCGGTGGCCGTCGTGTCCTCGGCCACGTCGCGCAGCGATTTCACCTGGGTGACCAGGCGGTTGTCGACCGCCTTGATCGCCTGATCGCGCTGTACCAGGAACGTCACGCCGCCCACGATCGCGAGCCCCACGCACGCCACAGCGAGGATCGCCGAAAGGATCCTGACACGCGCGGGGATCGGGCGGGTCGACCGGGACATATCCCGATTATCCCGCCGACGCAGGACATGCGGCATAGGGGAGGATCAGCCCGGATGAGTCATCGACAGCAGGTCGAGCTTCTCGTCGAGCTGCTCGAGCGTCAGCTCGCCGCGCTCGACGTAGCCGAGGTCGATGACGGCCTCTCGGACCGTGATCCCCTTCGCGACCGAGTGCTTCGCGATCTTGGCCGCGGCCTCGTAGCCGATGAGCTTGTTGAGGGGCGTGACGATCGACGGCGACATGCCCGCGTAGGCGGCCGCGCGCTCGACGTTGGCCTCCAGGCCGCTGATGGTCTTGTCGGCGAGCACGCGCGACGTGTTGGCCAGAAGCTCGATCGACTCCAGCACGGCGCTGCCCATGATCGGGATGGCCACGTTCAGCTCGAACGAGCCCGACGCACCCGCCCACGCGACTGTCGCGTCGTTGCCGATGACGCGCGCGCACACCATCAGCGTCGCCTCGGGGATGACGGGGTTGACCTTGCCGGGCATGATCGACGAACCCGGCTGCAGGTCGGGGATGTGCAGCTCGCCGAGGCCGGTGTTGGGGCCCGAGCCCATCCAGCGCAGGTCGTTGTTGATCTTCGTGAGCGACACGGCGATCGTGCGCAGCGCACCGGACGCCTCGACGAGCGCGTCGCGGTTGGCCTGCGCCTCGAAGTGGTCCTTCGCCTCGGTGATCGGCAGCTCGGTGTCGGCGACGATCAGCTCGATGACGCGCTGCGGGAAGCCGAGCGGCGTGTTGATGCCGGTGCCGACGGCGGTGCCGCCCAGGGGGACCTCGGCGACGCGGGGGAGGACGGCCTGCACGCGCTCGATGCCCAGGCGCAGCTGGCGGGCGTAGCCGCCGAACTCCTGGCCGAGGGTGACGGGCGTGGCGTCCATGAGGTGCGTGCGTCCAGACTTGACGACGTCCTTCCACGCCTCGGCCTTGGTCTCCAGCGCGACCGCGAGGTGGTCGAGCGCCGGGATCAGGTCGTCGATGAGCTCCTGCGTGACGGCGATGTGCACCGACGTCGGGAAGACGTCGTTCGAGGACTGCGACGCGTTGACGTGGTCGTTCGGGTGGACCGTGGCGCCGAGAGCCTGGGTCGCGAGGGTCGCAAGGACCTCGTTCATGTTCATGTTCGACGAGGTGCCGCTGCCGGTCTGGTAGACGTCGATCGGGAACTGGTCGGCGTACTCGCCGGCGATGATGCGGTCGGCGGCGCCGGCGATGGCGTCGGCGATCGCGCCGTCGAGGGTGCCGAGCTCCTTGTTGGCCAGTGCCGCGGCCTTCTTGATCCGCGCGAGTGCGACGATCTGCGCGGGCTCCAGGCGGTCGCCCGAGATCGGGAAGTTCTCGACGGCGCGCTGGGTCTGCGCGGCGTAGAGGGCGTTCTTGGGCACGCGCACCTCGCCCATGGTGTCGTGCTCGATGCGGTACTCGATGTCGGTCACTGCTGTTCCTCCAGGTGGGACGGGGTCGGGGCGTCGGCATCGAGCCCCACGGTCACGACGGGCACGACGGTGCCCTCGGCGAGTCGGTAGTTGGCGCCGACGATGGCCACGCGCCCCTCGGCGACCGCGGTGCTGATGAGCTCCGAGGAGCGCAGGATGTCGGCGACGGTGTTGCGCAGGTGCTCGCGTCCGACGAGTTCGGCGTCGATGTCGTCGCTGCGCGTGGCACCGGTCTCGGCGGCGACGTGGCGCGCGGCCGGCACGATCGGCGCGATGAGTCGCCAGATGTGCGGCGGCAGGGGCGCGGCGTCGATCGCGGTGCCGTCGATCGCGGCGCGCACAGCCCCGCAGCTGTCATGTGCGAGCACGACGATGAGCGGCACTTCCAGGATCGCGACGGCGTATTCGAGGCTCGCGACGATCGACTCGCCGACGACCTGGCCGGCGTTGCGCACGACGAAGAGGTCGCCGAGGCCCTTGTCGAAGATGATCTCGGCCGCCAGCCGCGAATCCGAGCAGCCGAACAGCACGGCACGCGGATGCTGCACCGCCGCCGTCTCGGCGCGGCGGTCGACGTCCTGGCGCGGGTGATGCGGCTCGCCCGCGACGAAGCGGGCGTTGCCGCGCAGCATCTCGGTCCAGACCTTCGACGGGGTCGGGGCGTGGCTCACGGGGCCTCCTGGCGCAACTCGTTGATCTGATCGGTCACAGAACGTGCGGTCTCCTCCAGCGCGGCCTTCGTGGCCGCGCCGTAGATGAGCACGGTGTCGGTCCCGGCGTCGGTCGCGAGGGCGACAGTGATGTTGCCGGTACGTTCCGGGTCGAGGGAGTAGCGATCCCACGTGATGCCGTCGATCGTGACGGTGTCTTGGGGTGCGGACCCCGACAGGACGCGCGCGACCCACGCCTCGTCGGCGTCGAAGCCCTGCGACACGTTGACGAAGCCGCGCTTGTTCTCGTCTGCCGGCGCGTACACGACGTTGAACGCCTTGACGCGGGCGTCGGCGTCGATGGCGGCGAGGTTGACGACCCAGTCCTTCGACATGTCGGGGACGATGACGGTGCGGTCCTCGGCTGTCGAGATGCGCTGCGCTTCGGCGGCGACGTCGATCGCGGGTCGCTCGGGTGCCGATCCGCGCGGGACGGCGAACACGACCACCGCGACGACCGCGAGCGTCGCGAGCAGGGCGGCGACGAGGTTGCGGACGTTCTGGCTGGAGCGGTAGATCCGCGAGGACTCCGCCTTGCGCGCGGCCGTCTCGTCGGGCGTCTCGGGGCGTCCGAGCTCGGCGACGACGCGAGGCTCGTGGGCCATCAGCGCGTCCCGTCCTGATCGCCGCGGGCGGCGCCGTCGACCGAGGCGCGGGCGGCGTCGAGCCGGCGCTTGGCCCCCAGCAGCCACTCCTCGCAGCGGGCGGCGAGGGCCTCGCCACGCTCCCAGAGAGCGAGCGAGTGCTCCAGTGTGGGCGCCCCCTGCTCGAGCTCGGCGACGACTCTGACGAGCTCGTCGCGCGCCTGCTCGAAAGAGAGCGACGCCACGTCGGGGAGGGCCTCGGTCGACGCGGTCATGCCTTCAGTCTAATTGCGGGCGGGGCGACCCCACGCCTGGGTGGGATCCGGCGCGATCCGCGCGCAGGAGCGCGCTCAGAAGAACGGGCCGCGGTTCGGGCACCCGCCCGCCAGTTCGCCGCAGGCGACGTCGGCGATGACCGAGCCGATGAGCCAGATCACGAGCAGCGCGACGGCGAGCGCCACCATGACGATCGCGACGGCGATGGCGGCGATCGACAGCCCCTTCGTGCGATCGGGACGCCGCGCATCGACGATCAGTGCGACGATGCCGAGCACCAGCCCGACGGGGGCGACGAGGAACGCCAGCACGAACGCGGTGACCGACAGACCGCTGCTCGTCCTCCGCTTGGGCGCAGGGTACTGCGGCTGCACGGGGTACTGCGGCGGAACCGGGTACTGCGGCGGCTGCGCCTGGTACGGCGCGCTCGGGGGCTGCGTGGTCATGCGTCGTCCTCCGTGGGGCGGGGGTGGGCGGTCTCGGCGACTTCGCCGTCGGAGTGCGCGGCGAACGACCCGCGCCCGACGGTCACGACGAGGGGGGTGGATGCCGGAGCCTGCGCCGCATCGCGCACGATGACCCCGTCGCCGAGGTGGGCGATGGCGTAGCCGCGGGCGAGGGTCGACGCCGGCGAGAGCGCGCGGAGCGTCGCGCGCAGCTCGGCGGTGCGGCGCTCGTGCTGCTGCAGGGCCCGGTCGACGCGGTCGCGGCCACGCGCGGCGAGCAGCTCCACCTCGTGGGCACGGGTGGTGAGCATCGCCTCTGGCGTGCGCAGCACGGGACGCGACCGCAGCTGCTCCAGCTGCGCGATGTCGTGCCCGACCCGCTGCGTCAGCCGCATCGTCAGCCGTGCGCGCAGCTGTCCGACGAGGGCGCGCTGCTCGGCCACATCCGGCACCACGCGCTTGGCGGCATCCGTGGGCGTCGACGCGCGCAGATCGGCGACGTCGTCGAGCAGCGGGTGGTCGTTCTCGTGGCCGATGGCGCTGACGACGGGAGTGGATGCCGCTGCCACGGCGCGCAGCATCCGCTCATCGCTGAAGCCGAGCAGGGTCTGCGGGTCGCCGCCGCCGCGGGCGATGACGATGACGTCGACCTCGGGATCCGCGTCGAGGGCCTTGAGGGCCGCGATCGTCTCGGGGACGCAGCGGTCGCCTTGGACCGCCGCGTACTTGGTGCGGAACCGGACTTGGGGCCAGCGCAGCTCCGCGTTGCGGTGGACGTCCTTCTCGGCATCGGAGTTCTCGCCCGTGATGAGCCCGATGAGGTGGGGGAGGAAGGGGAGCGGCTTCTTGCGGGCCGGATCGAACAGCCCTTCGCCACGCAGCTGCACGCGCAGGCGTTCGAGGCGTTCGAGCTGGTCGCCGAGGCCCAGGTGGCGCATCGCCGACACCGAGAAGCCGAAATCGCCGCTCTTGACGTAGTAGTCGGCCTTGACGCACGCGACGACGTGGTCGCCGACCTTGAGGTCGCCGGGCAGCCGGTCTCGCGTCGAGGACCAGATGCGGAACGAGATCGTGGCGTCGGTGACGAGGTCCTTCAAGCGCCCGAAGACGTTGCCGCCACGCACGTTGAACGCGGTAATCTCGCCCTCGACCCACACCGAGCCCCACGTCTGCACGAACCCGCGGATCGTGTCGTTCAGGCGTGCGACGGACGTCGGAGCCTCGGGGCTGGAGTCACGAGGACGCACCGAGTCGGCGGGCGGCGGCTCGCCGGGTACGGCGGCGGGCTGGAACGTGGTCATGAGGTCTCCGTCGCGGCGGTGGGGTGTGCAGCCGGGCGCGGCCCGCGGGCGTTCTCGAACACGAGCACTCCCGCCACGATCGCCAGCAGACACGCCAGCTGCAGCGCGCCCGACACGGCGAGGCCGACCCACGCGGTCGCCACGGCGAGCAGGGCGGCGAGGAGCCGCGCGCCCATCGGGCCGAGGTCGAGCGTTCCACGGTACGCCGCATCGCCGGCGAGGTAGAGCGCGACGCCGCAGCCGATCAGCCACGCCTCAGGAGCCGCGAGGGCGGCGAACGGCGCGGCGAAGAAACCGTGGAGCCCCGCGGCGAGCATCAGCAGCCCGAAGATCATCACGAGGTGCTCGACGTAGAAGGCGACCAGCGCGAGCCCGGTGCGCCGATCCGGAGCGACCGAGGCCATACGGGACTCGGCGCGCGAGTCGTCGCCGTCGAAGTAGCACCACCACAGCGAGGCGACGAGGGCCACCGCGAGCACCGTGCCCACCAGCAGGGGTGCCTCGATCGCGTGACCTGTCGCCCCCACGCCGACCGACACGATGGATTCGCCGAACGCGATGATCATCAGCAGCCCGTGCCGCTCCACCATGTGAGAGGCGCCAGGGTCGAACCCGCCCCGCGCGCTCAGCAGGGCGGAACCGAGGAACGCCAGCAGCGGCAGTCCGAACAGCACCCAGTCGAGCGGGCCCTCGACGAAGCCCGAGATCACCAGCAGCACGCCCACGAGCACGTTCGACGTGCCGACGACGAACATGCGGCGTGCCGCCGCGGCCCCGCCGAGGACGATGAACAGCGCTGCATGGATCACGGCAACCACGATGTACGTCACGCCGAACAGCACGCCGGTCGCGCCGAACGCGTCGGGGATCGCGAGCGACATGACCAGGAACGCGGCCATCGCGGCGATGAGCGCGATGCGGAACCCTGTGGTGTCGGGCGTCGCCTGGTTGGTCAGCCATGCGAAGGCGTCGTACATCCACCACACCAATGCCAGCACGAGGGCCGCCTGGGCGATCCCGGTCGGGTCGGGGTGATGCACGATGATCTCCGCGACGCGGGTCATCGTGAAGACGAACACCAGGTCGAAGAGCAGCTCGATCGTCGAGACGCGCGCGGCGATGCGCGCGGTGCGCGCAGCGCGCGCGACGGGTGCGGGAGGGGTGGGGGATGCCACCCGGTCACGGTAGCGCACAGGGCGGACCTCGACAGGGGCCGGCGTCGACGGGGCGTCCGCCGGGCTCGCGCCCAGGGGCCGCCCCTAGAATCGAGGGGTGAGCAGCAGCACCGTGAGCATGCCCGTCCCGCGCGTCCCGCGGCGACGCGAGCCGCTCCAGGACATCGCCGGCCCCGGACGCAAGAGGGTCCTGCTGGCGTCGCCGCGCGGGTACTGCGCCGGCGTGGACCGCGCCGTCATCGCCGTCGAGAAGGCGCTTGAGCGCTTCGGCGCCCCGGTGTACGTGCGCAAGCAGATCGTGCACAACATCCACGTCGTCACCGAGCTCGAGAAGCAGGGCGCGATCTTCGTCGAAGAGGTCGACGAAGTGCCTGAGGGCGCCCACGTCGTCTTCAGCGCGCACGGAGTGTCGCCCGCGGTCGTGAATGCGGCATCCGATCGAGGACTCCGCGCCATCGACGCGACGTGCCCGCTGGTCACCAAGGTGCACCGCGAGGCCGTGCGATTCGCGCGCGACGACTTCGAGATCCTCCTGATCGGTCACGAGGGCCACGAGGAGGTCGAGGGCACCGCCGGCGAGGCGCCGGAGCACGTCACGATCGTGAACTCGCCCGAAGAGGCCGACACCATCGAGGTGCGCGACCCGTCGAAGGTCGTGTGGCTGTCGCAGACGACGCTGTCGGTCGACGAGACGATGGAGACCGTCCGCCGCCTGCGCGTGCGGTTCCCGGAGCTGCAGGATCCGCCGTCGGACGACATCTGCTACGCCACGCAGAACCGTCAGGTCGCGATCAAGAAGGTCGCCAAGGACGCCGACCTCGTGATCGTCGTCGGCTCGGCCAACTCGTCGAACAGCGTCCGCCTGGTCGAGGTCGCACTCGAGCACGGCGCCAAGGCCGCCTACCGCGTCGACTACGCAGACGAGGTCGAGCAGGCCTGGCTCGAGGGCGTCGAGACCGTCGGCGTCACGAGCGGCGCTTCGGTGCCCGAGGTGCTCGTGCAGGAGGTGCTCGACGACCTCGCCGCCGCCGGCTACCGCGACGTCGAGCAGGTGCGCACCGCGGAGGAGGACCTCATGTTCTCGCTCCCGAAGGAACTGCGACAGGATGCCGCGGGCAAGCGCGACGACCGCGCCCTGGGCGGACGGAGCCGAGCATGAGCGACGACGACGCACGCCCCCGTCCCCGCCCTCAGTACGGCGAGTACGCCAGCCCCGAGGAGCAGCGCGCGCGCATCCATCAGCCCGCGCCGCAATGGCAGCAGCCGGTGACGCCGCCGGCCCCGATCGTCACCGAGGCCGCGGACGCCGGCATCCCCGCGGCCGCACCGCCCGCCGCCGAACGCGTCGTCGGTGCGGCACCGCGCCCGCGCACTGTCGACCGGGTCGTGACGATCGCGCTGCTCGTCTACGGCCTGTTCAACGTCGTGACCTCGATCCCGTCGTTCCTCGACTATGCGGCCTACGCCGACACCATGTTCGCGCTGCTCGGCCTCGACGTGACGCTCACTGACCCGGCCGCCGGACGTCCCTACGGGATCGCCGCCGCCGTCGTACTCGGCGTCGGATGGCTCGCCACGGCGCTGGTGTCACTGTGGAGCTTGCGACGCGGGCGCCTGACGTGGTGGATCCCGCTGTCGGCCGGCATCCTCTTCACGTTCGTGACCGGCGCGCTGCTCGCGATCCCGCTCATGAGCGACCCGGCCGTGCTCGACGCGCTGATGGGCACCGCCGGCGGGTGAGCCCCGTGTGGCGCTCTCGCGCGCCATACTCGGGATGGCGATGCGCGTCCGGTTGAACCGTCGGGCCTCGCGTCTCGTGTCCCCAGCGGAGGTGACGGATGCCGCGAACCAGGCTCGACGGCGGGTCGGGGGCCGATGGCGGCAGGGCGACGCGTCGCGACGCCGTGCAGCTGGAGGCGCTGTACGACGCGCACGCGGCGCCGCTGTGGCGCTACGTCGTGCACCTGACCGGGGATCGGGCCGGCGCGGACGACATCGTGCAGGAGACGCTGCTTCGTGCCTGGCGCACGCCCAAGATCCTCGACGACGACCCGTCGGCGACGCGTTCGTGGATGTTCACCGTGGCGCGTCACCTCGTGATCGACGAGGCCCGCAGCGCGCACCGGCGCCGTGAGATCGATGTCGCCGAGGTGCCGGAGCGTGTCGCCGGTGACCGCACCGACGCGCTGTTCGAAGCCATCCTCGTCGAAGAGGCGCTGGCCGCGCTCTCGGTCGAGCACCGCGCCGTCGTCGTGCGCGCGTACTACCGCGGACTTTCGGTCGCCGAGATGGCGGACGAGCTGGAGATCCCGCCCGGAACGGTCAAGTCCCGGCTGCACTACGGTCTGCGCGCGCTGCGGCTCGCCCTGCAGGAGAAGGGGGTGACGCGATGAACCCCGACCACCCGCGGTTCGCTGACTGGGACGCCGCATACGTCGTCGGAGCGCTGAGCGCCGCCGACCGACGGCTGTACGAGGAGCACCTCGACGACTGCCCGCAGTGCCGGGAGGCGCTGGCCGACCTCGCGCCCACTCTGGGGCTGCTCGCCCGCGTGGCTCCCGATCGTGCCGAGGCGCTGCTGGACGGCGCCGCGGAATCAGGGCGGATGGGCGGCCCCGGCCCTGATCCGGGAGCACGGGCGCGACTCGTGGCCGTCGGAGCCCGCGAGACGCGGCGTCGCCGCGTGATCGTGTGGGGGAGCGCGCTCGCCGCAGCCGCCGTGATCGCCGTCGTGGTCGGGTTCGGCATCACCGCTGCCGTGGCCCCGGTGGTGCGCCCGGCCGAGACGGTGGCGCTGCAGCCTGTCACCGCCGTCCCGCTGACCGCCACCGTGCAGCTGACCGACGTCGCGTGGGGCACGCGCATCGACATGACCTGCACTTACGGCAGGAGCAGCGACCCGTATGCGCCTGACAAGGAGTGGCCGTACGTCCTGGTCGTCACGTCCACGGACGGCACGACCAGCGAGCTGTCGTCCTGGCGCGCCGGTCCCGGTTCGACCTCGCGCCTGCAGGCGGGCACCGCGCTGGACTCCGATGAGATCGCGTCGATCGAGGTCCGCGCCGTGGCCGACGGCAAGGTGCTGGCGCGCGGCGAGCCCTGATCTCCGGGCGGAGGCCGCGACGACTCACCGCCGGCTGAGACGACGGATGCCGCGGCACCGGCCCTCGGGGGGGCACGGTGCCGCGGCATCCGATCAGAGAAGCGCTACGCGCCCAGGCTCTTGCCGGCCGAGCCGAGCTGCTGCGTCGCCTCGACGACGCGGGCCGCCATCGCGGACTCGGCGATCTTGCCCCACGCGCGCGGGTCGTAGGCCTTCTTGTTGCCCACCTCGCCGTCGACCTTCAGGACGCCGTCGTAGTTCTGGAACATGAAGCCGGCCACCGAGCGGGTGAACGCGTACTGGGTGTCGGTGTCGATGTTCATCTTCACGACGCCGTTGGCGACCGCCTCGGCGATCTCGGCGTCGGTCGAACCGCTGCCGCCGTGGAAGACCAGGTCGAGCGGCTTCGCACCGGTGCCGAACTGCGCGGCGATGCCGGCCTGGATCTCGCCCAGCAGCTCGGGCTTGAGCTTGACGTTGCCCGGCTTGTACACGCCGTGCACGTTGCCGAACGTGAGCGCGGCGATCCAGCGGCCCTGGTCGCCGAGGCCGAGCGCCTCCACGACCTGCGCGACGTCGCCCGTCGTGGTGTACAGCGCGTCGTTCGTGCCCTCGTGCTTGACGCCGTCCTCCTCGCCGCCGACGACGCCGATCTCGACCTCGAGGATCGCGTTGATCGCCTTGATACGGGGCAGCAGCTCCTTGGCGATCTCGATGTTCTCGGCCAGCGGCACGGCCGAGCCGTCCCACATGTGCGACTGGAAGATGGGGTTGCCGCCGTCGGCGACGACCTGCTCGGACGCCTTGATGAGCGGCAGCACGAAGTCCTCGAGCGCCGGCTTCGGGCAGTGGTCGGTGTGCAGGGCGACCGTGATCGGGTAGCTCTTCGCGACCTCGTGGACGTACGCGGCGAAGGCGAGGGCGCCGGTGGCGCGGGCCTTCACGGTGTGGCCGGCGAAGTAGTCGGCACCGCCCGTGGTGACCTGGAGGATGCCGTCCGAGCCGGCCTCGGTGAGGCCCTGGAGGACCGCGTTGACCGACTGCGAGCTGGCGGCGTTGATGGCGGGATACGCGAAGCCACCGGCCTTCGCGCGGTCCAGCATGTCGGCGTACTGCTCTGGGGTGGCGACGGGCATGAGTGCTCCCTTTGTAGATGCGGGCGTCAGAGGGAATCCTACCGAAGCCGAAAATCGTGAGTCGGATGCCGGCGGCCGGTGCTGCCGGGGAAAACCGCGTCCCTGACAGCTGTGAAAGAAACAGGATTCCTTCATGCGTGATCGTGTGAAAAGTCCCTCAGAACGCAGCGATTGCTGGCTAGGCTGACCGCATGGTGAGCCTGACCGCGGATATGAGTCCTCTGCACCCCGACCGAAATCTCGCGCTGGAGCTGGTGCGGGCGACCGAGGCGGCGGCGATCCGCGCGGTCCCGTTCATCGGACGCGGAGCCAAGGAGGCCGCCGACGGCGCGGCCGTCGACGCGATGCGGGCCTTCTTCACCACCGTCAACTTCGACGGCACGATCGTGATCGGCGAGGGCGAGAAGGACGAGGCCCCCATGCTCTACAACGGGGAGCGTGTCGGCAACGGCCGCGGCCCGCAGGCGGACGTGGCGGTCGACCCGATCGACGGCACGTCGCTGACCGCCGCCGGCCGCAACAACGCACTGTCGGTCATCGCGGTGTCGGACCACGGCACGATGCTCGACGCCTCCAGCGTCTTCTACATGGACAAGCTCGTCACCGGCCCCGCCGGCGTCGGCGTCGTCGACATCCGCCTGCCGATCGGCGAGAACATCCGCCTGCTCGCGAAGGCGCTCGGAAAGCCCGTCGACGAGCTCGTCGTCTCGGTGCTGCACCGTCCGCGCCACGAGCAGCTCATCGACGAGATCCGCGCGGCGGGCGCCGGCACGCGGCTGATGAGCGACGGTGACGTGGCCGGCGGCATCAACGCGGCACGGCACAACGCCCGCACCGACATGTGCGTCGGCATCGGCGGCAGCCCCGAGGGCATCGTCACCGCGTGCGCCATCAAGGCGCTCGGCGGTCACATCCAGGGGCGCCTGTGGGCTCGCGACGACGACGAGAAGCAGCGCGGCCTGGACGCCGGGCTCAACCTCGACGGCTACGTCTACGAGGCCGACGAACTCGTCAAGGGCAACAACACGATCTTCGTGGCGACTGGGGTGACCGACGGCGCGCTCGTCGCCGGCGTCCGCCGCGAAGGCGGCTACGTGTACACCGAGAGCGTCGTGCTTCGCGGCGCTTCGGGTACGCTGCGACGCATCTCGTCGGAGCACCTCGTCTCGAAGTGGCTGTGACGTGTCGACGGGGTTGCTCCTGGGGCTGATGTGACGTGTGATGCTGCTGTGACTGTTTCGTCTCCCCTGCCGCGGGGAACTCTGGCAGAATCGACATGGTGTCGAGGGGGACACGAAGGTGTTCCTGACGCAAGGAGTTGACGATGTCTGCGCAGTCCGGTGACTCGTCGCAGCCCCAGACGGGCGCGCATGCTGTGGTCGCGAATGCGATCGATCCCGCACGTCGTCCCGACGTCCTCTTGCGCGTCCGGCGTGACGAGGGCCACGAGATCAGCGCCTGGTGGATGATCGGCGCGTTCGTCGGCGTCTCGGCCGCAGTGATCCTGCTGCTGAGCTTCGTCCCCGGCGGCGCGTGACCCGATCGCCCGCGTGGGCGCGGCCGGCGGGTGCCGGTCAGTCCTCGCGTGCGGCGATCCGACCGCGCACCTCGCCGAGCTCTGCGGTCGCCGCCGGCGGCTCGGGGGCCGGTGCGGCGGTCTCGAGTCCCGGGAGCGTCTCTTCGAGCAGCTCGGGTGCCGTGAGGCGGCGCGGACTCTTCTCGATCGTCGACGGCTCGCTCACTGCGTCGAGCTTGGTCGCGTCGATGCCCGGGAACTTGCGGGCGCTGACGAGCACGCGCGTCTCGAGCGAACCCGCGAACCGGTTGTAGCTGTCGACCGTGCGCTCGATGGCGCGGCGCAGATCGTCGGCGTGGGAGGCGAGGGAGCCGAGCCGCTCGTACAGCTGGTTGCCGAGGTCGAACAGCGCACGCGCCTCTTGTGACACGTCCTGCTGGGTCCACGTGTAGGCGACGGTCTTGAGCACGGCCCACAGGTTCACCGGCGACGCGAGCGCGACCCGCTTGCCGAACGCGTAGTCCAGGAGCGCCGGATCCTCTTCGAGCGCCGCCGCGAGCAGCGACTCGCTGGGGACGAAGCACACCACGAACTCGGGGCTCGACGACAGACCCGCCCAGTATGTCTTGCGGGCCAGCGCGTCGACATGCGCGCGCACCGCCTTGACGTGCTTCTCGAGCAGGCTCTGGCGCCGCGCACCCTCCGCGCCCTGCGCGGTCAGCGGGATGGCGCTCGCCTCGAGGTATGCGTCTAGCGGCACCTTGGCATCGACGGCGATGGCCTTGTCGCCGGGGAGGCGGATCACCATGTCAGGGCGCCCGGCGCCGGCATCCGTCGTGATCGACGCCTGCAGGTCGAAGTCGACATGACGCGTGAGACCCGCGGCCTCGACGACGCGACGCAGCTGCGTCTCGCCCCATACGCCGCGGGTGCTGCCGGAGCGCAGTGCGCTCGCGAGCGACTCGGTGGTCGCCCGCAGCGCCTCGTCGGACTCGTGCGCCCGACGCAGCTGCTCGGCGAGCGTGCCGAACTGGGTGTGCCGATCGCGCTCGAGGTCGTCGACCTTGGCGTGCATGGCGGCGAGCGTCTCTTGCACCGGCGCGAGGGCGCGCAGCACCGACTGCTCGCGGCGCTCGCGCTCTTCGCGCGCCGCCTGGTCGTGCCGTGCCTGCCCTGACAGCTCGCGGTACAGCAGCTGCTGGTGCTCGAGCTGCGCCTGCACGCCGTGACGGGCGGCCTCCGCACCCGCCAGGCGCGCGGTCAGGTCGGCCTGCTCGCGCGCGCTGCGCGCCGCCCCGCGGGCGAGGCCCATCGCCCATCCGGCGACGGCTCCGAGCACGAGGGCGACGATCACCACGACACTGACCACGACTGCGTCCATGCCCACATCGTGCCCGAGGCCTCCGACATCGCGACGGCCGCGGGCGCGCATCCACTCGTCCGTCCTCCTCGCGGCGGTCCGAATCTCGGACGATCGCGTCGTTTCCGGACCCCACGGGCAGAAAGCTCCGGAAACGGGCTCATCGTCCGATATTCGGAGCGCCCAGGAGAGAGGGTCCAGGGGAGCGAGCCGGGGCGCCCAGGGGAGCGAACGGGAGGGCCGCGCCGTACCGGCTCGCAGCCGAACGGGAGGGCCGGACCGGACCCGCGCCGTTCGGGGGCTACGCCGCGAACGACACGGCGGGGGCGTCGGCGGTCGCGATCTGCGACACCCGGACGCCGACGGCCTCGGCGAGCTCGGCGATCGAGCCGGCGCCGACACGGTGCGCGGCATCCACCATCACGTGGGCGCAGGCGAGCGCGTCCGCTGTCGCATTGTGGTGGGGGAAGTCGGCGAATCCGGCCTCGGCGGCCACGAACGGCAGCCGGTACGAGTCGAGCCGGTAGACCTTGCGTGCGACCTGCAGGCTGCACGCGTAGCGGTACGGCGGGTACTCGTCGCCGGTCGCATCGCACGCGCGCTTGATCACCGCCATGTCGAAGCCGGCGTTGTGCGCGACGAGGACGTCGTCGCCGGTGAACGCGACGAGGTCGGCGAGCTGCTCGCTCCAGCCGGCGGCGTCCTCGACATCTTCGGGCTGGATCCCGTGGATGCGCACGTTGAGCTCGAAGAACACGTCGTGGCCGGCGGGCGGGCGGATGAGCCAGCCGGTCTTGTCGACGATCTCGCCGTCACGGACCCGGACGAGCCCGACGGCGCAGGCCGAGGCGTTGCTGGAGTTCGCCGTCTCGAAGTCGATCGCGGTGAAATCCAGTGCCACGACTTCAGATTCACCCGGCGGCGCCGGGAACCCGGGAAGGCGCGCCGCATCCGGGCATCGTCATAGGGTCGGAGCATGGCCAGTCGCGAAGAGATGTCGTTGTCGTTCGGAGCCGCCGCCGGGGCGTACGAGTCGGGCCGTCCGGACTATCCGCGCGAGGCGGTGGACTGGATGCTGGAGCCCGTGCGCCAGCACGATCGAGCGCTGCGGGTCGCTGACGTGGGCGCCGGCACCGGCAAGCTCACCCGCACGATCGTCGAGGCGGGCGCGGAGGTCGTGGCCGTCGAGCCCGATCCAGAGATGCTCGCCACGCTGCGCGAGAACGTCCACGGCGTGCCCACCTTCGTGGGGACGGCGGAGCGGATGCCGCTTCCCGACGCGTCGGTCGACGCGGTGCTGCTCGGCCAGGCGTGGCACTGGGTCGATGTCGGGCCGGCGTCGGCCGAGGTCGCCCGGGTGCTGCGCGCGGGCGGTGTGCTGGGCCTCGTGTGGAACATCCGCGACGAGTCCGACCCGTGGGTGGCACGCCTGACCGCGGCGATGCACGGCAGCCATGCCGAAGAGATGCTCGCGGGCGACGGGCCGCGGGTGGCCGCGCCGTTCGAGGGGCTCGAAGAGCGTCGGTGGCAGTGGACGCGGATGCTCACGAAGCCGGCACTCCTGGACATGGTGGCATCCCGCAGCTACATCATCACCGCGACCGAGGCCGAGCGCACCGAGATCCTCGCGAACGTCACCGGCCTGTTCGACGAGCGTGTCCGCACCGAGGGCGCCAGGGCAGAGAGCGGCGTCGAGACCATCAGCCTGCCGTACGCGACGCGTGCCTACCGCGCCATCCGCTCCTGACGTCGCTCCTCGTCGTCACGCCCGGACGGCGCCGATCACGTGCCACGGGCCGCTGCGCTCCCGGTAGCGCGGCTCGAAGCCGCGCTCGCGCAGCACCTCGATCATCGCGTCCGGCGCGTGCGCGAACGCGCGGTACGGGTTGCCCGTCACCGTGTACCAGCCGTTGATCAGGCGCGCCATGAGGCGGGTGCCGAGACTGTGCGTCGGATGACTGAACACCACGGCGCGGTTGCCGCGTCCGGCGGCCGCGCCCAGCAGCCGGCGGTAGTCGGGGTAGCAGCACACCACGCGGTGCAGCACGACGATGTCGGCGCGCTCGACGGCCTCGGGTGTGCCGGCGAGGTCCACCCCCAGCACTCTCGTCGCGCGGTCCCGCAGCCCTGCCTCGTCGAGCAGACGGGCGGCCTCGGGCTCGTACGCCGAGGAGAGTTCGACGTTCGTCGCGTGCGCCGCGCCGCGTTTGAGCGCCTCGAGCTGGATGTCGCCGATCCCGCCGCCGATCTCGAGCACCGACGCGCCGTCGAGTCCGACGGATGCTGCGAACGAGAGGATCAGCCGGGCGCTCGGCGTCAGCCCCTCCGTGCGATAGCGACGGGCGAGCCGGCGTGCGAAGCGTTCGTCGAACTCGCGGTCGTAGCCGCTCGGCGGCTGCGGGGCGCAGCAGTCGTCCATGGCGCCAGTATCGCCGCGCCGCGCCGGGCGGGCAACGGGTGGGCGTGCGGACGACGACGCCCTGAGGCACGGCGCCGATGCTCCCGGACCGCTGGCATGTCGACCCCGCTGACGGCACCGGGCGGGTGAGGCATCCCGCCCCAACTAGACTGGATGCCCGTGGCTCTCACCATCGGAATCGTCGGACTCCCGAACGTCGGCAAGTCGACCCTCTTCAACGCCCTGACCAAGAACCAGGTGCTCGCGGCGAACTACCCGTTCGCGACGATCGAGCCCAACATCGGCGTGGTAAACCTGCCCGACCCGCGGCTCGACACGCTCGCCGGGATCTTCGGCTCCGAGCGCATCCTGCCGGCCGCCGTGTCGTTCGTCGACATCGCCGGCATCGTGCGCGGTGCGAGCGAGGGCGAGGGGCTCGGCAACAAGTTCCTGGCGAACATCCGCGAGGCCGACGCGATCGCCCAGGTGGTGCGCGGCTTCGCCGACGACGACGTGGTGCACGTCGACGGCGCGGTGAACCCGCAGAGCGACATGGAGACCATCAACGCCGAGCTGCAGCTGGCCGACCTCGAGACGCTCGAGAAGGCGATCACGCGGTACGAGAAGGAGGTCCGCGGGAAGAAGCTGGACCCCGTCGTGCTCCAGACCGCCGTCGATGCCCGCGACGCACTGCAGCGCGGCGAGCTGCTGTCGGGGTCGAAGATCGACCTCGAGCCCATCAAGGAGCTCGGCCTGCTCACCGCGAAGCCCTTCATCTTCGTCTTCAACGTGGACGAGGCGGTGCTGACGGATGCTGCCCGCAAGGCTGAGCTCGAGGCCCTGGTGGCGCCCGCCAAGGCCGTGTTCCTCGACGCGAAGATCGAGTCGGAGCTGATCGACCTCGACCCCGAAGAGGCCGCGGAGCTGCTCGCCTCGACCGGCCAGGACGAGTCCGGTCTCGACCAGCTCGCCCGCATCGGCTTCGACACGCTCGGCCTGCAGACCTACCTCACCGCCGGCCCCAAGGAGGCCCGCGCGTGGACGATCGGCAAAGGCTGGAAGGCCCCGCAGGCCGCCGGCGTCATCCACACCGACTTCGAGAAGGGCTTCATCAAGGCCGAGGTCATCTCGTTCGATGACCTCGTCGAGACCGGGTCGGTCGTCGAGGCCCGCTCGAAGGGCAAGGCGCGCCTGGAGGGCAAGGACTACGTCATGCAGGACGGCGACGTCGTGGAGTTCCGCTTCAACGTCTGATCGCGACGACCGTCACACCGCCGCGTCCGGCAGTCGCGGGTGGTCCGGGATCGGATAGATCCCGACCGCGAAGCCGTGCACGACGTCGCCGCGGCGGGGGAGCGTGTCGAACTCGTCGACGAGCGCCTTCATGCGCTGCCAGAACTCCTGCTTCTGATCGTCGTCGATGCGTGCATGGCGGATGAAGCCCCACAGCTCCCCGGCGGCGAAGGCCGGGCCGGACTCGCTCGCTGCGACCTCGAAGTCGTTGAAGTCGTACGGTCGGGGGTCAGCGGAGCTCTCCGGCCCGTCGAGCGCGACGGTGAACATGCGTGCCGTACGACCGTAGAACGCCTCGTCGACCGCCCGGATCCGACGCGTGCGGACGACGCGGACGAGCCCCGTCTCGGCGAGCACCTTGACGTGATGGGCGACGGTGCTCTTGGGGCGCCCGATCGCCGCGCTGAGCTCCGTGACGCTCGCGGCGCGTTCGTGGAGCAGGCCCAGGATCGTGTTGCGCAACGGGTTGCCGAGCGCCCGCACCTGCTCCGCCGTCGTCAGCACACGGCGGTCGTCGAGCTCGTAGTCGGGCGTGTTGCCTTCCATGGACGAACATACTAGCGTTCTCGAACGTACGAGTTTCATGGATCATTCGCGAGAGGGAAGCATGTCCGAGATCGTCCTGTTCCACCACGCCCAGGGCCTCACCGACGGGCTGCGCGCCTTCGCCGGCGAGCTGACCGCCGCGGGTCACACCGTGCACCTGCCCGACCTCTTCGACGGGCACACGTTCGGCGATCTGGAGGCCGGCATCGCCTACGCGCGCGCGATCGGCTTCGGAACGCTGCTCGAGCGGGGCGTCGCGGCCGCGGAGAGCCTGCCCGCGAACGTCGTCTACGCGGGGTTCTCGATGGGCGTGATGCCCGCGCAGAAGCTGGCGCAGACCCGGGCGGGCGCGGTGGGAGCGCTGTTCTTCGACGCCTGCCTGCCCGTCGAGGAATTCGGTGCCTGGCCCGAGGCGCTGCCCGCCCAGGTCCACGGCGGCCTCGACGACGAGTGGTTCGCCGAGGACCTCGAGGCCGCCCGCGCGCTCGCGGACTCGACGCCGCAGGTCGAGCTGTACCTGTACGCGGGCACGGCGCACCTGTTCGCCGATGCATCGCTGGCGTCGTACGACCCGGCGGCGGCGGGTCTGGTCGTCGAGCGCACGCTGACGTTCCTCGCCGCGCGCGGCTGAGCAGACCCGCCGTCGAGGTTGTCGCCGGCGAGCAGGCGGCGAGCAGATCCGCGTAACGTAGATGGCCGGGGCCCGCGTTCGTCCGAATGCGCGCGCCCGGAGCACGTACGCCACGCGAGAGGAACCACCTTGGCCGACACCCAGATCTTCGAACCCGACGGCCGCGCGATCCCCTTCGTCGACGAGGGAACCGACAGCGGTCCCGCCGTGGTGCTGATCCCGGGTCGCGGCCTGAACATCAGCTACCTGGGCCCGCTCGCCCACGCGCTGATCGAGGAGGACTTCCGTATCGTGCGCGTCGGGCCGCGGCATCCCTCGTCCGCGGCGGACGCCGTCGTCTCGATGCACGACCTCGCGCAGGACGTGGTCGACGTCATGGACCACATCGGCCTCGGGCACGCCTGGATCGGCGGCCACGCGTTCGGCGGCTCGGTCGCCCGTACCGTCTCGCTGGATCACCTCGACCGTGTCGGCGGCGTGCTGCTGCTGGGCGTCGAGGGCGCCGAGCAGACCGATGAGCTGAACGCCGGCGGATCCGGGATCCCGGAGGGTGCACGCGACGTCGAGGTCGACGCGATGCAGCGGGCGGCTCAGGATGCCACCCCCGACCTGGAGTGGTCGTCGCTGGCGCCCGCCGTGCCGGTGCTCGTGATCCAGGGCACGGAAGACACCCTGACGCCCGTCGCCAACGGCGAACGGCTGCAGGCTTCGGCGCCCGACCGCGTGAGCATCGTCACCGTCGAGGGCGGCGGACACCTGTTCCCTGTCACGCACGTCGGCGCGACGTCGTGGCCGATCGAGGACTACCTCGACTGGGACTGACCGTCGCACCCGTGCCGGCCTGACCTCGGCATGTCCTGGAGCGGTCAGCGTGCCGCGAACTCGGCGAGTCTCGTGCGGCCCGCGCCAATGTGCTGCCGGACGCGCGCGAGCGCGCCGACGACCGCCGGATCGTCGACGCGGTCGTCGGGGATACGAGCCGGATTGAGCGTCGTGCTGTTGCCCCACGCTCGCAGATCGGCCTCTTTCGACATCGCCAGTGAGGCGTCCCCGCCGATCACCTGCATGGCCGCCCAGCCTGCCGTCGTGTCGGCATAGGGGGACGGGCGACAGATCCGGTTCTTCTCGGAGTCGTCGTCGCGGGTGGCCTCCACGTAGCCGACGAGAGCGGCCCCGAAGCACGGGAACCCGACGCGCACCGGCTGCGGGGTGATCGCCTGCGGCATCCAGATCGGCCGCAGACCGGGATACTTCAGCCCCTCGGCGGCGCAGTGCACGATCAGCGCGTCCCCGGGGATGCGCACGTCGCCGTTCGCGAATCGGAGACGGCCCGGCGAGACCGCCTGGAGGTGGCCGCGACGGACCACGTCGTCGATCGTGCGCACGAGCTCGAGCTCCCACTGCGCGAGTGTCGGAGTCTTGGCCATGGTCGGGGTGACACCGGGGTCGATGCGGAGCATGATGCCGGCATCCTCCATCCGGAAGAAGACGTCGTCCGGGTCGGCGGACGCGGCCGCGGCGGCCATCGTGTCGGCGCCCATCGCCAGGAAGATCGCCGGGTCCGGCTGGACGACGGCCCGGTTGAGCAGCCACGGATCGCGTGGGCGCACCCAGGTGATCGCATCGGGTGCGACGCCGCCACGGAGAAGCCACACGCACGTGTCGATCGCGGTCTTGCCCGCGCCGACGATGACGTACCTCCCCGGTGCCGCGTCGATGGCTCCGAGCCCGTTCACCGGGATGACGCGCGCGCCCTCGTCGACCGCGAACGGGGGCGGCGTCAGCAAGGGGATGTCGGGCGAGAGGTACCGTGCGTCGACGACGCGCGCATGAGGGGCATGGAAGCCCGCACCGCTGAGCAGCGATCGGAAGCGGCGATCGCCCAGGTACTCGCTGCGCCCGTGGAACACGACCCGGCCGGTCGCGAGGAGGCGCTCGAGCACGCGGGCGTAGTAGTCGCACACTTCCGCGACGCCCGCACGCTCATGCAGCCCGCGCTCGGGTCCGGTCGTCTGGATGCGGCCGCCGCCGAGCAGCGTCGACGCCACGCCGTAGAACGCGGAGGCCTGATGCAGCCGGACGAACCCGTAGGCGTCGAGCCAATGCCCGCCGGCTCCGAGCCGCCGGTCGACGAGCGCCACGGACACGTCGCTGCTGGCGCCGATGAGCGCGTCGACGAACGCCATCCCCATGGCCCCCGCCCCGACGACGACGTAGTCGACGTCGACCTTCGTCTCCATGCGCTCATCAGAGCAGTGGCGCGAGCGCGGGTCAATGGGATGCCGGGTCCGGTGCGGCGGTGCGTCGTGGCGGCGCCGGTGTCGGGGGTGCCGCGTACGCTCGGTGCCATGGCCACCCTCGACGATCTCCGCGCCGTCGCCGCGGGGCTGCCGGGCAGCGAGGAACGGGCGACGACCGGCGGCGCCGCGTGGTTCGTGCGCAGCAAGCTGTACGCGTGGGAGTGTCAGCCGTGGCCGAGCACCCCCGAGGACGTGCGGCCGATCCTGGCGTCCGAACTGGTCGTGGGCGTGAAGATCGGCGATCCCGAGGACGCCCTCGCGCTGCGCGAGATGGAGCCCGACGTGTTCCTGCCGTCGACATCGAGGTGGGGTGAGCCGAAGATCGCGTTCCGCATGGCCGGCATCGACGCCGACCACTTCGCCGAGCTCGTGACGGAGGCGTGGCGGGTGCAGGCGCCGAAGTACCTGAGACGCGAGTACGACGCGTCGATCGGGACGAGCGGGCCGATCCGCAGCACGTGATGGCGCGCGCGAGCGGACAGTACAAGCACGGCAACGAGCGCGGGCGCCACCGCCCTTGACGACGATGCTGGCGCCCCGGGCTCTCGTGCGGCATCCTTCGAGAAGTCCGTCGAGGAGGATTCCGCTGATGCGCAACCCGTTCCAGATCTCGCTGCTCGTCGTCGCAGGCTTCGCGTTCGTGGTCGCCTTCATGCTGTGGGGGGTCATCGCCCAGGTCACCGACTACGCGGGGTACGACCCGTTCGAGGCGACCGTGCTCTGGGGCTGGACCATCGCCCTCGCGATCGTGGGCGCGACGGCGATCCTCGGGGTGGTGGCGATCGCAGGAGTGGGCTGGGAACTGCGGAGATCGCGAGAGCGTGAGCCGCACGACGTCGTCACGACCCGCTGAGCGCCGGGCGACGGGAAGCCGCATCACGTCGGCGGCTCACGGCCGACTCGTCGACCGTGAGCACGGACCGCCGGCGCCGCCACCGGACTGCACTCACGTGCCGGGCTCGGAGTCAAGCCCCTCGCTGCGGCAACGGCGGCGGCGGAGGGTCGGGGCAGGCGACACGGCGACATCCATCAGCTCGAGCTCACCCCGCTGGCCGCCGGCACGTGGCGGCTGTGCGACCGAAGCGTGTCCGGCCGTGATGCGCAGAGCGTCGTCGCGTACGTGGAGCTGCTCCAGGACGGCGCTTACGAGGCCGTGTGGGTGTCCACCGGTGTCGGGGCCTCGCGGTTCACCACCGTCGAGGCGATGCTCCGCGCGGCGCTGCGGCTGCTGGAGCAGTCGGTCAGCCTCGGGCCCCTCAAGCCGTCGCCGATCCCGCACCACCCCCCGGCGCGCGCCTGACGCGGTGTCGGGCCCCGGTGGCAGGATGGGCGCATGCCTGAGTCACCCGAGGTCGAGGCCCTCACCCGGTTCCTCGCAGACGCGGGGTCCGGCCGCGAGATCCTCGGCGCCGACGTGCTGGAGTTCCGCACCGTCAAGACCCGCGCGGCGCCGCCGACGAGCCTCGTGGGCCGGACGATCAGGGGCGCTGCGCGTCATGGCAAGCACGTCGAGCTGGTGCTGGACGACGTGAGCCTGGTCGTGTCGCTCGGCCGCCACGGCTGGATGCGCTGGCTCGAGGCGGGCGCACCGGAGCCCGGCGGCGACCTGCCACCCGCACTTGCCACGTTCGCGATGTCGGGTGACGTCACCCTGCAGACGACGGATGCCGGCAACTGGGTGTCGCTGGGGCTCTACGTCGTGGGCGACGCGGGTGAGGTGCCCGCGATCGCCAAGCTCGGTCCCGACCCGGCGGACCCTGCGTTCGTGCGCGCGGACTTCGATGCCGCGCTCGGTCGCCGACGCAAGCAGGTCAAGGCGATCCTGCAGGAGCAGGAGTCGCTCGCCGGCATCGGCAACGCCTACTCCGACGAGATCCTCCACCTCGCCCGCGTGTCGCCGGTCGTGCACGCGTCGGCGCTGGACGACGCGGGAGCCGATCGGCTGTTCGAGGCCACGCTGTCCACCGTCCGCGGCGCGATCGAGGCTCAGCGGGGCATCCCGATCGATCAGCTCAAGGCGCGCAAGGTCGCCTCGATGCGTGTGCACGGGCGGGCGGGCGGAGCCTGTCCGGTGTGCGCGGACACGATCCGCGACTTCGCGTTCGCGAGCACGACGGCGCAGTACTGCCCGACCTGCCAGACCGGGGGAGCGATCCTGTGACCGGCCCCACCCCTCCTGCGCAGGTAGCATGGGGAGCATGAGCACCCCGCAGCAGCCGGCCACGATCACCCTCGCTCCCGTGCCGGACGACAAGAACCTTCTGTCGGTCGTCGAGGCCGGCGACTCGTGCTGCGGCGGCGGCAGCTGCAGCATCGGCTGATCAGCTCTGCCTGAATCGCCGGTCGAGGTCACGATGACCGACGAGCAACTGCACATCCCGAAGGCCGTCACCCGCGTCCTGATGTCGGAAGAGGCGGTCTACGGGCTGATCCTCGTTTCGGGCATGATCGTCGTCAGCGGCACGCTCGTGGGAACATCGGGCAACGCGCTGGCGACCGTGGCGATCACTGTCGTCGTGTTCTATCTGGCGCACGTCTACGCCGGGACGCTCGGCCGCCTCGCGGCCACAGAGGGTGGCGCCGAACTGGGCACGAGCATCCGCGAGGCCGCCCGCCACTCCGTGGGCATGCTGCTCGCGTCCATTGCTCCGCTCGTGATCCTGCTGCTGGGCACGACGCACCTCATCGACGACATGCTCGCGATCTGGACGGCGCTCGTGGTCAACGCGATCCTGCTCGGCGTGTTCGGCTGGATTGCCGTGGCGCGCTGGACGAGCCGGTTCTTGCCGCGCCTGCTGAGCGCCTTTATCACCGCCGGTTTCGGCGTGATCCTCATCGCGCTGAAGGCGTTCATCCACCACTGACGTCGTCGGCGCGAGGACCCGCTGCCTCGCGCAGCGCGCTGGACAGCGCCGGGCTCAGCCCGGGCACGTCGTCGACGGGGACCGCCAGCGCCTGCAGCGCGCGACTGAAGTAGTTGCGCACACCCGCGGCGAGGGCGATGTCGACGATCTGCCGGTCGTCGAAGCCGGCCTCGCGCAGTCGCTGGGCGTCGGCGTCCGTCATGGCGGCGGCATCCGTCGAGAGCTTCTCGGCGAACGCGAGCACCGCGACGTCGGCGTCGTCGAGACCGCTTCCGGGCTCGTCCCGCACGAGATGTGCGAGCTGGTCCTCATCGAACAGCCCTGCGCGCAGGCTCCTGCGCCCGTGCGCCAGCAAGCAGTGCTGCGAGCCGATCGCGCGCGCGGCGCCGAGCGTCGCCAGTTCGTACGTGCGCAACCCGATCGACGGCACGATCGCGCGGACCAGCGCCTCGAACGCTTGATGCGCCTCGGGGTTGACCGCCATCGCGCGGGTGTGGCCGTACACGAGGCCGTCCTCGCGTTGGTCGGCCGCGTACATGTCGGCGACATGGCCGGTGGCGCTGTCGAGCGCCGGGGTGGTGACGATCATGGATGCCTCCAGCAGGTGTGTGTCGGGTGCATCCAGAATCACGGATGCCCCGCTCCCTGTCGAGGGAGCGGGGCATCGCCGAGATACGTGTGCCGGTCAGTGACCTGCGGGCATGCCCTCGGGCTGGTCCGCCGGCTTGCGGATGAGGAACGCGCCGACCAGCAGCGGCAGCGACAGGATCGCGGCCGTCAGGAACGCCGCATGCGTCCCGGCGGCACCCGCGGTCACGGTGTCGGCGCCCGCCTCGGTCGCGCCGGCGGTCGCCGCTGCCATCACGCCGAACATCAGCGCGATGCCCGCGGCGCCCGCCACCTGCTGCACGGTGCCGACGACCGCCGAGCCGTACGAGTAGAACTTGGGCTGCAGCGAGCCCAGCGAGGCGGTGAACAGCGGCGTGAACGACAGCGCGAGGCCGATCGACAGCACGGTCTGCGCGACGGCGAGCACCCAGACCGGGGTCGTGGCCGTGAAGGTCGTGTAGAACCACAGCATGGCGCTGGTGATGATCGCGCCCGGGACCAGCAGGATGCGCGTGCCCCAGCGGTCGTAGACACGGCCGATCAGCGGACCGGCCAGACCCATCGCAAGCGCACCCGGCAGGACCACCAGGCCCGTGGTGAGCGGGTCGACGCCGAGGACGTCCTGCAGGTAGAGCGGCACCACAGTGATCGCGCCGAAGAAGGCCATCGACATGATCGCCATCTGCGCGATCGAGAGCGAGAAGTTCGCGCTCGTGAACACGCGCAGGTCGAGCAGCGCGTCGTCCTTGCGCTGCAGCACGACCTGGCGCCAGCCGAACAGGCCCAGCGACACGACGCCGACGGTGAGGGCCACGATGAGCGTCGTGGTCGACGCGGCGCTGGCGGCTGCGGCATCCGCCCCGCTGCCGTGACCGCCTGCGCCCAGCTGGCTGAGGCCGAAGACCAGGCCGCCGAATCCGAGCGCCGACAGGATCACCGAGAGCACGTCGATGGGGGCGTGCGTGGTCTCGCCGAGGTTGTGGATCCATCGGGCGCCGACCACCAGAGCCACGACGGCGATCGGCAGCACGACCCCGAAGATCCAGCGCCACTCGAAGTTGTTCAGCAGTGCGCCGGCGAGGGTGGGGCCAATCGCGGGAGCGAGCGACATCACGATGCTGACGCGGCCCATCATGCGTCCGCGGATCGCGGGCGGCACGACGGTCATGAGCGTGGTCATGAGCAGCGGCATCATGATCGCCGTGCCCGACGCCTGCACGACGCGGGCCACGAGCAGCATCGTGAACCCGGGCGACAGGAACGCGATGAGCGTGCCGACCGAGAACAGGCCCATCGCCGCGACGAACATCGTGCGGGTCGTGAAGCGGCGCAGCAGGAAGCCGGTGATCGGGATGACCACCGCCATCGTCAGCATGAAGGCTGTCGTCAGCCACTGCGCAGCGAGCGCGGTGATGCCGAGGTCGGTGATGAGGTGCGGGATCGCCACACCCATCGTGGTCTCGTTGAGGATCGCGACGAAGGCGGCTGCGAGCAGCAGCCACACGACGCGGCTCTCTTCGGGCCGGAGCGCCGGTGCGGCGCCGGGCCCTGAGGCAGCGGGGATGCTGCCGGTTCCGGGTGTCGTCTCGATGGCGGCCATGGGTCGTCTCCTCGCGGCTCGGATGGACAGCAATGTGCCATCCGAGGATGGCAAGCCTCCAAGGTAACCGCGGGGTCCGACATCGCATTCCCGATCCGGGGAATGCGATGTCGTCGCGTCGACCGCGGGTCAGCTGTCGGCGGGCTCCTCGTCGGGCGCGTTCCAGTCCTCCGAGCCGATCGCGTCGGTCGGCTCGGCCGCGGGCTCGCGCTCTTCGAGGCTATGGGGCAGCGGGTTCACGATCTCTTCGTGAGGGATCGCCTTGAGCTCGTCGATCTCTGCGCGGAGCTCCGCGAGGTCGCTGCCGTCGTGCTCGGGGGCGTCGGGAGTCGAGGTCATACCGCGAGCCTAGCGGCGCGGCCGCGGATGTCGAGACGCTCACTAGGCTGACGGAGTGAGTATGCGCGGCGGTGGCGGGGGAGGGCATCCCGGCTTCCGGCCGGTCGACACCGAGGCGCAGCGACGCGCGAACGCCTCGGCGCCCCGCATCGCGAACCTCGGGTCGCGCGTGGTGGGGCTCTTCCGCCCCTATCGGTGGTCCATCGTCATCACCGGCGTGCTGGTGATCGCCGGCGCCGGCATCGCGGTGATCCCGCCGCTGCTGGTGCAGCGCGTGTTCGACGACGCGCTGTTCCCCGTCGACGGATCGGCACCCGACCTGGTGCTGCTGTGGGAGCTGGTCGTCGCGATGATCGTCCTGTTCCTGCTGGGGGCGGGCCTCAGCGTGATCCAGACCTGGCTCACGTCCACGGTCGGCAACCGTGTCACCGGCGACCTGCGCATCACGCTGTTCGACCACCTGCAGTCGATGGAGCTGGCGTTCTTCACCCGCACCAAGACCGGGGTCATCCAGTCCCGGCTCCAGAACGACGTCGGCGGCGTCGCGGGCGTGCTGACGAACACCGTCACCAGCATCCTGGGCAGCGCGGTCACCGTCGTGGCGTCGCTCGTGGCGATGATCATCATCGACTGGCGTCTGACGCTGATCGCGGTGGTGATCATGCCGTTCCTGGTCTTCGTGCAGCGCCGCGTCGGCCAGGTGCGCGCGCGGATCGCCGGCGAGACGCAGGAATCGCTGTCGGAGCTGACCTCGATCACGCAGGAGACCCTGAGCGTGTCGGGCATCCTGCTCTCGAAGTCCTTCAACCGCCAGCGCACCGAATCAGCGCGCTACGCGGACGAGAACCGCAACCAGGTGCGGCTGCAGGTGCGGCGGGCGATGAGCGGCCAGGGCTTCTTCGGCGTCGTCCAGGTGATCATGGCGAGCGTCCCCGCGATCATCTACCTCGTCGCGGGCTACCTGATCACGGGCAGCGCCGATGTGATCACCGCCGGCACCATCGTCGCCTTCACCACCGTCCAGGCGCGCCTGCTGATGCCGCTCATGAGCCTGATGCGCGTCTCGCTCGAGCTGCAGACCTCGTCGGCGCTGTTCGCCCGCATCTTCGAGTACCTCGACCTGGTTCCCGCGATCACCGACCCGGTTCACGCCGTCGATGTCGCAGACGCTCCCGGTCCGCAGGGCCGCATCGAGTTCCGCGACGTGGTGTTCCGGTATCCGGATGCCGCACCCGACGCGCGCCCGACGCTGCGCGGGGTGTCGTTCGTGGCCGAACCCGGCCAGCACGTCGCCTTCGTGGGGCCGTCCGGTGCGGGCAAGACCACGGTGCTGTATCTCACGCCGCGGCTCTACGAGGCATCCGAAGGATCCGTGCTGTTCGCGGGCGAGGAGGTTCGGCACCTCCGGCAGGCGTCGATCGTCGACAGCGTCGGCATCGTCTCGCAGGAGACCTATCTCTTCCACGCCACGATCCGCGAGAACCTCCGCTATGCCAAGCCCGAGGCGACCGACGCCGAGCTCGAGGCCGCCTGCCGCGCGGCGAACATCCACCATGTGATCGTCGGGTTCGAGCAGGGCTACGACACCGTCGTCGGCGAACGCGGCTACCGGCTCTCGGGCGGCGAGAAGCAGCGCATCGCCATCGCGCGCGTGCTGCTGAAGGACCCGCCGGTGCTGCTGCTGGACGAGGCGACGTCGGCGCTCGACACGGTGTCGGAGCGCGTCGTGCAGGAGGCACTGGATGCCGCGGCCCGCGGCCGCACCACGCTCACCATCGCGCACCGCCTGTCGACGGTGATCGGCGCAGACGTGATCCACGTCGTCGAGGCCGGACGCATCGTGGAGTCCGGGACGCACGCCGAGCTGATCGCCGCCGGGGGCCTGTACGCCGAGCTCGCGGCGCAGCAGCTGGCATCGTCGCGCATCCTCGAAGCCGAAGAGGCGCTCGACAGCGAGGACTGACAGGTCGGCCACCCCGCGGCGGCGGTCACCGCACTCAGCGCGGCAGGATCACCACAACTGCGCCGCGGCGACAGCCGTCGCCGCGGGCTCGGCGAGCCCGACGCGCTCCGCACGCGCCCACAGGGTGCGGGCGAACGTGCCGAGCTCCCGCCGGTACGCGGGGTCGGGGTGGTCGCGCGCCAGCTCGACGAGAGGCGGCAGATCCATCGCGAGGATGAGGCGCACCCGCGAGGCCGCCGCGCGTGTCTGGCCGGCGGCATCCAGGACCGCGATGCCCCCTGCGAGCGCCTCGAGATAGTCGCGCAGCACGGGAAGCTCGTCCTTGTGCTGCGTGATCGAGGAGCCGTCGGCGCGTTCGCGCCATTCGACGACGACGTCGGGGATGACGTCGAACGCGCGGGCGCGCGTGTAGAGCTGCTGTGCGACGACCTGATCCTCGTACGCCTTGCCGACGGGGAAGCGCAGCCCGGTGCGCTGCCACAGCTCGGTGCGGCTGACCTTGGACCATGCGACGATGTTGCCTGACGCGTCGGGATGCGCGTCCAGCGTCGTGCCGGTGCGCTCGGGGTGGGTGGCGGCGGTCACCCACGGCTGGACGCTGCCGGCGGTGTAGCCGCCGTCGGCATCCGGCCGCAGGCGCACGTAGGCGCCCAGTGCGAGGTCGCTGCCGCTGGCGGTGACGGTGCCGACGAGGCGCTCGAGGGCGTGCGGGGTGTAGCGGTCGTCGGCGTCGAGGAAGCCGAGCAGCGGCGTGCGCACCAGGTCGAGCCCGGTGTTGCGGGCGGCGCTCAGTCCGCCGCGCTCGCGGTGGTGCACGACGCGGAAGCGCTCGTCGGCCGCGGCTGCGGCGTCGAACAGCGTGCCGGTGTGGTCGGTGGACGCGTCGTCCACCAGCACGGCGACCCAGTCCGTCAGCGTCTGGGCGCGCAGCGACTCGAGCGCTTCGGCGGCGTAGAGCCCCACGTCGTAGCCGGGCACGATGACGGTCACGACAGGGGTCTGCACGTCCCCGATCCTATGCGGCGATCCGCGGCGGCCGGCCCGTCCGCGTCATCCGGCGACCGCGGCGACCGATGCATCGACGGCGTCGGCGACGGCGTCCAGCGGGGCGTTCAGCCAGCGCGGGAAGGTGAAGCGCACGGCTGTCTGCGCAACCTCGGGAGCCACTCCCAGTGCGACGAGCACGTGGGACGGCTCGTCGCTCCCGGCGGCGCACGCGGACCCGCTCGACGACACGACCCCGCGGCGCTCGAGCTCCAGCAGCACGGCCTCGCCGCTCGTTCCCGCGAAGGTGAAGCTGGCGGTGCCGGGAAGCCGGTGCACGGGGTCGCCGGTGAGCCGCGCCGACGGCACGCGGTCGAGCACGCGCGCGACGAACCGGTCCCGGATCGCGGTGACGCGGGCGGATGCCTCGTCCCGCTCCGCCTCGGCGAGCTCCAGCGCCGTCGCGATGCCCACGGCTCCGGCGACATCCTCGGTGCCGCTGCGGCGCCCTCGCTCCTGCCCGCCGCCGTGCAGCAGGGGCTCGAGCGGGATGCGACCGCGGACGCCCAGCACCCCGGTGCCCTTGGGGGCGCCGATCTTGTGCCCCGCGAGCGAGACGGCGTCGTATCCGAGCCCTGTCGTCGACAGCGGCAGCCACCCGGCGGCCTGGACCGCGTCGAGGTGGAAGGGGATGCCGCGCTCGTGCGCGACCGCGGCGAGAGCGGCGGCATCCTGGATCGTCCCGATCTCGTTGTTCGCATAGCCGACTGTCACGAGTGCGGTGTCGTCGCGCAGACCGGCGGCGACGGCATCCCCCGAGACGCGCCCGACGTCGTCGACGGGCACGAAGGTCACCTCGAACCCATGGACCCGCCGCAGGTATTCGACCGATTCGAGCACGGATTCGTGCTCGATGGGCGTCGTCACGACATGCGCGCGACGGTCGTCGCGTCCGAGCGCCGCGGCGATCGCGATGCCTTTGATCGCAAGGTTGTTCGACTCGGTGCCGCCGCTCGTGAAGACGACGTCGCCGGCGCGCAGCCCGAGGACCCGTGCGACGCGCGCCCGCGCATCGGCCAGGGCATCCGCCGCCGCTTCGCCCACGGTGTGGTGGCTCGACGGGTTGCCGTACCAGCGGGTGAGGTACGGCATCATCGCCTCGAGCACCTCCGGGCGCACCGGCGTGGTGGCGGCGTTGTCGAGGTAGAGCAGGCTCATCGGGGGCTCCGGCGTCTCAGGCCGCGTCGATCCTGACGTCGAGTCCGAGGTCGAGCGCCCGCGCCGAGTGCGTGAGCGCGCCCACCGAGACGACGTCGACACCGGTCTCGGCGATCGCCCGCACCGTCTCGAGCGAGACGCCGCCCGAGGCCTCCACCGTCGCGCGCCCCGCGACCTGGGCGACGCCGGTGCGCAGGTCGTCGAGCGAGAAGTTGTCGAGCATGATCGTGCCGATGCCGGCCGCGAGCACGGGCTCGATCTGGTCGAGGCGGTCCACCTCGACCTCGAGGTGGGTCGTGTGGGGGAGGAAGTCCTTCGCGGCGAGCAGCGCGTCGGTTGTCGACACCCCCTTCTGCGCGAGCACGGCGAGATGGTTGTCCTTGGCCATGACGGCATCCGAGAGGGAATGGCGGTGGTTGCGCCCGCCGCCGTCACGCACGGCCTTGCGCTCGAAGGCGCGGAGTCCCGGAGTGGTCTTGCGGGTGTCGGCGATGCGCGTGCCGGTGTGGGCGACCTCGGCGACGTACGCCCCGGTGAGGGTCGCGATGCCCGACATGCGCTGCACGAAGTTGAGGCCGATGCGCTCGGCGGTGAGTACGCCGCGCGCAGGTCCCGTGACCACCGCGAGCACGGCGCCGGGCTCGAACCACTCGCCGTCCTCGACGACCAGCTGCACGTCGATACGCGGATCGGTGAGCCGGAAGGCCGCCTCGAACACCTCGCCGCCCGAGAACACACCGCGCTCGCGGGCGACGAGGTCGGCACGGGCGATGGCGGTCTCCGGGATGAGGGCTTCGCTCGTGAGATCGCCCCATGGCGCGTCCTCTTCGAGCGCGGCCGTCACGGTGCGGTCGATCATGGCTCGGGTCAGCATGCGACGGCCTCCTTCTGGGGCTCGGCGACGGGCGCGACGGTGTCGTCGCTGCGGTAGTGGGCGCCGACCGAGCCGCGCCGGGCACGGGCGGCCGCGACGGCCTGCTCGGCCACGAGCAGCAGGTTCTCGTCCTCGAAGTCGTGCTCGCTGCGCGGGGTGCGCGGCTGCGCGCGCCATGCGGCGATGAGGGATGCCGCATGCCTGAGGCCGGCTTCGTCCCGCACGAGTCCCGCGTCCTCCCACATCAGCTCCTGCAGCGCCGCGCGCGAGAACGCCGGTGCCGCCGGTTCCCCATGGTCGCTCTGCTCGTTCGTCAGGGATGTACGGGGATCGGCTGGGTCGGCGTAACGCTGTGACGGATGAACGGGGGTGGGCCAGGAGCCGGATGCCGCGTCCGCCGCGATCGCGTCGCCCGCGCGGGCGCCGAACACGGCGCCCTCCAGCAGCGAGTTCGACGCGAGGCGGTTTGCGCCGTGCACGCCGGTGCGGGCGGCCTCACCGACCGCGTACAGGCCGGGGAGCGTCGTGCGCCCGACCAGATCGGTGGCGACGCCGCCCATCAGGTAGTGGGCCGCCGGGGTGACCGGGATCGGCTCGCGCGCCCAGTCCAGCCCGCGCTCGCGCACTGCCGCGTCGATCGTGGGGAACCGGCGCGCGAGGAACGCGGCACGCTCGTCGACGTCGTCCTCGCCTGTCGCCTCGGCACCATGGAGGTGCGTCGCATCGAGGTACACCGGTCGTCCGTCCTGCGCCTCCATCTGGTGCGCGATCGCACGGGCGACCACATCGCGCGGTGCGAGCTCGCCGTCGGGGTGCGCGTCGAATGCGAACCGGCGGCCGTGCTCGTCGACGAGGGTCGCCCCCTCGCCGCGCACGGCCTCCGACACGAGGAACGAGTCGCCTACGGCCAAGACCGTGGGGTGGAACTGGAAGAACTCGAGGTCGCGCACCTCCGCGCCGGCGCGGATCGCGGCGGCGATGCCGTCGCCCGTGGCCACCTCAGGGTTCGTCGAGTGCGCGTACAGCTCGCCGGCGCCGCCCGTCGCGAGCACGATCGCGTCGGCCGTGAGCGTCTCGCGGCGCCCGGGGGCGGCGACCTGCTCGCCGACGATGAGCTCGACGCCCGCGACGCGACCGTTCCTCACGATCAGGTCGACGAGGAACGCGTGCTCGACGACCGACACGTCGCTCGCGCGCAGGCGCGAAACGAGCGCCTTCTCGATCACGGTGCCGGTCGCATCGCCGCCGGCGTGAAGGATGCGCGGGTAGGAGTGCGCGGCTTCGAGGCCCTTGACGAACCCGCCGGTCGCGTCGCGGTCGAACGCGACGCCGAGGGCGATGAGCTCGCGGATCCGGTCCGGCCCCTCGGCGACCAGCACGCGGACGGCGTCCTCGTCGCTGAGCCCTGCGCCGGCGACGAGCGTGTCGCGCACGTGGTCCTCGGCGCGGTCGTCGTCGAACATCACCCCGGCGATGCCGCCCTGCGCGAAACGGGTGTTGGCGTGCTCGAGCACGTCCTTGGTGACCAGCGTCACCCGGCAGCCGTGGTCGACCGCGTGCAGCGCGGTCAGCAGCCCGGCGATGCCGGAGCCGACCACGATCGCGTGGGGTGCGGTCATGAGGCGTTCTCCCAATCGGCCACGGGCGCTGCCGGAGGCTTGGCCGCCAGCATCCGCTCCAAGGCGAGGCGAGCCGGGTCGGCCACAGACGAAGGGACGGTGATGCGGTTGCGCACCTCGCCGTCGACCAGGCCCTCCAGCACCCAGGCGAGGTAGCCGGGGTGGATGCGGTACATCGTCGAGCACGGGCACACGACAGGGTCGAGGCAGAAGATCTCGTGCTGCGGGTGCTCGGCGGCGAGGCGCTGCACGAGGTTCACCTCGGTGCCGATGGCGAAGGTCGCAGGCTCTGTCGCGGCCTCGATCGCCTTGCGGATGTAGTCGGTCGAGCCGGCCTCGTCGGCCGCGTCGACGACCTCCATCGGGCACTCCGGGTGCACGATGACCCGCACGCCGGGGTGCTCGGCGCGTGCCTTCTCGATCTGGTCCACCGAGAAGCGGCGGTGCACCGAGCAGAAGCCGTGCCAGAGGATGACGCGGGCGTCGGCAAGGGTCTGCGCGTCCGAGCCGCCGTACGGCTTGCGCGGGTTCCACATCGGCATCTGCTCCAGGGGCACGCCCATCGCCTTCGCGGTGTTGCGGCCGAGGTGCTGGTCGGGGAAGAAGAGCACGCGGCGACCGCGCGCGAACGCCCACTCCAGCACGGTGCGGGCGTTGGACGACGTGCACACGATGCCGCCGTGGCGGCCGACGAAGCCCTTGATGGCGGCGCTGGAGTTCATGTACGTCACCGGCACGACGGGCACGAGGCCGTCGGCATCCTTCGCATCCATGTCTCCGTAGATCTCGGCGAGCTGCTCCCACGCCTCTTCGACCTGGTCGATGTCGGCCATGTCGGCCATCGAGCAGCCGGCGGCGAGGTTGGGGAGGATCACGGCCTGCTCGGGACGCGAGAGCAGGTCGGCGGTCTCAGCCATGAAGTGCACGCCGCAGAACACGATCGCCTCGGCGTCGGGGTGCTCCAGCGCCGCGTTCGCGAGCTGGAACGAGTCGCCCACGTAGTCGGCGTGGACCACGACCTCTTCCCGCTGGTAGAAGTGGCCGAGCACGACCACGCGGTCGCCGAGGGTCGCCTTGGCGGCGCGGACGCGTTCGGCGAGCTCCGCCTCGGATGCCTTGCGGTACTCCAGCGGCAGCTCGCCCTGACGGGGCGATCCGGTCGGGATGACGTCGCCCATCGACGAGCCGGGGCCGTAGCCGGGGCGCGTGTCGAAGTCCCATGGGCCGGCGGCGAGGTCGGTGTTGCAGGTCTCACCCTGCAGCGCTCCCGCGACGATGGCCTGGATCTCGTGGTCGACCGACGGGTCGAGCTCGGGCCGGGGCTGGAGGGTGATGTTGACGGCAGGCATGTCGGGCGCTCCGTTCGGGATGGATCAGTCGCGGGCGCCGAGCGGGCCGCGATCGGCGAGTTCGACGTCCTGGTTGTAGCGGTACAGCCGCGCGGGGCGGTGGCTGCCCGTGCGGAAGCGGTCGGTGGGGATGAGCGTGCCGGAGTTCTCGACCTGGCGGCGGAAGTTCGCCGGGTCCAGGCGCCGCGCAAGGATCGCCTCGTAGACCTCGCGCAGATCGGCGAGCGTGAACTCGTCCGCGAGCAGGCCGTGTGCGATGCGGCTGTATCCGACCTTGTTGCGCAGACGCCACAGCGCGTAGTCGACGATCTCGTTGTGGTCGAACGCCAGCCGGGGGAGTGCGGCGGCATCGAACCACTGCACGTTCTCGGTGGCGAACAGCGGCTGGACCGCGTCCTCCGAGATCTCGTCGGCGCGGATCAGCGCCCAGTACACGATCGAGATCACACGCGTGGGGGATCGGTCGACCGCGCCGAACGCGTACAGCTGCTCGAGATAGCTCGGTGCCAGCCCGGTCGTCTCGGCGAGGGTGCGGGATGCCGCCGCGTCGAGGCTCTCGGCGAGGTCGAGCCATCCGCCCGGCAGTGCCCATTGACCTTCGTGGGGGTCGCGCGTGCGGCGTACCAGCGGCAGCGCGACCCGGGCCGTGTCGCTGCCGTCGAGCCGGCGCAGGGCGAAGATCACTGTCGACACCGCGACGCGCGTGGCATCGGCCGGGGCCGCGGCGGCTTCGGTGGGAGCAGGGGATCGCATGGTTGTTCTGGTCATGATGACTCTAACTATCGCCGATCATAGTGTCACTCTGACCTGAAGCCAAACCGGCGGCGAAACATTCGCGCCTCCTGAGTGGCGGCTGGGAACCGTTGCCGGAACGTGACGTATCCGTGGTGCGCGTCGGGTGATTGTTTGTTAGGTTTACGTTCAAACGTTTGTTAGGACACAGAACTAATGAACGTCCGAGTGCCCTTGCACTCCTCCCTGCAATGCCGCACGAGAGAAAGAACCAATGATGATTCGAAACGCGAAGCGCCGCGCCGCGCTTCTCGCCGTCGCCGGGGCAGCGATCCTCGGTCTCGGCCTGTCGGGCTGTGCCGGTGGAGGCGGGGGCAATGACTCCTCCTCTGAGGGACGTACCCTGCGGGTCTGGGCGGGAAGCCAGACTCCCATCGAGGCGAACTTCAACCCGTTCTCGCCGAGCGTGCTCCACGCTGCGCTCGGCCCGATCTACGAGCCGCTCTTCTTCTACAACAAGACCGCCGACGACGCGCCCGCGCCGATGCTCGGCGAGAGCTTCGAGTACAACGAGGACGGCACCGTCATCACCGTCAAGCTCAAGGACGGCGTGAAGTGGAGCGACGGCGAGGACTTCTCCGCCGAGGATGCCGCCTTCACGTTCAACTACGAGCCCAATCACCGCGACGGGCTGGTCTCGGCGGAGGCGACCGACGACACCACGCTCGTCCTGACGTACTCGACGCCGCAGTACACGAACGAGTTCCAGATCCTCGGCACGACGTGGATGCTCCCGGAGCACATCTGGAAGGACGTCAAGGACTACTCGACGTTCACCGACGAGGACCCGGTCGGCACCGGCCCGTACGTGGTCGACAAGGTCACGGACGCGTCATACACGGTCGTCGCGAACGAGAACTTCCGCGACGAGGGCGTTCCCGCGATCAAGAAGGTGCAGTACATCGGCATCGACGCGAACCAGTCGGCGCAGGACCTGCTGACGGCCGGCAAGCTCGACTGGACCGGCATGTTCGTGCCCAACCCCGACTCGGTCACCGACAAGGGCGTCATCAGCATGCTCAACACGCCGCAGGACCCGACGGTCCTGTACACGTGCTCGAACGCCGAGCTCGGCTGCACCGGCCCGCAGACCGACGTCGCCGTCCGCCAGGCGCTCAACGTCGCGATCGACCGCGGCACGATCAAGGAGAAGGCGTTCGTCGGCCTCACCGGCGACATCTCGCCTGCCTTCACGCTGATGCCGCGTGACGCCAAGTGGCTCGCCGACCCGGCGAACGAGACCAGCCCGCAGTCGCCCGACGCGGCCAAGGCCGGAGAGATCCTCGAGGCCGCCGGCTACACCAAGGGCAGCGACGGGTTCTACGGCAAGGACGGCACGCCGATCGAGCTGAGCCTCACCTCGGTGGACGGCTGGACCGACTACAACGACGCCGCGAAGCTCATCGCCGAAGAGGCGGCCGAGGCCGGGATCAAGGTCACCGCGTCGACCGTGCAGTGGCAGGAGTTCTCGGACTCGCGCCAGACCGGTCAGTACCAGCTGATCATGGGTGGCGTCATCGGCACGTCGGTCGCCGACCCGTTCCAGATCTACAAGGACTGGTTCACCGGTGAGTCGACCTCGCAGGTCGGCTCGGAGGTCCCCACGGGCCGCTGGAACTTCAGCCGCTATGACAACCCCGTCGTGAACGAGGCCGTGGCCGCCGCTGCCGCGACGAATGACGAGGCCGTCAAGAAGGAGGCGTACGCCAAGGTCCAGACCGAGATCGTGCGCGACCTGCCGTACATCCCGCTGGTCATCAACGCCACCCAGACGTTCTACAACTCGAAGGACTTCACGGGCTGGCCGACCGAGGATGACCTGTATGCCTTCCCGCCCGCGTGGGGCTCGGTGGCGGCCGGCTACATCCTCCAGCACCTGGAGCCGGTGAAGTAATGCAGAACCGGGCAGAAGCCGCGGCACGGAGGAGCAAGCCGCAATGAAGTTCTATGCGCGGCGGATCGCGTTCTATGTGGTGACACTGTGGGCGACGATCTCCCTCAACTTCCTCCTGCCGAGGCTTCTGCCCGGCGACCCCGCCGACATCATGATCGCCAAGATGCAGCGTGCCGGCGGGGAGATCAGCGAGACCCAGATCCGCAACATCAAGGCCCTGCTCGGGGGCACTGACCAGTCGATGTGGGAGCAGTACATCAACTACTGGAGTCGGCTGCTTCAGGGGGATCTCGGCATCTCTATCACGAAGTACCCGACTCCGGTGGTGGACCTCATCTCCGCGGCGCTGCCGTGGACGGTGATCCTCGTCGGGCTGGCCACCGTCATCTCGTTCGTCCTCGGCATCGGCATCGGCGCCTGGGTCGGATGGCGCCGTGGCACGTGGGTCGACCACCTGGTGCCGTTCACGACGGTGCTCCAGTCCATTCCCTACTTCTGGCTCGCGCTCGTGCTCGTCGCGATCTTCTCGGTCGCGCTGGGGTGGTTCCCGATCATCGGCGGGTACGACGTGTTCGAATACCCCGACGGGCCGGAGTGGAGCTGGGCCTTCATCGGGAATGCGATCTACCACGGCTTCCTGCCGGCGCTCACGATCGTGATCAGCTCGGTCGGCGGGTGGCTGCTGGGCATGCGCAACATGATGGTGTCGACAGTGTCGGAGGACTACATCGTCACCGCGGAGGCGAAGGGCCTGAAGCCCATGCGCATCCTCCGCACGTACGCCACCCGCAACGCCGCCATCCCCTCGATCGCGGGCTTCAGCATCTCGCTCGGCTTCGTGGTGGCCGGCTCCATCGTCATGGAGCAGGTGTTCACCTACCCGGGCGTCGGCAAGCTGATGATCCAGTCCGTGCAGAACAGCGACTACGCGCTCATGCAGGGCGTGTTCCTCGTGATCACGATCGCGGTGCTCGCGGCGAACTTCATCATGGACCTCGTCTACGGATTCATCGACCCGAGGGCGCGCCACAATGTCTGAGGAAACCGAAGTGACCGACCCGCGCACCGCGCTCGACGAGCCCCAGACGCTGTCGGACCGCACCATCGATCCTGCGATCATCGCGCCCGGCGCCATCATGACGCCGCCTGCGACAGTAGACATCGTCACGGCCCGCGACGAGGCGCGGGCGGCCCGCCGCGGCATCCGTCAGCTGTTGCCGCGCATGTCGCTCAAGCTCGCGATCGGCCTGGTGATCGTGGTCGGCATCGTGCTCTTCGCGATCATCGCGCCGATCTTCGCGCAGGATCCTCGCGACTCCGACAATCCGGCCCTGCAGCCGCCCAGCCCGGAGCACATCCTCGGCACGACCAAACTCGGCTACGACGTCTTCGCGCAACTGGCCACGGGCGCGCAGGGCTCGCTCATGGTGGGGTTCATCGCCGGCTTCATCGCGCTCGTGCTGTCACTGGTCTTCGGCATCGTCGCCGGCTACAAGGGCGGCTGGTGGGACGAGATCCTGTCGCTGTTCACGAACATCATGCTGGTGATCCCCGGGCTCCCCCTCGTCATGGTGATCTCGAGTTACATGCCCGTGCGCAACTGGCTCTTCATCGCGCTCGTCCTCGGCATCACCGGATGGGCGGGCTCCGCCGTCGTGCTGCGTGCCCAGTCACGCTCGCTGCGCTCGCGCGACTACGTGGCAGCGAGCCGCGTCGCGGGCGAGAAGACCGGCCGCATCATCGCGGTCGAGATCCTCCCCAACCTGCTGCCGCTGCTGACAGCGCAGTTCCTCTTCGCGATCATCTTCGCGATCCTCGGCGAGGCGGGCCTGTCGTACCTGGGGCTCGGGCCGACGGGCTCGATCACCTGGGGCACGATGCTCAACGACGCGCAGAGCGGGCAGGCGCTCGGGACCGGGGCATGGTGGTGGTTCGTGCCGCCGGGCCTCATGATCGCCCTCCTCGGTGCGGGCCTGTCGCTCATCAACTTCTCGATCGACGAGATCATCAACCCGAAGCTGCGTCTCGCCCCGCAGAACGCCCGCCGCGTGCGTCAGGCCAAGCGCGCCGGGCGCGGCGTCGACACCGCGCACACCCTGAACGGAGGAGAGGCATGACCGGCGACGCCGTGCTGACCGCGACCAACGTGTCGATCGAGTACGAGGTCGACCCGCCGGTGAAGGCGGTGCGCAACGTGTCGCTGACCCTCAACCGCGGCGAGATCCTCGGACTCGCGGGGGAGTCGGGATGCGGCAAGACCACCCTCGCGTACGGCATGAACCGGCTGCTCAAGCCGCCGGCACTCATGACGGCCGGCGAGGTCGTGTTCCACGACCGTTCGGGTGAGGACATCAACGTCGTCGCGCTCGCCGACGAGGAGCTGCGTCGGTTCCGGTGGGACAAGGTGTCGATGGTGTTCCAGGGCGCGATGAACTCGCTGAACCCGGTCATCAACATCCGCGCCCAGTTGTTCGATGTGTTCACGACGCACCGTCCGGATATGTCGAAGCGGCAGAAGCAGCAGCGCAGCGAGGAGCTCCTGGAGCTCGTCGGGGTCGACCCGAAGCGGCTGTCGAGCTTCCCGCACGAGCTGTCCGGCGGCATGCGCCAGCGCGTCATGATCGCGATGGCCCTCGCGCTGGACCCCCAGGTGATGATCATGGACGAGCCGACGACGGCACTCGACGTCGTCGTGCAGCGCGGCATCATCCGCGAGATCATGCGGCTGCGCGAGAAGCTCGGGTTCGCGGTCATCTTCATCACGCACGACCTGCCGATGCTGATCGAGATCTCGGACCGCATCGCGGTGATGCTGCAGGGCGAGATCGTCGAGCTGGGCACGGCGACCGAGGTGTACCGCACTCCGCAGCACGAGTACACGCAGAAGCTGCTGTCGAGCTTCCCCAGCCTGCGGGGTGAACGGGGCGACTTCGTGCGCACCGGTTCGCAGTCCGTGTCGGCGACGCTCGGGCCGAGGGCCTCTCTCGAAGGAGGTGCGGCATGACCGCCGCGTCCACCGCGTCCGCGCCGCGCACGTTGGAGGCACGCAACCTCGTGAAGGACTTCCGGCTGCGCAGCGGCCTGTCCTTCTCGACCCTGCATGCCGTGAAGGACGTCTCGTTCACCCTGGAGGCGGGCCGCACGATCGCGCTCGTAGGGGAGTCGGGTTCGGGCAAGTCCACGATCGCGAAGATGCTGGCGCATCTGGAGACGCCCACGAGCGGGCAGATCCTGCTCGACGGCAAACCCGCCGGCCGCGGGGGCCGTCATGCGGCCGCGTACCGCGGTGACGTGCAGATGGTGTTCCAGGACCCCTTCGCGTCGCTGAACCCGTTCCACTCGATCGCCCACCATCTGGAGCGGCCGCTGAAGATCCACAACCCGGGGATCGGGCGCGCCGAGCTGCGAAGGCGAGTGCTGGAGCTGCTGGACCGGGTGCGGCTCGTCCCCAGCGACCGGATGGCCGAACGGCGCCCGCACGAGCTCTCGGGCGGGCAGCGGCAGCGCGTCGCGATCGCTCGGGCGCTGGCCCCGGGCGCGCAGTTCATCATCGCCGACGAGCCGGTGTCGATGCTCGACGTGTCGATCCGCCTGGGCGTGCTGAACCTCCTCGCCCAGCTGCAGCGTGAGGACCACCTCGGTGTCCTCTACATCACGCACGACCTGGCCACCGCGCGCCATTTCTCGGACGAGATCCTCGTGATGTACCACGGCGACATCGTCGAGCGCGGCCCGGCGGATCGCGTCATCCTCGAGCCGCAGCACGAGTACACCCGCACCCTGCTGGGTGCCGCGCCTGATCCCGAGAACCAGGGGATGCTGCGCGACGAGGTGCGGAGGGAGCTCACCGGGCAGCAGCCCTGACCCCGCGGGTCGCGGTCGTCTCCCAGGCTCGGTGCGTAGCCTGGCGAGACGCTCCGGACGTGCGGAAGGGATGGGCATGATCGTCGTCGACGTGCTGATCGTGCTGATCCTCGTCGGCGCCTTGATCGCCGGCATCCATCGCGGCTTCTTCGCGAGCATCGGAACGCTCGCGGGCCTCGCGGCGGGAGCAGTGGCGGCGTTCTGGCTGACGCCGCTGGTGAGCACATGGGTGCCGTCGCCGCTGTGGCGCGGCCCAGCGGTGCTCGTGACCGCACTCGGCCTGGTGGCTCTCGGCGCCGCGGCGGGCGCGGCGCTCGGCTCCGTGCTGCGGTCCGGTGCCGACCGCCTCAAGCTCGGCGGCCTGGAGCGCGCACTCGGCGGCGTGGCCTCGGTGGTGGCTGCAGGGCTGGCGCTCGCGCTGGTCGGACCGGCGATCGCGGTCGCCGGCATCCCGGTGGTGTCGTCCGCCGTCGCGTCGTCCACGGTGCTGCGAGGGATTGAGGCGGCGACGCCCGATCCGGTGGCCGCAGCGCTCGCCGAGCTGCGCGGTGCGGTGCTCGACGACGGACTGCCCGGACTCGGCACGCTGCTCGCACCGGGCACCGTCGAACCCGCCCCGCCGGTCGCCCTCGACGATCCGGCGCTGGAGACCGCTGCGGCTTCCGTGGCCCGCGTGTCGGGGAACGCGTATGCGTGCGGCCGGGGCTCCAGCGGCACGGGCTTCGTGATCGCCGCCGACCGCGTGGTCACGAACGCGCACGTCGTCGCGGGTGTCGACACGCCCATCGTGGAACTGCCGGGCGTGCCCGCGCGCGAGGGGCGCATCGTGTACTTCGACCCGACCGACGATCTCGCCGTGATCGCCGTCGAGGACCTCGACGCACGGCCGCTTCCCTTCTCGCCGACGCTCGCGGCGGGCGATGCCGCCGTCGTGCAGGGCTACCCGTACGGCGGTCCGTTCACGATGGTGTCGGCGGGAGTGCGCTCGGTGGGCACTGCGAGCGTGCCCGACGTGTACGACTCGTCGTGGAGCCCTCGCGAGATCTATGCCCTCGACGCCGAGGTGCGCCCCGGCAACTCGGGCGGACCGCTGCTCACCGCCGACGGGTCGGTGGCCGGCGTCGTGTTCGCACGCGCCGAGAACGACCCAGAGGTCGGGTACGCGATGACGATGGCCGAACTGACGCCGGTGGCGGCGCAGGCGTCGTCGTTCACCGACACCGTCTCGTCGGGCCGCTGCACCGACTGACAGCCGCAGATCGCCGCACACCGTCGATCCGCGCCGCGCCCGGTATGCTGGCACGGCAAGTCAACACACGGCCCACAACCCGGGCGGGAGAGCCTCGGCAGCGCGATCGCCGAGCACCGAAGGAGCAAGCCTCCCCGCCAATCTCTCAGGTACGCGTACCGTTCGGGCAGGCCGACTCTGAAAAGCGATTTCGAGCGAAGCAAGAAATCGGGTTGAGGTAAGGCGCGCCAGCGCCGCATCGAAACCTCTCACGTGAGACAACCGCTACGCGTCTCCACGTGATCGCTCGCGAATCCGCCGACGGTGAAAGTCCGCACCCCTCGGGGCCGGGCGAAGCTCTCAGGCTCATGACAGAGGGGGAGTTCACAGGCGTCGCCAGGCGCCTGCCCGCCCACGACCGGGAGAACTCGATGACCGACCTTCGCACCACCGCCCTGCACGACCGCCACGAGGCGCTCGGCGCCTCCTTCACCGACTTCGGCGGCTGGCTCATGCCGGTGCGCTACACGTCCGACCTCGCCGAGCACCACGCGGTGCGCACCGCGGCAGGCCTGTTCGACATCTCGCACATGGCCGAGTTCGAGGTGACGGGGCCGGAGTCGGGCGCCTTCCTCGACTACGCGCTCGCCGGCGCGATCTCGCCGATGCGCAGCGGCAAGGCGAAGTACTCGCTCGTGCTCGCCGAGTCCGGCGGCATCGTCGACGACGTGATCGCCTACCGCCTGGCCGACGACCGATTCCTGGTGATCGCGAACGCCGGGAACCGGGAAGCCGTCGCCGCGGCGTTCACCGAGCGCGTCACCGGGTTCGACACCGAGGTCGTCGACAGCACCGACGCCTACTCGCTCATCGCCGTTCAGGGCCCGATCGCCCGTGCGGTGGTCGAGGCGACCGCGGGCATCGCCGACGTGCAGCCGGCTCTGGCCGACCTCGGCTACTACGCCTGGGCGGCGGGGACGTTCGAGGCCGCGCCGCTGTTCGTCGCCCGCACCGGATACACCGGCGAGGACGGTTTCGAGCTGCTGGTCCGCAACGAGGCCGCTCCCGCGCTGTGGGACGCCCTCACCGCTGCCGGTGCGCCGCTCGGCCTCGTCCCCGCCGGCCTCGCCGCGCGCGACACGCTGCGACTGGAGGCGGGGATGCCGCTGTACGGCCACGAGCTGTCGCTCGACATCGTCCCGGCCCAGGCAGGTCTCGGCCGCGTCGTCGCCGCCGACAAGCCCGACTTCGTGGGCAAGACCGCGCTGGCCGCCGTCGTCGCTCCCGACGCGCCCGTCCTCGTCGGACTCGTCGCCGAGGGGCGCCGCGCCGGACGCGCGGGCTACGCCGTGCTGAACGAGGCAGGCGACACGGTGGGAGAGATCACCAGCGGCGCGCTCAGCCCGACGCTCGGGCATCCCATCGCCATGGCGCTCGTCGCACCCGCCTCGAGCGGCCTCGACACCGCGCTCTTCATCGATGTGCGCGGCACCCGCATCCCCGCGACCGTCGCCGCCCTGCCGTTCTACCAGCGCGCCCGCTGAACCATCCACCGGAGGAACACATGACCGACCTGACCGCCCTCAAGTACACAGCCGAGCACGAGTGGGTCGCCCTGGACGGCGACACCGCGACCGTCGGCATCACCGAGTACGCCGCCGACAAGCTCGGCGACGTCGTGTTCGTCGAGCTGCCGGCCGTCGGCACCGCGGTGACCGCTGCCACCGTCGTCGGCGAGATCGAGTCGACCAAGTCGGTCGGCGAGCTCTACGCGCCGCTGACCGGCGAGGTCGTCGCGGTCAACGACGCCGTGGTGGACGACCCGTCGCTCGTGAACACCGACCCGTTCGGCGCCGGCTGGCTCGTCAGGATCACGGTGGACCCGGCGGCGGTCGAGGGCCTTCTCGACCGCGACGCGTACATCTCGCTCACGGGCGGCGCCGAATGACGGAGCTGTTCGCCGACCGTCACATCGGGACGGATGCCGCCGCCCAGCGCACGATGCTCGACGCCCTCGGCTACGCCACCGTCGACGCCCTCGTCGAGGCGGCGGTGCCGGCATCCATCCACGCGAAGCCGCGCGCCACGAGCGACATCCCGCCGGCCGCGACCGAGGCCGAGGCACTCGCCGAGCTACGCGCACTGGCATCGCAGAACCGGGTCGCACGCCCGATGATCGGGCTGGGGTACTCCGACACGTTCACGCCGTCGGTGATCGCGCGCAACGTGCTCGAGAACCCGTCCTGGTACACCGCCTACACGCCGTACCAGCCCGAGATCTCGCAGGGGCGTCTGGAGGCGCTCATCAACTTCCAGACGATGGTGACCGACCTCACCGGGCTCGCGACCGCCAACGCGTCGATGCTCGACGAGGCGACCGCCGTCGTCGAGGGGATGCTGGTCGCCCGGCGCGGCTCGAAGTCCGCGTCGAACGTGTTCGTGGTCGACGCCGACGCGCTGCCGCAGACGCGCGCGCTCCTCGCGCACCGTGCCGCCGCCGTCGGCATCGAGCTCGTCGAGCTCGACCTCGCGCACGGCGCGACGCTCCCCGACGAGCACTTCGGCGTCCTCGTGCAGTACCCCGGGGCTTCGGGTCGCGTGTGGGACCCGTCAGGAGTGGTGGATGCCGCGCACGTGGCCGGCGGGCTGGTCGTGGTCGCGGCCGATCTGCTGGCGCTCACGCTGCTGCGCTCGCCGGGCTCGCTCGGCGCCGACGTCGCCGTGGGCACGACGCAGCGCTTCGGCGTGCCGCTCGGCTTCGGCGGGCCGCACGCCGGCTACATGGCCGTGCGTCAGGGTCTGGAGCGCCAGTTGCCCGGCCGTCTCGTCGGGGTCTCGCAGGATGCCGCCGGCCACCCCGCGTACCGCCTCGCGCTGCAGACGCGCGAGCAGCACATCCGCCGGGAGAAGGCCACATCCAACATCTGCACCTCTCAGGTGCTGCTGGCCGTCATGGCCTCGATGTACGCCGTCTACCACGGGCCCGACGGCCTGCGCGCGATCGCGACCGACGTCGCGAAGAAGGCCGAGGCGCTCGCCGGACGCCTGCGCGAGTACGGGCTGTCACTGCGCGCGGACGCCTTCTTCGACACGATCCGCGTGGCGACCCCCGGGCCGTCGCGCCGCGTGATCGAGCGCGCCCGCACGCGCGGATACCAGCTGGCGTGGATCGACGACGCCACGGTCGGCGTCTCGGTCGACGAGACCACGACCGCCGACGACCTCGCCGCCGTGGCGTGGGCGTTCGGCCTGCCCGAGGGCGAGTTCTCCGGTGCGGGTGAGCAGGGCGAACGCGAACTGTCCTACGCGGATGCCGCGCCGCTGGCCGCAGTGCCCGCAGAGCTGCACCGCGTCGAGGCGTTCCTGACGCACCCGGTGTTCAACGCGCACCGCTCCGAGACCGCCATGATGCGCTACCTCAAGCAGCTGTCGGACCGCGACTACGCGCTGGACCGCGGCATGATCCCGCTCGGCTCGTGCACCATGAAGCTCAACGCGGCGACCGAGATGGCGGCGGTGTCGTGGCCGGAGTTCTCGCGCGTGCACCCGTTCGCGCCCGAGGACGACGTACGCGGCTACCTCGCGATGATCGAGCAGCTCGAGGTCTGGCTGGCAGAGGTCACCGGCTATGACGCCGTGTCGCTGCAGCCGAACGCAGGTTCGCAGGGAGAACTGGCGGGCCTGATGGCGATCCGCGGTTATCACCGTGCCAACGGCGACTTCCAGCGCACGGTGTGCCTCATTCCGTCGTCGGCGCACGGCACGAACGCGGCCTCCGCCGTGCTGGCGGGCATGCGCGTCGTCGTGGTCGCCTGTGACGACGCCGGCAACGTCGACCTCGACGACCTGCGCGCCAAGATCGCCGCGCACGCCGACGAACTGGCGGCCTTGATGATCACGTACCCGTCCACGCACGGCGTGTACGAGCACGACGTGCTCGACATCACGCAAGCCGTGCACGACGCGGGCGGTCAGGTGTACGTCGACGGCGCGAACCTCAATGCGCTGCTCGGCTACGCGCGCTTCGGCGATCTGGGCGGCGACGTCTCGCACCTGAACCTGCACAAGACGTTCGCGATCCCGCACGGCGGTGGCGGGCCCGGCGTGGGACCCGTCGCGGCGAAGGCGCATCTGGCGCCGTACCTCCCGAGCCACCCGTTCTCGCAGCGCCGGGACCACCCGGGCGGCGTGTTCGACGGCGGGCCGATCTCGGCCGCCCCGCACGGCTCGGCGGGCATCCTGCCGATCTCATGGGCGTACGTGCGCATGATGGGCGCGGAGGGGCTGCGCCGCGCCACCGCGGCGGCGGTGCTGTCGGCCAACTACATCGCGTTCCGCCTGCGCGATCACTACCCGGTGCTGTACGCGGGGGAAGCGGGGCTGGTCGCGCACGAGTGCATCCTCGACCTGCGTCCGCTGAAGGAGGCCACCGGGGTCACCGTCGACGACGTCGCGAAGCGGCTCATCGACTACGGCTTCCACGCGCCGACGATGTCGTTCCCGGTCGCGGGCACCCTGATGGTCGAACCGACCGAGTCCGAGGACCTGGGCGAGATCGAGCGCTTCATCGAGGCCATGATCGCGATCAGGGCCGAGGCCGACCGCGTCGCGGCGGGGGAGTGGCCGCAGGCCGACAACCCGCTCGTGAACGCCCCGCACACGGCCGAATCGGTCGTCGCAGGGGAGTGGGACCACCCGTACTCGCGCGAGACTGCGGTGTACCCCGTCCACGCCCTCGTGCGCACGAAGTACTGGCCTCCGGTGCGCCGCATCGACCAGGCCTACGGCGACCGCAACCTCGTGTGCGCGTGCCCGCCGATCGAGGCCTTCGCCTGACACGCTGCGAGGACGGGATGCCGGTGCCCCCGGCATCCCGTCCTCTCAGTTCGTCGGCGTCGGCGTCGGCATGGGCACGGGAGCGAACACGCCGGGCCAGAGCGCGGCCGCGAGCGGGTAGCCGACGAAGGCGACGATGTCGAGGATCGTGTGGGCGATCACGAGTGGCATGACACGCCCCCAGCGGCGGTAGCACCAGCCGAAGACGACGCCCATCACGACGTTGCCGACGATCGCGCCGAAGCCCTGGTAGGCGTGATAGGCGCCGCGCAGCGCCGCGGCCGAGAGGATGATCGTCCAGTCGCTCCAGCCGAGCCTGCGCAGGCGGTCGAACAGGTAGCCGATGAAGATGACCTCTTCGGTGAGACCGGCCCGCAGCGCCGAGAGCACCAGCAGCGGGATCGTCCACCAGGCGGCATCCAGCGGCGAGGCGACGACCGCGACGGTGATGCCGAGTGCGCGCCCGGCCGCGTAGAGGCCGAGCCCGGGGAGCCCGATCACGGCGGCGAGCACGACGCCGCGCCACAGGTCGCCCCCGAAGCGGGTGAAGTCCAGGCCGACGCGGCGCAGCGCGTTGCTGCCCGGCTCCCAGAGCAGATAGACCACGAGCGCCACGAGAGCGAGCGCGAAGAACACCGCGAGCAGCTGGTAGACGACGTCCCACACCGCCTGCGCGTCGCGCGACGGGTTCACCTGCGTCTGCTGCGAGCCCAGCGGAACGGGCGCCAGGAGCTTGCGCACGAGCGAGAGGACGGAGTACAGCGCGGACTGGCCGACGGTGACCGCCAGGACGATCCAGATCTCCCAGGTGATCCGGCGGCGCTGATACCGAGTGCTGGGGGACAGGGTACTCGATACCACACTGTCGGAGGGTGGGAAAGAGGGGGTCACCTTGTCAGATTGTCACACTTCGCGTCGATTGAGTTAAGGCTCTGTAACGTTTTGGCCGATCGTTTTGACCATCTCACCAGCGATGCTTATCGTTTTCCCATCCGCGCGCCCGTCCGGCCTCCGCTAGACGCGCGCGCACAAACCCTGCACAGGAGGAACAGTGAGAATGAAGCGCATCTCGGCTGCGGTGGCACTCACCGCAGTCGGCGCACTGGCGATCTCGGGTTGCGCCGCCGGCAACGGCGGCGACAACAGCTCGGGCGACGACTCCGGTCTCGTCGAGGGCTCGTCGATCACGGCGGCGTGGAACCAGGCGTTCTACTCGATGAACGGCAACACCTCGTTCGGCAACGCCACGGCGAACAACAACATCAACTACCTCGTCCTCGACGGCTTCAACTACTACGACAACACCCCGAAGCTCATCGAGAACAAGTCGTTCGGCTCGTACGAGAAGCTCTCGGACGACCCGCTGACGATCAAGTACACGATCGCCGACGGCGTCAAGTGGTCCGACGGTGTCGACGTCGACGCGTCCGACCTCCTGCTGAACTGGGCCGCGGTCTCGCGGTCGCTCGACACGCCGGACTTCGACCCGACCCAGTACCAGGACGCCGAGACCGGTGAGTTCACGGGCGACCTCCCCACGGACGTCGTGTACTTCGACTCCGGTGCCACGCCGGACGCGGGCCTCGGCCTCGTCTCGCAGACCCCCGAGGTCAGCGAGGACGGCAAGTCGATCACCCTCGTGTACGACGCCCCGTACGTGGACTGGGAGCTCGCCTTCCCGAGCCCGCTGCCGGCGCACATCATCGGTGAGAAGGCCCTCAACCTCGACGACGCCAAGAAGGCCAAGGACGCCGTCGTGTCGGCGATCCAGGACAACGACGCCGCGGCCCTTGCGCCGATCTCGTCGTTCTGGAACTCGGGCTTCAACTTCACCGAGATGCCTGACGACGCCGACCTCGTCACGGCCAGCGGTCCGTACATGATCACCGACTTCGTCGCTGACCAGTACGTGACGCTGAAGGCGAACCCCGAGTACAAGGGTGACAACACCCCGAACATCGAGGAGATCACCATCCGCTTCATCCCGGACCCGCTCGCCGCGGTCCAGGCTCTGCAGAACGGTGAAGTCGACGTCATCTCGCCCCAGGCCACGGCCGACATCAAGACGGCGCTCGACGCGGTCGACGGCATCACCGTCAAGACCGGTCTCGAGGGCACGTACGAGCACGTCGACCTGCAGTTCGACCAGGGCAAGAACACCCAGAACATCTTCTCGAACGCGAAGGCTCGCGAGGCATTCCTCAAGACGATCCCGCGCCAGGAGATCCTGGACACGCTGATCAAGCCGATCTCGGGCGACGACGCGACCCTGCGCAGCTCGCAGATCTTCGTGCCGGGCGCCGAGGGCTACGACGAGTCCGTGAAGAACAACGGCTCCGACGCGTTCGCCGAGGTCGACATCGAGGGCGCCAAGGCGCTGCTGGCCGAGTCGGGCATCACCGACACCTCGGTCTGCATCCTCTACGCGTCGAACAACCCCCGTCGTGTCAACGAGTTCGCCCTGATCCAGCAGTCCGCTGCGCAGGCCGGCTTCAACGTCACCGACTGCGGTTCCGAGAAGTGGGGCGGCCTCCTGGGCACCCCGGGTGCCTACGACGCGTCGCTCTTCGGGTGGCAGTCGACCAGCCTCGGTGTGACCAGCTCCGGCCCGACGTTCCAGACCGGCGCCATCAACAACATGAACTTCTACTCGAACGCTGAGCTCGACGACCTCGTCGGCCAGCTGAACGTGGAGTTCGACGCCGACAAGCAGATCGAGCTGCAGCAGCAGATGGACAAGATCCTGTGGAACGACTTCTACGGTGTCACCATCTTCCAGTTCCCGGGCGTCACCGCCTTCAGCGACCGTGTGGAGGGCATCGACCCGTCGATCCTCGCTCCCACGATCTTCTGGAACGCGTGGGACTGGGCCGTCACCGACTCGGGAGAGTAACAGTCACGCGGTAGTCACCGTGCTTCGGCACTGACCACCGAGGTGGGGTGCAGGTCCCCCTGGGGGACCTGCACCTCGCCGCGTTACACTCCTCTCAGCGGCGGGCACGAGGTCGGCAGCACGCCGGCTCCTGCCCCTGCTGATTCATCGATTGGCAGGCGGCCACAACATGGCTTCATTCATCATTCGGCGATTGATCGCATCGATCTTCGTGCTCTTCGCCGCGACATTCCTGATGTATCTGCTGGTGGCTTACTCGGGTGATCCCCTTGAAGACCTCCGGCTGAGCAACGCTCCTAACAAGGAGTCCCTCATCGAGGCGCGCACCAAGCTCCTCAACCTCGACGTCCCTCCGCCGCTGCGCTACTTCCTGTGGCTCGGCGGCATCTTCCGCGGCGACTTCGGCATCTCCATCCAGAACCAGCCCGTGAACGCCCTCCTGGGCAACGCGATCACGTCGACGCTGACGCTGGTCACGACCGCGACCGTCGTCGCGATGGTCCTGGGAATCACCGTCGGCATCGTGTCGGCGCTGCGCCAGTACACCGGGTTCGACTACAGCGTGACGCTCATCGCGTTCCTGTTCTTCTCGCTCCCGATCTTCTGGGTCGCCGTGCTCCTCAAGCAGTACGGCGCGATCCAGCTGAACGACTGGCTGGGTGATCCGACGATCTCCATACCCGTGATCATCGGCTTGTCGGTCGTGTCGGGCCTGCTGTGGATGTCGATCCTCGGCGGCAGATGGCGCAAGCGCCTCACCGTCTTCGCGATCGCGGCGGTGGCCACCGCTGCAGTGCTGACGTTCCTGTCGGCGACGCAGTGGTTCGCGGACCCGAGCATCGGCATCGTGGTCTACGCGTTCCTCGCCCTCGGCATCGCCGTCGGCGTGACCGCGATCTCCACGGGCCTGCGCAACCGCAAGGCGCTGTACGCGTCGCTGATCGTCGCGGTGATCGGCATCGCGCTGTACTTCCCGATGATGAACTACATCCTCAACGGGATGACGCTGTGGTTCTTCCTGCTGCTGGCCGTGATCGCGGTCGTCGTCAGCGGGGCGATCGGCTGGTTCATGGGCGCGCCCGACCGCGGGCCGGTCGTGCGGACCACGGCGATCGTCGGGTTCTTCGTCGCCGCCTTCATCGCGCTCGACAAGTACATGTCGTATTGGCACGCGTATGCGAACTCCAGTCGGGTCCGCGGGCGTCCGATCGCCACGGTCGGCTCGTCCACGCCGGGCCTCGGGGGCAACTTCTGGGTGCAGGGCATCGACCTGTACACCCACCTGCTGCTGCCGACGATCGCGATCGTCCTGATCTCGTTCGCGAGCTACACCCGCTACTCGCGGGCGAGCCTGCTCGAGGTCATGAACCAGGACTACATCCGCACCGCGCGTTCCAAGGGCCTCACCGAGCGCACCGTCGTCGTCCGTCACGCCTTCCGCAACGCGCTGATCCCGATCACCACGATCATCGCGTTCGACGTAGGCGCCCTCATCGGCGGCGCGGTCATCACCGAGACGGTGTTCGGCTGGGTCGGTATGGGCCGTCTGTTCGTGACGGCACTCGGAATGCACGACCCCAACCCGGTCATGGCGTTCTTCGTGGTGACAGGCACGCTCGCGGTCATCTTCAACCTCATCGCGGACCTCGTCTATGCGGCCCTCGACCCGAGAATCAAGGTGGGCTGACATGAACACTTCCCTCACTGAACAGCCCGGCACCGAGACACAGGCACTGGCCGAGATCTCGATCGAGCAGAAAGAGACCGAGGGTCTCAGCCAGGGTCAGATCGTCCGTCGCCGGTTCTTCCGGCACCGTGGCGCGCTGATCTCGATGATCGTGCTCGCGTTCATCATCATCCTGGCGTTCACGTCGGTGGGCGTCGCGCTATGGGGCATCCGCATCCCGGGCTGGTGGCAGTACTCGTGGGAGGAGATCCCGCCGAAGGTCAACAACGGCGCGCCCACGATGAGCCTGTGGCCGCTGCAGTTCGGCGACCACCCGTTCGGACAGGACGAGGTCGGCCGTGACATCTTCGCGGTCGTCATGCGCGGCACCCAGCAGTCGATCATGGTCATGGTGATCGTGGGCGTCGTGGCGACGCTCCTCGGCGTCCTCGTCGGCGCGACCGCCGGCTACTACGGCAAGTGGACCGACTCGGTGCTCATGCGGTTCACCGACATCATCATCACGATCCCGCTGATCGTGATCGGCTCGGTGCTCGGCTTCGCGCTGGGCAGCCTGGGTGCGGCCCTGCTGGGCGTGGTGATCGGCTTCTTCGCCTGGACCACGATGGCCCGCCTCGTCCGCGGTGAGTTCCTCACGCTGCGAGAGCGCGAATTCGTCGACGCCGCCCGTGTGTCGGGGGCGCGTGACCGCCGGATCATCTTCCGCCACATCCTGCCGAATGCGGTGGGCATCATCGTCGTGAATGCGACGCTGCTGATGGCGGGAGCGATCCTGCTCGAGTCGGCGCTGAGCTTCCTCGGGTTCGGCGTGCAGTCGCCCGACACGTCGCTCGGCAAGATCATCTCCGAGAACCAGGCCGCGTTCTCCACGCGTCCGTGGCTGTTCTGGTGGCCGGGTCTGTTCATCATCGCGATCGCCTTGTGCGTCAACTTCATCGGCGACGGTCTGCGCGACGCGTTCGACCCGCGCCAGAAGAAGATGCCGAGCGAGCGTGCGATGGCCCGTGCCGGCCGTGCGAGCGGACCTCTCGTCCCGAGCGTCGACACGACGCCCGCGACGACAGGTGACACGCACATGGTCGACGTGGGGATCCAGACCGCGTACTCCGGCGACACGATCGTCAATTTCAACGATCCGCGCCGCGAAGAACCGGGCGACGTCCAGCACGAACCGCTCGATCCGGAGCGGTGACGACGGTGCTTGTTCTGCCGGCAGCGCCAGGGCTAGACCAGCAGACCGATCGTGGTCGCCGCGGCCAGCGCCGCGACGACCACGATCGTCGCCCAGTGCCACGTCACGGTGGCGGCCTCCGGGTCGACGCCGCTGGCGAAGGCTCCGGCATCCCGCAGCCGCTCCCAGTGGCCGCGGATCAGCTGGGCGAGATTGCCGGTCGGTACCGACATGGCATCGGCAGGTCGCAGGCCACCCGCCTCGCCGCGGGCGGATCCGCTCACTCCGTCGAAGTCCTTCGGGGCGAGACCGAGTGTGCGGTGACGCCCCGGCGACGGCGCCGCCCACACCTGAACGCGGCCCTCGGCGGTGTGCAGGGTGAGCGAGTAGCGCGTATCGATGGAGACGATCGACGGCCACGGCACGAAGTGCGTGCGCAGCACGTTCTCGACCGTGATGCCGTGCTCCTGGACCCGCAGGCTCGGACGCCAGAACAGCGCCCAGGCCACGACGGCGACGAGGATGATCGGCCACACGAAGCGCAACGCGGCGGCGGGGTCCGACCAGAACAGCCCGACGGCGCCGAGGGCGCACACGACGATGGTCACGATGGCGAGGACGCGGCCGAAGACCGGCCGGTAGAAGACCTCCTGGAACGACATGACTTCAAGCTTTGCAGATGGGACACCACAGAATGACTGACACGACGGGCGTCGAGGCCGAAACCACGGCTTCGCACGAGGCCCTTCCCGAGACGATCCTCAAGGTCGAGAACCTGGGCGTCGAGTTCTGGGTCGAGGGCGAGTTCTACCCGGCAGCCATCGACATGAACTACGAGGTGCGCCGCGGCGAGGTGCTCGCCATCGTGGGCGAGTCCGGCTCCGGCAAGAGCACCAGCTCGATGTCGCTGCTCGGTCTGCTCCCCGAGAACGCGCGCGTCACGGGATCGATCAAGCTCCTCGGCCGCGAGCTGCGCGGCGCCGACCCGGTGACGCTGAGGTCGCTGCGCGGCAACGAGATCGCGGTGATCTTCCAGGAGCCGATGACGGCGTTGAACCCGGTCTACACGGTCGGCTTCCAGATCATGGAGTCGCTGCGCTCGCACGACCGCGGCCTCGCGCCGAGCATCGCGAAGGAGAAGGCGATCGACCTGCTGCGCATGGTCGAGATGCCCAACCCCGAGCAGTCGTTCAACAAGTACCCGCACCAGCTGTCGGGCGGCCAGCGCCAGCGCGCGATGATCGCGCAGTCGATCTCGTGCGACCCGCTGCTGCTCATCGCCGACGAGCCGACCACCGCGCTCGACGTGACGGTGCAGGCCGAGGTCCTCGACCTGCTGCGCAACCTGCACAAGCGCCTCGACTCCGCGATCATCCTGATCACGCACGACATGGGCGTGGTGGCCGACCTCGCCGACCGCATCATGGTGATGAAGAACGGCGTCGTGGTGGAGTCGGGCTCGGTCGAGCAGATCTTCCACGACCCGAAGCACCCCTACACCCAGCAGCTGCTGGCGTCGGTGCCGCACCTGGGTCTCGGCGTGCTCGAGACCGAGGCCGCGGTGACCGACGAGGTCGTCACCGAGACGTCGACCATGCCTTCGGTGTCGTCGATCCGTGAGCGGGCGACCGAGGTCGCGGACGAGATCGTCGAGACGCGCAAGCCGGTGCTGGCGTTCGAGGACGTCGCGATCGACTACCCGAAGCGCGGCCGCATCCCGGCGTTCCGCGCGGCGGAGCACATCGACCTCGCCATCTACCCCGGCGAGATCGTGGGCCTCGTGGGCGAATCGGGGTCGGGCAAGACGACACTCGGCCGCTCCGCCATCGGGCTGCTGCCGATCGCCGAGGGCAAGCTCACCGCGGTGGGCACCGACATCTCGAAGCCGACCTCGAAGGACCTCTTCGCGATCCGGCGCCGTACCGGCATCGTGTTCCAGGACCCGGCGTCGTCGCTGAACCCCCGCATGCCGATCGGCGAGTCCATCGGCGAGCCGATCCTGCTCGCCGGCGTGGCCAAGGGCAAGGACCTCGACAAGCGCGTCGAGGAGCTGCTCAGCCAGGTCGAGCTGCCCCGGTCGTACCGCAACCGCTTCCCGCACGAGCTGTCGGGCGGTCAGCGTCAGCGGGTCGGCATCGCGCGCGCCCTGGCGCTCGCGCCCGAGCTGCTGGTGGCCGACGAGCCCACGTCGGCCCTCGACGTGTCGGTGCAGGCGCGCTTCCTCGACCTGCTGCAGGAACTGCAGCAGCAGCTGCAGTTCGCCTGCCTGTTCATCAGCCACGACCTCGCGGTCGTCGACATCCTGGCGCACCGCATCGCGGTGATGCACCACGGCAAGCTCGTGGAGACGGGCACGCGCGACGAGATCCTGCGCGGGGCCACCGACCCGTACACGCAGCGTCTCATCGCCGCCGTCCCCGTGCCGAACCCCGAGGAGCAGAGGCTGCGCCGCGAGGCGCGCGCCGCGCTCATCGCGTCCACCGGAGGCGCCGAGAGCTGATCCGAAACCCCTGATCGGGCGCCGCGAGGCGACGTTCAGGTGCGCCCGATAGAATGGGGGATGCCGGCATTCCGGCATCCCCCTTCTCTTTCAAGGATTCCCTCATGGCGCGCGCCCTCCGTCCGGACCTCCGCAACGTCGCGATCGTCGCCCACGTCGACCATGGCAAGACCACTCTGGTCGACGCCATGCTCCGCCAGACCGGCTCGTTCGGCGAGCACGCTCACGTCGAAGAGCGGGCGATGGACTCGAACGACCTCGAGCGCGAGAAGGGCATCACGATCCTCGCCAAGAACACGGCGATCACCTACAACGGCGCTCACACCGACGTGCCGGTGACGATCAACGTGATCGACACCCCCGGCCACGCCGACTTCGGCGGCGAGGTCGAGCGCGGCCTGTCGATGGTCGACGGCGTCGTGCTGCTCGTCGACGCGAGCGAGGGCCCGCTGCCCCAGACGCGCTTCGTGCTGCGCAAGGCGCTCGAGGCGAAGCTTCCCGTGATCCTGCTGGTCAACAAGACCGACCGCCCGGACGCGCGCATCGCCGAGGTCGAGGAGGAGGCCCACGACCTGCTCCTCGGTCTCGCGTCCGACCTGCACGAGGACGTCCCCGACCTCGATGTCGACGCTCTGCTCGACGTCCCCGTCGTGTACGCCTCCGGCCGTGCCGGCGCGGCGTCGCGTACGCGTCCCGCCAACGGCGAGCTGCCCGACAACGCCGACCTCGAGCCGCTGTTCGAGGCGATCCTCGAGCACGTCCCGGCGCCGTCGTACGACGACGAGGCCCCGCTGCAGGCGTGGGTGACGAACCTCGACTCGAGCCCGTTCCTCGGCCGCCTCGCGCTGCTGCGCGTCTTCAACGGCACGCTGAAGAAGGGCCAGACCGTCGCCTGGGTGCGCCACGACGGCTCGCACTCGAACGCGCGCATCACCGAGCTGCTGAAGACCCGCGCCCTCGAGCGCTACCCCGCCGAAGAGGCCGGCCCCGGCGACATCGTCGCCATCGCCGGCATCGAGAACATCACGATCGGCGAGACGATCGCCGACCCCGAGGACGTCCGGCCGCTGCCCGCGATCCACGTCGACGACCCCGCCATCTCGATGACGATCGGCACCAACACCTCGCCCCTCATGGGCAAGGTGAAGGGGCACAAGCTGACCGCGCGCATGGTGAAGGACCGCCTCGACCGCGAGCTCATCGGCAATGTGTCGCTGAAGGTCGTCGACATCGGACGCCCCGACGCGTGGGAAGTGCAGGGCCGCGGCGAGCTGGCTCTCGCGATCCTGGTCGAGAACATGCGCCGCGAGGGCTTCGAGCTCACGGTCGGCAAGCCCCAGGTGGTCACCAAGAAGGGCGAGGACGGCAAGGTCAAGGAGCCGTTCGAGCACCTCACGATCGACGCCCCCGAGGAGCACCTCGGCGCGATCACGCAGCTCATGGCAGCCCGCAAGGGCCGCATGGACACGATGACCAACCACGGCACCGGCTGGGTCCGCATGGAGTTCATCGTCCCGTCGCGCGGCCTCATCGGCTTCCGCAGCGAGTTCCTCACGATGACCCGCGGCACCGGCATCGCCAACGCGATCTCGCACGGCTACGACGACTGGGCGGGCGCCATCACCACGCGCCAGAACGGCTCGATCGTCGCCGACCGCATGGGTGTCGTCACCCCCTTCGCCATGATCGCCCTCCAGGAGCGCATGAGCTTCTTCGTGCAGCCGACCGAAGAGGTCTACGAGGGCATGGTCATCGGCGAGAACTCGCGCGCCGACGACATGGACGTCAACATCACCAAGGAGAAGAAGCTCACGAACATGCGTTCGTCGACCTCGGACTCCTTCGAATCGATGACCCCGCCGCGCGTGCTCACCCTCGAGGAGAGCCTCGAGTTCGCCCGTGACGACGAATGCGTCGAGGTGACGCCCGAGAAGGTGCGCATCCGCAAGGTCGTCCTCGACGCCACCGAGCGCGGCCGTGCAGCCTCGCGCCTGAAGCGCCAGGACGCGAACGCCTGACACGGATCGAGTGGATGCCGCGCCCCGAGCCTGCTGAAGCTCGGGGCGCGGCATCCTTCGTCTCATCGGATCGTGACCGTCACCGGTGCCGCCGCGGTGGACCCCGCCGCATTGGACAGCACGGCCGTGAACACGTAGGTGCCCGGCGCCAGTGCGCCGACGGCCGTGACGACGTGCTGCGCGCCCGGCGTCGCCGCGACGAGCGTCTGCCGGTCGATCTCGATGCCGTCCTGGAGCAGCACGTACTCGTCCGCATTGGTGCCCCACCACAGATCGGCCGCGACGGTGACATCTCCGGTGCGCATCCCCGACGCCGACAGCACCGCCCGCGCCGGCGCCGCGTCGGTGACGCGGACGGTGTGCGTGCGCGAGACGGCCTCGCCGAGCGGGTTCAGCGCGACGACCCGGTACTCGTACGTGCCGTCGACGCGTCCGCTGAGCACGAACGAGGCATGCTGCGCGCCGGGGGTAGCCGGATCGAGCCGCTGCGCGGCGACGAGCGTGCCGTTCTCGTAGAGCTTCACGATCGTCGCGTTCTGCCCCCACCACAGGTCGGCGAGGATCCGGTAGGCGCCGTCGCGCAGTCCGGTGTCGCGGGCGTTGTCGTCTGAGACGGCGAACGCCCCCGGTGCGGCTGTGGCTCCCGGCGTGCCCGAATCGAGGATGCCGGCGCCCGCGCCTGCGCGGACGGTCGACGCCACGTCCGCCACGGGGTCCAGCGTGTAGGGGTAGGCGTCGGCGGGGTTCCACCGCACGGCCGCCGACAGCGGAGCCGGCGCTGTCGCGTTGTAGGCCGCGAGCACGTCGACCGGCTCGCCGTTCACGAGGGTGTCGGCCGCCTGCAGCTCGGTGCCACCCCACCCGGCGACGATGCGCGACACGCTCGCGGGGTCGACGAGCTCGACGGCGTTGGACTCGGCGACGATGCTGCTCTCTTTGCCGGCGCCCCAGAAGTACTGGAAGAACGCATGATCGGGTGAGGAGGCCGCGGTGGTGACCGCGGTCTGCTCGTACAGGTTGTTGTACACGTGCACATCGCCGAAGCGCACCCGCGGGCCGCGCTGACCGATGTCGGTCCACCTGTTGTGGTGCTGGGTCACGCGGTGCTGCCCGCGATCCTGCGTGCGCGAGTCCGACGAGCCGATGATGTCGGTCTTGTCGTGGTGCTGGAACCAGTTCCACGACATGGTCACGAGATCCGAGCCGTGGGTCACATCGAGCAGGCCGTCGTGCACCTCGAACGGGCGGCCGTACACGGTGGGCAGGCTCTCGGCGGGGTTGTCGCCGTCATCGAACGTACTGTGGTCGACCCAGACGCTCGTCGAGGTCCACACCGACAGGTTGTCGTACGCGGAGTTCCAGTTGCCGCCGGCATCCCCCGCGTCCCACTGCGGGAAGCAGTCGTACGCGTCCGACAGCGTCAGGTTGCGGACGATGACGTTGTGCGCGTCGCGGATGCGGAGGGATGCCCCGACCACACGCGCGTCGTCCCCTACCCCGACGAGGGTCACGTTCGAGCCGATGTGCTGGAGCGTCAGGGTCGCCTGCAGCGCTGCGGCGGCGACGCGCGCCTGCTCGAGCGGCCCGGACGGGTCGACACCGGGGCCGAAGGCGGCGATGTAGTCGGCCATCGCGAACGGCGCTCCGGTGCCGGGCACCGCGATCTGCGATGCGATCTCGTCGCAGGTGAGCCGGCTACCGTCGACTCGCAGCCACGGGTCGATGGTGCCTGTGACGTACACGATCCGCGGCACCTGGTTGTAGCGGGCATCGTTCTGCGAACCGCCCGATGCGCCGGCGAGGGCGTCGCGCAGTTCTTGCCACGTGCCGACCGCGTACACCTCGGCGGGCGCTGCCGCCGAGCCGCCGGTGACCGGCTCGGCGTCGCGGGTGACGCGCTCGGGCGAGGTCGTCCCGGTCCACGATGCCCAGCCGTCCCCGGCCGGGAGCACCTCGGTGCCGAGGTCGGTCGCGCCCGCGGATGCCGCGGCGGAGGCGGGCGCCGCGGCGGCGGCCGCGGTGATCGGTGCGATCGCGATCACGATCGCGGCGGCGCCGATCGCGAGCATGTGCCTCCTGCCCGGGTGCCGGCGGGCGGGCGCGTGCAACGTCGTTCTCATGGGACTCCTTCGTCCTGGGCAGAATCCGTGATGAGAACGGGCGCATCGGCACCCACAAGCGAGGAAGCGTTTTCTGCGGTGCGACCAGCATGCTGTCGAACAGCCTGGAGCGCAAGATGCGATCGGTGGGGGAGCCCGTCGCTACGATCGACCCCGTGACTCTCGACCCGCACTTCGACGACGCACACGGTGCCGTCCAGTCGCGCCGTGCGGTGCGCGAGGCGCTCGGCGTCGCGCTGGCGACGAGTGCGTACGGCATCTCGTTCGGCGCCCTCGCGGTGGCCGCGGGTCTCGACGTGTGGCAGACGTGCGTCCTCAGCCTCGTGATGTTCACCGGTGGTTCGCAGTACGCCTTCGTCGGGATCGTCGGCGCCGGCGGACTCGCGGCCGTCCCGGCGGCGATCGCCTCGGCGGCTCTGCTGGGCGTGCGCAACGTCGCCTACGGCATCCGCATGTCGCCCGTGATCGGCGCGGGCTTCTGGCGACGCGCGGCGGCCGCGCAGTTCACGATCGACGAGTCCACCGCCGTGTCGCTCGCGCAGACGACGCGGCGTGCGCGCACGCTCGGCTTCTGGGTGACCGGACTCGGCATCTACATCGGCTGGAACCTGTCGACGCTCGCCGGGGCACTGCTCGGCGACGTGCTGGGCGACCCGCGCGTGTACGGATTGGATGCCGCGGCCGCCGCCGCGTTCCTCGCCCTGCTGTGGCCTCGCCTGCGTGCGCGTCAGCCCATCGTGGTCGGCGTCGCGGCGGCGGTCGTGGCGACCGTGCTGACCCCTGTGCTGATGCCCGGCCTGCCGGTCATCGTCGCCGCGCTGGTGGCGGTCGTCGTGGGCTGGACGAACTGGCTGGGCCGTGACGACAGCCCCGATGCCGAACCCGACGACGTCGCCGAGCGGGAGGGACTGCCGTGACCATGTGGACCGCCGTGCTGGTGGCATCCATCGTCTGCGTGGCGCTCAAGACCGTCGGCTATCTGATCCCGCCCCGGTGGGTCGAGGCACCGCGGCCGATGCGGATCGCAGACCTGCTGACCGTGGCGCTGCTGGCCGCGCTCGTCGCCGTGCAGACGCTCGGGGCCGGTCAGGCGGTCGTCGTCGACGCACGCGTGCCTGCGGTGCTCGTCGCGGCGGGCCTGCTGCTGCTGCGCGCGCCGTTCCTCGTCGTGGTGGTCGCCGCGGCCGTCGTGGCCGCGCTTCTGCGGCTGTGGGGCTGGGCGGCGTGAGACCTAGACTTGGCCGGTGAGATTCTCGTGGTCCAGGTTCGGCACCTGGGTGGTCGCGTTCGTCGTCGGCGCCGTCTACGGCGTGGCCGGCACGATCGCCCAGGCGTATGAACTGGGGTGGTTCCCGCTCGGCCTGGTGCTGGCCCTCATCGGCGTGATCGCGCTGCTGGTCGCGGTGCGACTGCTGACCGGCGATCGCTGGGCGGCGCTGGCCACGGGCCTGGGTGTGATGGTGGCGACCCTCGTGTTCTCGGGCGCCGGGCCCGGCGGGTCCGTCGTCGTGCCGCAGGCGCCCGCGGGGGAGTTCAACCCCGGCATCCTCTGGACGATCATCGTGCCGCTGGCCGCGACAGTCGTGATCGCGTGGCCCGACACCCTCCCGCGCATGGGGCCGGTGGCGCCCGCTGCGTCCGAGGAGGACTGACCGGACGGAACGACGCACGGCCGCCGTGCCATGGACGCCGCGGCTAGACTGGCCGTGTGACGTACGTGATCGCCCTTCCCTGCGTGGACGTCAAGGACCGCGCCTGCATCGACGAGTGTCCGGTGGACTGCATCTACGAGGGTGATCGCTCGCTGTACATCCACCCCGACGAGTGCGTGGACTGCGGCGCCTGCGAGCCGGTGTGCCCGGTCGAGGCGATCTACTACGAGGACGACCTGCCCGACGAGTGGCAGGACTACTACAAGGCCAACGTCGAGTTCTTCGACGACATCGGCTCGCCCGGCGGCGCGGCCAAGGTCGGCGTGATCCACAAGGACCACCCGATCATCGAGGCGCTTCCCCCGCAGGAACACTGACGTGGGGGTCGCGGACCTCGCGGACTACCCCTGGGATGCGGTGGCGCCGTACGCCGAGCGCGCGCGATCCCACCCGGACGGACTGGTCGACCTCTCGATCGGCTCTCCCGTCGACGCGACCCCGCCGGTCGTCGCCGAGGCCCTTCGTGCCGCGACCGACGCGCACGCGTATCCGCAGACCGTGGGGACGCCCGCCCTGCGTGAGGCGATCGTGCGCTGGTACGACCGTCGTCGCGGGGTCCCGGGGCTCACTCCCGCCCACGTCCTGCCCACGGTCGGCTCCAAGGAGCTCGTGGCCCTGCTGCCGCTCCTGCTCGGACTCGGTCCGGGCGATGTCGTGGTGCACCCGCGCGCGGCCTACCCCACCTACGAGGTCGGTGCCCGGCTGGTGGGGGCCACGCCGCTCGCGTCGGACGATCCCGCCGAGTGGCCCGCCGAGACGCGTCTGGTCTGGGTGAACTCGCCGGGCAACCCCGACGGACGTGTGCTCGATGTCGCCGCGCTGCGTGCGGCGACCGCGCGCGCCCGTGAGCTCGGTGCCGTGCTCGCCTCGGACGAGTGCTACGCCGAACTCGGCTGGGAGGCCCCGTGGGACGCCCAACCGGTGCCCTCGGCGCTGGATCCCCAGGTGACCGGCGGCGACGTGCGCGGCATCCTCTCGGTCTACTCGCTGAGCAAGCAGTCCAACCTCGCGGGCTACCGCGCGGCCTTCCTCGCGGGCGATCCCGAGCTCGTCGCGCAACTGCTCACGGCCCGCAAGCACCTCGGCCTCATGCTGCCGCTCCCGGTCCAGGCGGCGATGGCGGCGGCCCTCGACGACGACGAGCACGTGGCCGCGCAGCGTGAGCGATACCGGCGCCGCCGCGAGGTGCTCAAGCCCGCCGTCGAGGCCGCCGGCTTCCACATCGACGGCAGCGAGGGCGGCCTGTATCTGTGGGCGACCGAGGGCCGTGACGCATGGGACAGCCTCGGCCGTCTCGCCGACCTCGGCATCCTGGCCGGCCCCGGGCACTTCTACGGCACGCACTTCCCGCAGCACGTCCGGCTGTCGCTCACGGCGACCGACGAGCGCATCGCCACGGCGGCGGAACGGCTGCGCGCGGCATCGGTTCTCGAAGATTGATGAATCCTCCATCGGATGCCTCGTCCCTTTGGCTGTGTCAGCAGTAGGCGCGGCAGCGGACTAGGCTGTAGGACGCGGCGACGCGGCATCCCCCGTCCCGTATCTCCGTTCTGAGGCAGAAGCCGTCACGGCATCGCCCAGGACAGGACGACACCCCCGGCACGACCAGAAATCGCGAGGAGGCGCCGTGAACGACGCGGGCACCCAGCAGGAGAAGGCCACCCTCACGATCGGTGATACCACCGCGGAGTTCCCGCTGCTGCGGGGCACCGACGGCACGCCGAGCGTGGACTTCTCCACCTTCACCCGCCAGACCGGCCACACCGCTCTCGACTACGGCTTCGTGAACACGGCGGCGACCAAGTCGGCGATCACGTACATCGACGGCGATCAGGGCATCCTGCGCTACCGCGGGTACCCGATCGAGCAGCTGGCGAAGAACAGCACGTACCTCGAGGTGGCGTGGCTGCTCATCTACGGGGAGCTGCCGACGGCCGACGAACTGGGCGAGTTCGACGAGAAGATCCGCCGGCACACGCTGCTGCACGAAGACCTCAAGCGCTTCTTCTCGGCGCTGCCGCACACGGCGCACCCGATGTCGGTGCTGTCGTCGGCGGTCTCGGCGCTGTCGACGTACTACGAGCACCAGTCCGACCCGAACAACCCCGAGCACGTGGAGCTCAACACGATCCGCATGCTCGCGAAGCTGCCCGTGATCGCGGCATACGCGCACAAGAAGAGCATCGGCCAGGCCTTCCTGTACCCCGACAACTCGCTCGGCTTCGTCGACAACTTCCTGAAGCTCAACTTCGGCGTGCTGTCCGAGGTGTACGAGGTCGACCCGGTGATGTCGCGGGCGCTCGAGCGTCTGCTGATCCTCCACGAGGACCACGAGCAGAACGCATCGACCTCGACCGTGCGTCTGGTCGGCTCGACCGGCGCGAACCAGTTCTCGTCGATCTCTGCCGGCATCAACGCCCTCTACGGCCCGCTGCACGGCGGCGCGAACGAGGCGGTGCTCGACATGCTGGCGCGCATCCGGGACTCGGGCGAGAGCGTCCAGCGCTTCGTCGAGCGCGTCAAGAACAAAGAAGACGGCGTGAAGCTCATGGGCTTCGGTCACCGCGTCTACAAGAACTACGACCCGCGCGCGAAGCTCGTGAAAGAGTCCGCCGACGAGGTGCTGTCGGCGCTCGGCGTGAGCGACCCGCTGCTGGACCTCGCCAAGGAGCTGGAAGAGATCGCGCTCAACGACGCGTACTTCCAGGACCGCCGCCTGTACCCGAACGTCGATTTCTACACCGGCGTGATCTACAAGGCGATGGGCTTCCCCACGCGCATGTTCACCGTGCTGTTCGCGATCGGCCGGCTCCCCGGCTGGCTCGCGCAGTGGCGCGAGGCCGCGAGCGACCCGCAGACGAAGATCGGGCGCCCGCAGCAGCTGTACGTGGGTGCGCCCGAGCGCACGTACCCCGGCCTCGGCTGAGAAGACGAATGGATGCCGCACCCCGAGGGGTGCGGCATCCATCGCTTGTGCGGCACGCTGCGACGCGCGCCCATGGCGTCAGGCGGCTTCAGCGAATGCCGGTGATTCGTCAGCGGTCTCGAGCGGACGCGCGGTGGTGGCATCCGTCCGACGAGGCCGCACTGCGAGCACGATCACCGCCGCGACGACCGCCGCGCCTGCGATGCTCAGCCACGCCACCGCGTACTGGTCGAACGCGGGGGAGTCGCCGGGGGCGACCGACCCGAACACGACCGCCGTGGTGAAGGCCGAGCCGATCGCCGAGCCGATCGTGCGCAGGTTCGCGTTGACGCCGGTGGCGATGCCGGTGCGGTCGGCGGGCACGCTCTCGACGATGATGCTCGCGGCGGACGCGTAGGCGAGGCCGATGCCGACGCCGAACACGCCGCCCGCGATGGCGAGCGTCGTGAGCGTGCTGTGCTCGACGACCGCCAGGACGACTCCGCCGGCCATGAACAGTGCGCCGGTCGCCATCATCACCCGCAGCGGGACGATGCGCGCGATCGCCCCCGCGGCGAACCCGACGCCGGACATGCCGATCAGAAGAGGCAGCAGCGCGAAGCCGGCGGCCTGCACCGAGAGTCCGAGACCCCAGCCCGAGCCGGCCGGTGTCTCGAGGAACTGCGGCAGGTAGCCCCAGAATCCGAACGCCGCGACGCCGATGAGCAGTGCGGCGGCGTTGACCGGCCAGATCGCCCGCGCGGCCATCAGCCGCAGGTCGACGAGCGGGCTGTCCGAACGCAGTTCCGACACGACCCACCCGATCATGAGCACGAGGGCCAGGGCGAACAGTCCGAGCGTGAGCGGAGAGGTCCAGCCCCAGCGCGCGCCCGAGCTGAGCGGGACCAGCAGTGCGATGAGCCAGCCCGACAGCAGCGTCGCCGAGAGCACGTTGACGTGCCCGTGCGCGCGCGCGCCGATGCGGGGGACGAGCGAGATGGTCAGCACGATGCCGGCCACGGCGGCGATGAAGGGCACCGCGAAGATGCCGTGCCAGCCCAGCAGGCCCGCGAGGGGCCCCGCGAGCACGCTGCCGGCCGCGCCGCCGATGCCGATGATGGCGCTGGTGGCGCCGATCGCGCCGGTGAGCCGCTCGCGCGGCATGACGTCGCGCAGGAGCCCGAAGGCGAGGGGGAACAGGGCGCCGCCGACGCCCTGCAGCACCCGCGCGAGGATCAGCACGGGCAGGTTCGCCGCGAACGAGGCGACGATGTCGCCGATCGCGACGACGGCGAGCACGACGAGGAACGTGTTGCGGCGACCGCGCAGATCGCCGATGCGGCCGAGCAGCGGAGTCGCGACGGCCGCGGCGATGAGCCACGCGGTATTGGTCCATGATGCCGCGTCGGGTGTGACGCCGAAGTCCGCGGCGATCAGCGGGATGACGGGGATGACGAGGTTCTGCAGGAGCGCGAGGGAGGCGACGCTGATAGCGATCGCAGCGAACGCCGCGCGGGAGGATGAGGTGGAGAGGGGCATCGAGTGGCCTTCCGATGGGTGCGGATCCGAGCGGATCCGTATAAAGTGGAGGTAGGTCTCCGAACGGAGGGAGCCTCCGCTTTGGAGATTAGCGGAGGATGCCTCCGTTTCGCAACCATCTCTTTTCGTCACCCCGGAGGTCAATGCGATGCCGGTCGCCGAGCGGATCTCAGCGCTGGAGGCGCGCCGTCCCCAGCGAGCGGACGCCGCGCGCAACTTCGACGCGCTCGTCGCCGCCGGCCGTGAGGCCTTCGCGGAGCAGGGGTCGGCGGCATCCCTCGAAGACATCGCCCGGCGTGCGGGCGTGGGTATCGGGACGCTGTACCGCAACTTCCCGACGCGGGACGACCTCATCGAGACGCTGTACCTCGGCGAGGTCGACGCGCTGGTTCGTGCGGCCGACGAGCTCTCGGGCCGGGAACCCTGGGACGCGCTGCGTGCGTGGCTCGAACGGTTCGTCGCCTATGTGGGCACGAAGCACGCTCTGCTCGAGGGGCTCAACCGCCGGTCACCGGTCCTGGCCGAGTGCCGCACGATCATGTTCGCGGCGGGGGAGCCGCTGCTCGCCCGTGCGCAGGAGGCGGGCGAAGTGGTGCCGGACGTCACGATCGGCGATGTGGTGAAGCTGGTCTCGGGTGTCGCCGCCGTCGCGTCGTTCGACGACGATGCGCAGCGCACCCGCGTGCTGGATCTCGCGATCAACGCCATCCGCCGCTGACGGGAAAGGCCGCCGGCATCCGCCGACGGCCTGTCCTCCACGGGGATCAGGCGTGAAGCGCCTCATTCAGGGTGACGCCGACGCCCGCGCGGCGCACCGCCTCGACAGCGCCCGTGAGCGAGTTGCGACGGAACAGCAGCCCGTCGCGGCCCGACAGGTCAGCGCCCTTCGCGGTCGTGGGCGAGCCATCGGCGCGTCGCGGTTCGTCGGCGAGGATGACCTTCGTGCCCGCGGTCACATACAGACCGGCCTCGACGACGCAGTCGTCGCCGAGCGAGATTCCGATTCCTGCGTTGGCGCCGAGCAGGGTGCGCGCGCCGACCGAGACCTTGTGGGTGCCGCCGCCCGACAGGGTGCCCATGATCGAGGCGCCGCCGCCGATGTCGCTGCCGTCGCCGACCACGACGCCCTGCGAGATGCGGCCCTCGACCATGCTCTGGCCCAAGGTTCCGGCATTGAAGTTGACGAAGCCCTCGTGCATGACGGTGGTCCCGGGGGAGAGGTACGCACCCAGGCGCACGCGCGAGGCGTCCGCGATCCGCACGCCGGCCGGCGTGACGTAATCGAGCAGGCGGGGGAACTTGTCGAGTCCCTGGACCTGGATCCCTTCGCGCGCGAGGAAGGGCCGCAGCCGGGCGAGGGCATCGGGGTGGACGGGGCCGGCATTGGTCCACGCGACGTTCGGCAGGAAGGCGAAGATCCCGTCGAGGTTGACAGTGTTCGGCTCTGCCAGGCGGTGCGAGAGCGCGTGGAGGCGCAGGTAGGCGTCGGAGGTCGACGCGGGAGCGGCTGCGAGGTCGATCTCGATCGTGACGATCTCCACGTCGACGGCGCGGCGCGGGTCCGGCACCGCCAGGCGGTCGAGCTCGTCGGGCGGCAGCTGCGGGTCGTACCCGAGCGGGATGCGTCCTGCGACGGGGGAGGGGAACCACGTGTCGAGCACGGTTCCGTCTTCGGCGATCGTGGCGAGGCCCGCGCCCCACACCCAGCGTTCTTCGGTCATGCCGTCAACGCTAGCGCGGTACCCGAGTGGATGCCGGTCCCGCGTCTTTCCGGGGCAGTCGAGGTGCGACACGCCCGGGATGCCGGGATGATTCGACGGACCCGCCAGGCGCACGTAAAGTATTACGAGTTCGCCCCAAAGGGTTTGAGCGAAGACCGGAAGGTCTGGCTCCCCTCAAGCAGCGGACCACCCCATCCGATCCCGCTTCTGGCGGGTTGTCCGGTTCCGGTCTAGGATGGGATTTCTTCCACTCCTCCGGATCGCCGGTCGATCGTGTCGGGAGCCCTTGTGCTTCGGAACACGCCGACTTGACTAGCGAGACAGGGTGTGTAAGATAGAGAAGTTGCCCTGGGGAGATGGCCGTGAGGCTGGAACCCGGGTGCGTCCGATCTTTGAGAACTCAACAGCG